>RFQY01000305.1 GCA_009924775.1 Paracoccaceae bacterium | reverse complement strand
CGATCTCGACCCCGACCGGCGGGGCCATCCAGGGGATCGACACCCTCGGCTACGGCCTCGACTACTGGCTGAGCATGTCCGAGGGCGTGGCGCGGGTGGTCAAGGCGGCCCCCCACCCCGGCCTCCCCGGATCTGACCATGACCGGATCAGCGCCGAGTGGGCGCGCCAGCACCTCGCGCCCCGACACGCGCTCCAAGCCCGCCAGACGCCCGCCACGCCCCAAGCGGACGCCGACCCTGCCCAGGATACCCCACCAGCCACGGATCGCGTAGAATCGCCTCCTGCGGCCTCTGGCGGCCTACCGGAGCAGAGCATCCTCCCGAGCGCCGTCGCCGAGGTCAAGCAGGCCGCCGGGGCTGCGGTCAAGGGCGGTCGCCCGCTCGCTGAGGTGCGCGCCGTTCTCTCCCTCTCCTGCGCTCTCGACGGGGGGCGGATCGTCTCCGTTCCCCGCGATCCCGCCACCCGCGCCGAGCTGATCCGCGTTCTGGCGGGCGCCTAATGCGCGCCGTCGATCTGTTCGCTGGCGCCGGGGGCTGGTCTACTGCCGCCGTCCGGTGCGGGATCGAGGTGGTCGAGGCGGTCAACCACTGGCCGACTGCGGTTGCGACGCACCAGGCCAATCACCCGACCACGCGCCACACCTGCGCCAGCCTGCACGGCTACGACCCCCGCCGCGTCAGCCCCGCGCCAGACCTGGTTCTCGCGTCGCCCTCCTGCACCGGCCACACCCGCGCACGGGGCCGGGAGCGCGCCCACCATGACGAGGCCCGCGCTACTGCCCACGCTGTCACCGACCTCGTAGACGCATGGCGCCCCGATTGGCTGGTGGTCGAGAATGTCGCCGAGTTCCTCCTTTGGGATCGATACCCCGCCTGGAGGATGGACTTGGAGTGCATGGGCTACCGGATCGCCCACACTGTCCTCTGCGCCGCTGACTTCGGCTATGCGGCCCGCCGCCGCCGGGTCTACATCGCCGCGACGCGCACCAGCGCACCGATTCGGCTACCTGTCCAGCCGCTATTCAGCCCGCGCCGCGCCGTCGCCGAGGTCATCGACTGGTCAGATCCGGGGGAGCCTATCGAGGGGCGGTTTGGCGCGACCACACTGGCGCAGATCGAAGCGGGCCGCGTTGCGCACGGGCGCCGGTTCCTCTGTCCCTACTACGGCTCGCAGCGGGCAGAGGCGCGCACCGACCCGGTTGACCGGCCCTGCGGCGCGGTCACCACACACGACCGCTACCTCGTGATCAACGGCGACCATGCGCGCTTCCTCTCCATCCCCGAGCTGCTGTCACTCCAGGGGTTCCCCCCGGACTACCTGCTCTGCGGCACCAGGGCAGACCAGATCAAGCAGATCGGGAACGCGGTGCATGTGGGCATGGGCGAGCGCGTGCTGAAAGAAATCTTCTCCCAGGTGCGCGATACCGCTTGACGCTATACCGGTATGCGACTATATAGATGGTGTGAGGGCGAGGTCAACCAAGCGCCCTCCGGAGTACCAGATGATCAAGAAGCCGCTGGCCGCCCTCCCCGCCCTCGCCGAGTCCACCGTCAACGCTGCTACCTCCTGCCCGGTCGCCAAGTACGCTGTCACCCGCGCCACCGACTTTGCTCGGCTGAACTTTGTCGGTCAGAACGGGCCTCCGCTCCGCAACATCCGGGAGTCTGCGGTGCAGGCCGCGAGTGCTGCCGCCGCCTGCCAGTGCGCTGCCTGCCGCGCCTAACAGAACCCCCACCTGCCGCAGCGGATGCACGCTGGCTCGATGCCAGCGGCGGGTATCAACAACCGGAGACACCATGAACCGCAAGATCGCCGACAACATCCTCCGCTCCTTCGGGCTGCAACGAGTCTGGGAAGCGCGCCGCCCTGGCACCAGCAACGACCTGCACATCTGGGTGACGGGCTACAAGGGCGATGCCTGGGGCTGCGCCACCTTCTCCGGTGAGCAGGCCGATACCCTGGAGGCGGCGATAGAGGGCCGCCTGATTGACAGCAGCCACCCTACCCGCCACAGCACGCCCCCGGAAGCGTGGCGCGTGTTCGCCATGCCTCACCCGTGGCGCCTCCTGATCGCCAGCCCTGACGGGTCGAAGATTGAGCGCGTCCTTACCCTGGAGAAGCCGTGAGAAAGACACTCAGCA
>RFQY01000304.1 GCA_009924775.1 Paracoccaceae bacterium | reverse complement strand
TTGCCAACGTGATCGAGGATCAGCGCAGCCTGCTTGCCAGGTGCTGGGCGGAGCACGCGACCGACTTGCTGGAGGTATAGACCGAGGGACTTGGTGGGGCGGAGCAGGATGGCGATGCTGGCAGCGGGCACATCGAAGCCTTCTGAGACCACATCGACGGTGACCAGCACCTGCACGGCACCTGCGCCGAACTGCTGCACCACCTGATCACGATCGACGGTATTGCCAAGGAGTAGCTGGGCAGCGATGCCTGCAACTTGGAAGGCCGCGCAAACCGACTCAGCGTGCGCGACATTGCAGCAGAACGCGATCGCCTGCTGCCCTGCAGCGAGCCGCTCGTAGTGCGCGATGGCGTCACCTGTGACGGTGGGGCGATCCATGGCCGCCGCGGCCTGGTCGTTGGCGTAATCGCCGGCTCGGGTGCGGATGCCGGATAGGTCGGCCACCACTGGCGGCGCGTAGATGCGGGAATGGCTGAGGAAGCCAGCGTCGATCAGCTCAGCGACCGAGGGACCGAGCACCAGGTGATCGAACGCACTGCGCAGGCCGCGGCCATCGAGGCGGCAAGGGGTGGCAGTGACACCCAAGCGGTAGGCGGATGGCCAGTGGTGGAGTGTGCGCTCCCACTGGCCTGCGGTGGCGTGATGCGCTTCGTCAATAATGATCAAGTCCGGCTGCCAGTCGATGCGTGACAGGCGGCGCGCGATTGTCTGGACTGAGGCCACCTGCACGGGCGCCTCGGATGGCTCGATGCCTGCAGCGATCAGGCCGTGATCAAGACCTGCCCATCCCAGCTTGTCGCTGGCTTGGCGGAGTAGCTCACGGCGATGCACCAAGATGAGCACCCGCCGGCCTCGAGCAGCCGATGCCTGAGCGATGGCGGTGAAGATGATGGTCTTCCCGCCGCCGGTCGGTAGGCATAGCAACGGTGCCCGGTAGCCATAGCGGTAGGCATTGCGGAGATCGTCGATGGCGCGCTGCTGGTAGCTGCGGAGCTGCATGGGGTTGCACTTGACAGCATCAGGCTATAGGATCGCGCAAGTCGCCACACCCTATGGAGAACGCCGACTATCACGCGCACCCTGCGATCTCAAAGTCGCATCTGGATCTCATCGCGAGATCACCCTTGCACTATTGGGCGCGCTACATCGACCCGAAGCGCGTCATCCCCGAGCCGACGCCAGCAATGCGCATTGGCAGCGCTGTTCATACCCATGTGCTCGAACTGCACAAATGGGATGCCGAATACACAGTGGCACCCGACGGCCTTGATCGCCGCACCAAGGCTGGCAAGGAGGCATGGGCAGCGTTCGAGGCTGAGGCCAACGGCCGCACCGTGCTGAGCCGAGAGGATGCCGATTTGGTGATGCACATGGGCAGAGCAGTGCTCGGCCATCCGGCTGCTGCATTGCTGCTCGGCATGGCGGGCGAGGCCGAGACCACTCTCATGTGGACGGAGCCGACCACTGGTTTGCAGTGCAAGTGCCGGCCGGACTGGATCACCGAGGACGGCGGCATCGTGGTGGATCTCAAGACCACCGAAGACGCCAGTCCGCGGGAGTTCCGCCGCAGCATTGCTAAGTGGCGCTACCACGTCCAAGCCGGCTGGTACATGGCGGGCATTGAGGCCGCCTATGGAAAGCGGCCGTCGGGGTTCATCTTCATCGCAGTAGAGAAGAAGCCACCGTTCGCGGTTGGTGTCTATGCCGCTGATGAACAGATGATCGAGCGCGGCTACGAAACTGCCATGCGCGATCTGCAGACACTGGCGGAGTGCAAGTCATCAGGCCGCTGGCCTGCCTACAGCGATCGGATTGAACCGATCAGCCTGCCGTCATGGATGACTGGCGAGGCCACCACACAGACCACCGAGATCGAGATGTATTGATGGAATCCACAGCACTCACCACCACCCAGCCGACTGGCTCGGTGTTCAGCGGCATCCAAGCCTTCGAGGATGCCCAGCGTATTGCCAAGGCGCTCGCCAGCAGCACCCTGATCCCACCACAGTTTCAAGGCCAGCAGGGTTTCGCCAACTGCTTGGTCGCGCTCGAGATCGCCAATCGGATGGGCATCTCGCCCTTCCTGGCGATGCAGCACCTGCATGTGATCCATGGCCGCCCATCGTGGAGCAGCAGCTTCATCAT
>RFQY01000303.1 GCA_009924775.1 Paracoccaceae bacterium | reverse complement strand
AGTACGGGCAAGCAATACACCATTAAGGTATACTTGCTCTTTGCCAGGAAGATAAGATAGAGTTACACCATTATCATCTGGACCCGACTCAGAAGTTTCTCCACCTGCTGCTGTATAACGATAACGGAAGATTTCTGCAGTTGAAGAAATACCACCCCAAGAACTACCCTTCCAAACATACATAGCATTATCAACTGTGTTCCAATATAGAGCACCAGTTAGAAGTGGGTTGCCATCATTGTCCACCGTAGGCGGTGTTGACTTAGCGCCAAGGTATCTATCATCAAACTGGTCATAAGATGTAGCAGCACTAGAAGCAGATGTCGCTGCTGAGTTAGCAGATGTTAAAGCAGATGATGCTGAAGTGCTTGCACTTGAGGCAGATGTTGCTGCGCTTGTAGCAGATGTAGCAGCAGCAGATGCTGAGTTAGATGCAGTCGTTGCATAACTTGCAATCGTTGCTACAGAAGCAGCAGCAGTTGCAGCATCGGCAGCAGCAGAGTTAGCAGAAGTTAATGCGCTAGATGCTGATGTGCTGGCAGATGATGCGCTAGTTGCAGCAGCAGTAGCCGAAGCAGCAGCGCTAGTTGCGCTAGTAGCAGCAGCGGTAGCACTTGCTGCAGCAGAAGTAGCCGATGTTTGAGCAGCAGCAACGCTGGCTGCCATAGTAGAAGCAGAGGTAGCAGCAGATGCAGCCGAAGTACTTGCTGAGTTAGCCGAAGTTAGGGCTGAAGATGCTGAGGTAGCAGCCGAAGTTGCTGAAGTGGCTGCAGCGCTAGCAGAGTTAGAAGCCGTAGTAGCAGATGCTGCAGCGCTGGTAGCACTGGTTGCCGCTGCTGTTGCAGAAGCCGCTGCAGAGGTTGCAGAGGTGGCTGCTGCTGTGGCTGAGGTAGATGCACTGTTGGCGCTAGTTAGGGCGCTAGAAGCGCTTGTAGAGGCGCTAGAGGCACTCGTAGCAGCACTGCTAGCCGATGTGGCTGCGGAGGCTGCGCTTGTGGCTGCAGCAGTTGCTGAGCCTAGGATTGAGTCTACATAATCTTTAGGGGTAGCAGAGGATGAAATCATTCCTGCGCTAGACAAACCTGTGATGACTGGGCTACCAGAGATGGTAGGGCTGGTCAGAGTCTTGTTAGTCAGAGTCTGAGTAGCATCATTGATAGTTACCGTACCTGTTGTGTTAGGTAGGGTGATTGTGTTGTCCTGTGTAGGGTCAACTACAGTCAGGGTAGTCTCATAGGCATCAGCCGTTGAGCCTTCAAATATGATGCTGGCTTCAGCCGAAGGCGTACCAGTAAAAGTTGGGTTAGAGATTGTTGGTGAGGTGAGAGTCTTATTGGTAAGCGTCTGTGTCTTAAGTGTACCTACTACGACACCTTCACCTGCTGCAATGCCGTGCATATCGTGAGCAACACCAGCACCATCATTATAAGACTGAGTTGCCTCTGCGTGTAAGTTGGCATCACGGTAATCTCTACCGATAGCCATATGACGGACTACTGCACCAGCGGAATGGTCTTGCGCTGATGAGCCATCTATTGCACGAGTGATTGTAAATGTATTAGTAGATACCGCCGTGGCATCTACAATTTCTTCAAGCGCTGTATCAACATCAATAACTAATGTAAATGTTCTGCCTGATGGGATAGTCACACCACCAAGCAGCGCTGTACCAGATACTACGGTTATAGATGTAGCACCAGAGGTGATAGCACCTGTCAGCGTGGTTTGCTGAGAGCGTGATGAGTATTGCCGTGTTGTCATTTAGGTTCCTATCGGGCGCTGTAGTGAACTCGGGGAGGATACTGATTTTGTTGCTTGCTACGCTCCTCATTAAGTCGTTGCGTATACAAAGCAAATAGTTGTCGGACTGCAGTATTGCTTGCGCCAAATGGGCGCTTAGCATCAATCTCATCAGCCTGTGGGCTGTATTGAGCGGCACGGGCTGGGTCTAGATATTGCAACAATCTATATGCAGCACCAAGAATTACTACATCCTTTGTAGATTCTGGTAATCCAGTCTGTGTAGAATAGTCTTGGCTAGTAGAAGTAAATACAGATGGGCTAGTTGCATACATAACCTTAACAGTTCTACCAGCAATAATTACATCCCCAATAGTTATAGTTTGGCTATTAGTACCCCAAGTAGTTACATCGGCAAAT
>RFQY01000302.1 GCA_009924775.1 Paracoccaceae bacterium | reverse complement strand
AACAGGACAGTCTTCATGGGGTTCGGGCGTCTCCGCCCTGCGGTCATCATCGGCGCTGCACCAGCCGGTTGCGGTGGTGCTGTCACATAGCTTCACAATCCCATGGTGAGCTGATCACCCGCCACCGGCCCATCAGCACCTGCTGGCGCCCGTACAGGAACCCGCAGAGCGTGCTGACCGGCACGCCCCGCTTCTGCGCCCATTCACGCCGGCGCGACACCGGCAGCCGGATGGTTGTTTTGGTCGACCGGCACCGCAGCACCCAGGCTGGCTCATCTTCCAACCTGGGGCCATCGGTGGCGTGCTTCTTCACCCACCAGATCCATGTGCCCGATCGGTTGCTGACCGAGCACCGCCGGATCAGCCCGCGATCCTCAAGGGTGCGCAGGCTGCGGTTCAGCGTCGCTCGATCGGTGCCAAGCTGCTCAGCCAGATCAGCCAGCTGTTCCCACCATCCGGGGCATACCTGCTCCAGCTGCACCATGACCAGCACCATCTCAGCACGATGGTGCTGGCGCAGGTGAGCCAGGAAGACTGGCTCGATCACGTCAGAACGGGATGTCGTCGTCGGCAACCGGCGCTGCTGTTGGCGAGGTGGTCGCGAGGTACGCAGCAGGCTGCCAGCCGGCTGCGGCGAGGTGCGGGGCCGGCGCGACTGCAGCGGGCATCGGTGCTGGCGCAGCAGGGGCGGCGCCTGTGGCTTGGCCAGACGACCGCACCAGCGACCAGTGATCAGCCGTCACAACCAGATCCAGCCGGGGCTGCCCTTGGCCATCCGTCCAGCGGTTCGTCCGCACGCGGCCAGAACCGATGGCTCGATGCGCGCATCACGGTGGCGACGATGTTGATCAGTTCAGCACTCATGTCGTTGATCAGGATTGTGATTTGCGTGTGACATAGGTAAGCCACTCCGGCGCCAGCTTCTCAAAAGCCAAGACGGCTTCGATCGGATACAGCACGCCAGAGCCCACTCTTCCTGTGCGGATGAATGGCGGCCCTTTGCCCAGTGATCGCCAGTTGGCCAGCGTCTGCGGGCGCAGGTGCCAGCGCTGGGCGAGCTGGGCAGAGGTCAAGAAGGCATCATCAGAATGGATCATCGGCCACGGGCTCGGTCACGATCTCAGCCTGCACGGCCTCCGGTGGTGCCGCTTCCGGTTCAGGCGGAACCGTGGCAGCTGCGGCGATCTGCTGGTTTAGCTCGGCAACGACACTGCCGCCGGTGGCCGGCTCCTCGCGCACCGTCACCGGCCGCACCTCGGCCTCTTCGCGCACGCCCAGGCCGAACAGCACCTCGGGCATGTAGAGGTTGATCAGCCGGGTCGCGGCGCGCCACCGGAGCATCTGCTCGGGAATCGACTTGTACTTCGGGTTGCGCGTCCAGCCGTCGGCCGCGGCCTCTTTCATCGTCACCGTGGCGGTGATCACCTCGCCGGTCTCCTTCATCACCGCGGAGGCGGTCACCTCTAGGGCGTCACCGGTGCCCTTGCTCTTCCAGCTGATCGGCCCCTGGAGCAGGCCCGACTTGTTGGCGCGGCTGATGGCGAACCGGCTGCTGGTGTTCGGCCGGCCGTTGATGACGCTCATCTCCTGAAACAGCAGCATCGGGTGCTCACCCAGCTGCTCGGCGTAGAGCATGGCCACCAGGCACGCCTCAGGCTTGCCCTGGAAGTGGGGCGGCACCATGCCGCTCATGCTGAACGCCTTGGCCAGCCGGTAGCGGTGATCGAGCGCTGCACCGTCGTGCAGGAAGGCCAGCGCCTGGTTGTTGCTGGTCGTGGTTGTGAGGGCTGTGGATTCGGTCATGGGTCAGTTGGGGGTGGGAGGTTCATCGCGCAGCGCGCGTTCGATCTGCTCGCTTCTCCATCGGGAGTAGCGGATCAGATCAGCGGCCAGGGGCTGTTCTGGTTGGCGAGGGCCATTGCTACCCCTGGGCGGGCCCATGCGGAGGCGAAACCAGCCGGCCAGGCCGCCAGTGAAGGCCACGCCGGTGCAAAAGCCTGCCAGCCAGAAGGTGAAGAGCTCAATCACGGCACCACCCCGGCAGCTCGATCGGCTCCTGCACCCGGTCGCCATAGCCCGGCCACACGCCGGTCTCCCAGCACTGGGCCAGCAGCGCCATCGCAGCCTCGATCCGGCGCTGGCCGGCGGCAATCATGGCACCGCTCGCGGGGTA
>RFQY01000301.1 GCA_009924775.1 Paracoccaceae bacterium | reverse complement strand
CTGAGAAGACACGCTCCTCTGCTGCGGTGGCGTCGATCAGGTGAGCGACGAAGGCGGCGCGGAGTGCGGGGCGGCGGTTCATGCGTCTTGCTGCAGGAGAGCCAGCAACGCTGTCCGCTGCTCAGGCGTCAGCGCTGCCAGGGGATCGGGATCTGACTCGGGCTCTTGCCAGATGGAGTGCGTGCCGTCGAGGTCAGGTACTGCGGTGCAGCCGGCCGGCGGTTGCCATTCGGTCTCGCCATCCCAGAGTGTGCGATTGATGCAGCGGCCGTCGCTGTCGATGATTGCGTAGGGGATTGCGTTCATGATCACCAGCTCCAGACGCGGACATAGCCGGCGCCACCGTTGCCGCCAGCGCCGGAGTTGAACCCGTTGAGACTGGCGCCACCACCACCACCACCACCGCCTGGGAATGCACCATTGCCGCCAGCGCCTGCAGCAGCTGTGGATGAACCTCCCCCACCACCACCGCCGTCGCCTAGGCCTGTGCCGTTGCCGCCTGAATTCCCGGCTGATCCTGCAGTGCCGCCGCCGCTTGTTGTCATAGTAGCGGCTACGCTATTTTTTTGTTCGCCAAATCCTTGACCACCTACCCCTCCATTCCCGTCCACATTTGAGGCGCTGATACCACCGCCGCCGCTGCCGCCGCCCGGCCCCAGCGCTGCTCTGTTACCAGCGCCGCCAGGGCCTCCTACTGTGGATGCGGATCCGCCTGATGCTGCGTATTGACCAGAGGTGGTGGCGCCGTAATATGAAACGATGCCAGCACTGCCAGTAGTAGCAGAACCACCTGTTCCGCCATATGCTGCCGGTGTAATCAGCAGACTGCCAAATGACGACGAGCCGCCGTTAGTTCCATTGGATCCATTGGTGTCATTGGTAGTTGTAGCAGCACAACCTGTGCCGCCTGCACCCACGGTGACTGTTTCAGTGGCCCCCGCCAACGATGCAGGCATCCACCGCGACACGAACTTGCCGCTGGCGCCGCCACCACCACCGCACCGCACGGTGGTAGTCCGTGCTGGTGCCGATCGCAGCGGCGGCACCCAGCGCCAGAGGCGCGGCATCTGCTGCGGCTGGGATCGTCGGCTTGCCACTCAGGTCTGAATAGGCACCTGTTGCGGCCACAGTCGCCAAACCAAGCGATGTGCGCTGTGCCGCAGCATCAGCAGCCGTCAACAGCGCACGACCAGCCGCGGTGCTATCGCTGATTGTGCTTGCCGTTTGGGTGTGCGCTGTTGGCGTCCTGGCATCCGTGAGTCTGCTGTCATTGCCTTTGACCACCTGCCCGGCCGCAGCATCGCCAGCGGCTGCTACATCCAACGATGCCGACGTGCCAAGCGTCGGCTTCCCGGTCAGATCCGCATAGGCGCCAGTGGTGGCCACCGTCGCCAGGCCGGTGATCGTGCTCGCTGACTGCGTGCCCGTGTGCGTGCTGCGGTCGCGCAGCTGGGCATCGGTCGCATTGGCCGTGGCGCCAGCGGCCACGCCATCCAGCTTGGCCTTGTCGGCCGCGGCCATCAGCCCAGGATCGCTGGTGGTGGCCAGTGGCAGCGTCACATCAGCACCGGTGGAGCTGGTCAGCAGTCGCGTGGATGCCGTGTAGCCCAGATCCGTGCTGCCGCCTGCAGCATCCAGCGTCGTGCCGGTGATCGTCAGATTCGTGCCCAGCGTCAGGTGCGTCAGCTTCCCAGCTGAGTCATCCCAGAACACCAGCCGATCAGCGCCTGGATCATCAGCCTGCAGCTCTTGCCCGTTGACGCTGAGCACGTCAGCCACGCTGGCTGCCAGCGTCACATCGCCGCTGTTCGTGCCTGAGCTGGTGCCGCTGAACGTCCCGCTCTGCGTGGCCAGGCTACCCAGGCCCAAGGTGCTGCGGGTGGCCGGTGCATCAGCTTGCGTCAGCAGCGATCGGCCGAATGCGGTAGTGGTCAGTGCCGCGATTGAGGTCAGATCACTGTCGAGCGGCTGATATGTCGTGGCAGCCGTAGCGGCAGATAGCGCACCGGTGATCCGGCTGTCGTCGCCCGCCGCAACAGTGCCGGCAGCGGTGCCGACGTTCAGCGTGGCAGCGCCTCCCAGCCCCAAGCTCACCCGGCCTGTCGCCGCATCAAGACCACTCGCGCCGCCGTCCCACCGCAGCCGCTCGCTGTAGGCCGTGTCCCAGTTCGGGCTCAACTGCGCACCGA
>RFQY01000031.1 GCA_009924775.1 Paracoccaceae bacterium | reverse complement strand
CAAAACCCAAAGGTCAACGGGCGCGGCTATTTCAGTGCGATATAGCCGCCATAGTCGCGGATCCGCGCCTCGTGTTTGGCAATGTTGTCCGCCGCTGTGTCCGAGCGCGCAGCCATGGCCGCAAGCAACACTTCAACCGCCACAAATGCCGTGCTGAGCGAGGGCATCAGCTGCGGGCCGTTCATGGGGATTTTCAGCACTTGCCACGCGTCTTCGGCGATGGGGCTGGCATGGCTGTCGGTGATGGCCAGCACCCGTGCGCCGCGCATGCGCGCCACTTGGCAGGCGCGCACCACTTCGGCGGAATAATGAGCATAGGTGATGGCCACCACGATATCATCTGCGGTGGTGGTAGACATCTGGTCCATGATCGCGCCGGGCATGGCGGGAAATTCGGCAAAATTGTCAAAGGCCATGGCGCCGGCATAGGCCAGATAATGCGCCACGCTTAGGCAGCTGCGCACCCCCACCACATGCACCCGCCGCGCCCCTAGCAGGGGGTCTATGCAGTCTTCCAGCCGGGTCAGCCCGCTGGGCTGGAAAAAGCTGGTAAGGTTTTCAAGGTTGGTTTGCAGCGCCTCATCCCAGATTTCGGTACCGGGGCGATTGCGCAGCGCTTGGGCGCGTTGGCCATAGGGGGCGGTGCTGGGGGCCAGCGCCTGCCGCACCTCGGCGCGAAAGGCATCAAAGCCTGCAAACCCCAACCTTTGCGCCAGCCGGGTCACGGTGTTTGGGTTGGTGCCCGCCTGCGCCGCCACCCCCCGGATCGAGCTGAAGGCAACGTTTGGCAAATGATCAATCAGCCACAGGGCAAAGCTGGCCAGTTTTGGCGGGGCATCCCGCGCCACTGTGGCCAGCTGCTGTTGCAGCGCGTCTTCTGTGCTCATCTCGCCCCCTTTTGGCCATGGCCCAGTGCTTTGGGCTGATGGGCCTATATGCGCAAAATAAATCGTTTGCATTGTTTTATGCCAGAAAATATCACAGTTGTATTATTGTCCAAGTCACCAATCCAAATTCAGCAGAGAGGACCACGATGAAACTGACAAGCTTTGCCATTGGCGCCGCATTCGCGTTGGCCGCAGCACCGGCTTTTGCCGAACAGCAATTTGTCTCGATCGGCACCGGCGGTGTGACGGGCGTGTATTACCCCACTGGCGGCGCGATTTGCCGGCTGGTGAACAAAGACCGCAAAGAGCATGGCATTCGCTGTTCGGTCGAATCCACTGGCGGCTCGGTTTACAACATCAACACCGTGCGCGCGGGCGAGTTGGAATTCGGCGTGGCGCAATCGGATTGGCAGTATCACGCCTATAACGGCACCTCGAAATTTGCCGACCAAGGCGCATTCGAGGGCCTGCGCGCGGTGTTCTCGGTGCATCCCGAGCCCTTTACGCTGGTGGTGCGCAAAGACAGCGGCATTGACAGCTTCGAGGCGCTGAAAGGCCAAAAAGTGAACGTTGGCAACCCCGGGTCGGGCCAGCGCGCCACGATGGAAGTGGTGATGGATGCCTTTGGCATGCAGATGAGCGATTTTGCGCTGGCCGCCGAATTGAAGGGCAGCGAAATGGCGCAGGCGCTGTGCGATGGCAAGATCGACGCGATGATCTACACCATCGGCCACCCCGCCGCCGCCATCACCGAGGCCGCAACCACCTGTGACGTATCGCTGGTATCGGTGGCAGGCGCCCCGATTGACAAGCTGGTGGCCGAAAACCCCTTCTACCGCGTGGCCACGATTCCGGGCGGCACCTATAAGGGCACAGATGGCGAAACCACCACCTTTGGTGTGGGCGCCACTTTTGTCACCTCGACCGATGTTTCGGAAAAAGTGGTCTATACCGTGGTCAAAGCGGTCTTTGAAAACTTTGAAGATTTCAAAAAGCTGCACCCTGCCTTCTCGGCGTTGAAAGAGGCGGAAATGATTTCCGATGGCCTCTCGGCGCCTTTGCATGATGGTGCGATGAAATACTACAAAGAACGCGGCTGGAAATAAGCCGGGCCACCTGGCAAAACTGACAGGCCCCGCGGCATATCCGCGGGGCCTTTTGGAAAGGGGGCTTTATGGCCAAGGCACAAAGCGCGGCAGAAGAACTGGTGGCAACGGTAGAAACCGGCGCCCGCACGCCGCATGGTTGGGCGGCGCGGGTGTTTTTGACGCTGGCGTTCAGCTGGTCGGCCTTTCAGCTTTATATGGCCTCGGCGGTGCCCTTTTGGCTAAGCCAAAATCTGGGTGTGAACCTCGTGTTCAACAACCAAGAAATGCGCCAAATCCATCTGGCCTTTGCGCTGGTTTTGGCGATGATTGCCTTTCCCTTGTTCAAAAACAGCCCCGCGCAGCGCGCCCGCGTGCCCGCGTTTGATTGGGTCTTGGCGCTGATGGGCGCGGGAAGCTGTTTGTATTTGTTGATCAACAAATCTGCCATTGCCGACAGGGCGGGCCTGCCCACAGCCACTGATTTGGTGGTGTCTGTCATGGGGATGCTAAGCCTTGGCATTGCGGTTTATCGCGCCTTGGGCTTGCCGTTGGTGATCGTGGCCTCGGTCTTTGTTCTGTATGTCTTTTTTGGCCACAGCCCCATGCTGCCCGAGGCCATTCAGTGGAAAGGCGCCTCGTTTGGCAAGGCGCTGTGGCACTACTGGATGCAAACCGAGGGCGTTTTCGGCGTGGCGCTGGGCGTTGCCGCCTCGATGATCTTTTTATTCGTGCTTTTTGGCGCGTTTTTGGAAAAAGCGGGGGCTGGCAATTACTTTGTGCAGCTGGCCTTTGCCGGTTTGGGCCATTTGCGCGGGGGGCCTGCCAAGGCGGCTGTGGTGGCTTCTGCGGCGTCGGGGCTGTATTCTGGCTCGTCCATCGCCAATGTGGTGACAACGGGCACGTTTACCATACCGCTGATGAAGCGCACGGGCTTTAGCGCCGAACGCGCCGGCGCGGTCGAGGTGGCATCCTCTACCAATGGGCAATTGACCCCGCCGGTGATGGGGGCGGCGGCGTTTTTGATCTCGGAATTCACTGGCGTCAGCTATCCTGAATTGATCAAACACGCGATCTTGCCCGCCGCAATTTCCTATATGGCGCTGATTTATATCGTGCACCTTGAGGCGCTGAAGCTGGGCCTGCAGGGCGTGGCCCGCGTGCCAGCCCGCCATGGGCTGCTGCGGCGCTTGTCGGGGGCGCTTTTTGGCTTTTTGGCCATGGCGGCGCTGGCCTTTGGGGTGAAATTTGCGCTGGGCTGGGCGCAGGGGCTGCTGCCGGCGCCCGGTGCACTGGTGGTGGGGCTGGCCTATTTGGTGCTGATTGCCATCGCGGCAAAATTCCCCGATCTACCAGCCGAGCTGGACCCAGACCAGCCGCTGCCCCGCCCCGGCAGCGTGGCGGTGACGGGGCTGCATTTTCTTTTGCCCATCGTGGTGCTGGTATGGAACATCATGGTCGAGCGCCTGTCGCCCAGCCTGTCGGCCTTTTGGGCCACCAGCGTGATGATTGTGATCGTGCTGACACAACATCCGCTGAAAGGGGCGTTGCGGGGCCAGCTTGCATGGCGGGCGGAGTTTGCCCGCGGTGGGGCAGAGTTTTTCCAAGGCATGATCGCGGGTGCGCGCAACATGATTGGTATCGGCGTGGCCACGGGGGCCGCGGGGGTGATTGTGGGCACCGTGTCGCTGACCGGGGCGCATCAGGTGATTGGCGAATTCGTCGAGTTTTTGTCTGGTGGCAACCTGATGGCCATGCTGCTTTTGGTGGCGGTCATGAGCCTGATTTTGGGCATGGGCCTGCCCACCACGGCCAATTACATTGTTGTTTCGTCGCTGATGGCGCCGGTCATCGTGCAGGTGGGGGCGCAATCGGGGCTGGTGGTGCCCTTGGTGGCGGTGCATTTGTTTGTGTTCTATTTTGGCATTCTGGCCGATGACACGCCGCCTGTTGGCTTGGCGGCCTTTGCGGCGGCGGCCATATCGCAGGGCGATCCGATCAAAACCGGCATTCAGGGCTTTGCCTATGATATTCGCACCGCGTTGCTGCCATTTTTGTTTATCTTCAACACCGAACTGTTGTTGATCGATGTGGGGCCGCTGCGCGCTGTGTTCATCGCCATCGTTGCGGCCATCGCCATGCTGCTGTTTGCAGCCGCCACCCAGCGCTATTTCCTGACCCACAGCCGCTGGTGGGAAACCGCAGCGCTGCTGCTGGTGGCGCTGACCTTGTTGCGGCCGGGGTTTTGGCTGGATCGCGCCATTCCGCCCTATGCCTATTTCAGTGGGCCACAGGCCGTTGCCGAACTGGCGCTTTTGCCCCCGGGCCACGAGCTGCGGGTGGTGGTCGAGGGGCCAGATTTTGACAAGCCCGATACGCTGCTACGCCAAACCGTGCCAGTGGTGCTGCCTGCGGGGGCAGACCCGGTCGCGCGCCTGCGCGCGGCGGGCCTTGATTTGGACGACCCCGACACCGGCGCCTTGCTCGAGCCATTCGTTGGCACGCCGTTTTTCGAAACTTTCCAAAATTTCGATTTCTACGGCGATCAGCCGGTGGTGATGGCGCGGGTGGAACTGCCGGTATCGCGCCCGGCGAAGGAAATATTCTATATCCCGGCCTTGCTGTTGCTTGGGCTGGTCATCTTTGCGCAACGGCGGCGCCAAACCGTGCCCGCCTTTTAAGGAGCTGCAGATGTCTCATGTCTTTGGTCGTTCTACCGCGGGCGCCATGCCGGTGGCTGTGGCGGGGCAGGGCTGTTACCTGATAGATGCAGATGGCAAACGCTATCTTGATGCCTCGGGCGGGGCGGCGGTCAGTTGCTTGGGCCATTCCAACGCGCAGGTGCGCGCGGCGCTGCATGCACAGCTGGATCAGCTGGCTTTTGCGCATACGGGGTTTTTTACCTCGCAGCCCGCCGAGCGGCTTGCAGATCGGCTGTGCGCTGCGGCGCCTGCGGGCATTTCGCGGGCCTATTTCGTTTCGGGCGGGTCCGAGGCGGTAGAGGCGGCGCTGAAACTGGCGCGGCAATATTTCATGGAGGTTGGCCAGCCACAGCGCCACCGCGTGATTGCGCGGCGCCAAAGCTATCATGGCAACACATTGGGCGCGCTGGCGGCGGGGGGCAACGAATGGCGGCGTGCGCAATTTGCGCCGCTGCTGACCGAAACCAGCCATATCGCGCCCTGCTATGCCTATCGCGGCCAAGCGCCGGGCGAAAGCCTGCATGCCTATGGGCAACGCGTGGCCAACGAGCTAGAGGCCGAAATTCAGCGCCTAGGCCCCGAAACGGTCATGGCTTTCGTGGCCGAGCCTGTGGTGGGCGCCACAGCTGGCGCCGTGCCCGCTGTGCCGGGGTATTTGCAGCGCATCCGCGAAATTTGCGATGCCCATGGCGTGTTGCTGATCTTTGACGAGGTGATGTGCGGCATGGGCCGCACGGGGCATTTGTTTGCCTGCGCCGAGGATGGCGTGGCGCCCGATATGATCACCATCGCCAAGGGGCTTGGCGCGGGGTATCAGCCCATTGGCGCCTTGTTGGTGCAGGGCCGTATTTACGACGCTATTGCCGCCGGCAGTGGGTTCTTCCAGCATGGCCACACCTATATGGGCCACGCTATGGCTGCGGCAGGGGCCAATGCGGTGCTAAGCGAGATTGAGGACAACAATCTTCTAGAACAGGTGCGCCAAAAAGGCGAGGCGCTGCAATCTGCCTTGGAAGCGGCGTTTGGCCAGCATCCGCATGTGGGCGATATTCGCGGGCGCGGCCTGTTTCGCGGGCTAGAGCTGGTGGCTGACCGCAACACCAAGGCACCCTTTGCGCCCAGCCGAAAACTGCATGCCAAGATCAAGGCCGCAGCCTTTGCCGAGGGGTTGATCTGTTACCCGATGGGCGGCACGATTGATGGGGTGCAAGGCGATCATGTGCTTTTGGCCCCGCCCTTTATTATCAGCCAAGCTGAAATCGCCGAATTGGTCGAAAAACTGGGCCGTGCGCTGGATACCGCCCTTAGCCAATAGCAAAGCGCCAAATCGGCCCAGGCCTGCGCCGGGCACCCGCCATTGGCACGGCCCGTGGCGGGCATGGTTTTGCATGGGCCAACCAAAGCCTCAACCAAACCCTATTCGAAAAAGTGGCTGGGGTGGTAGGATTCGAACCTACGGTACGCGGTACCAAAAACCGTTGCCTTACCACTTGGCTACACCCCAACGTGGCGTGTTGATTACTCGGTTGTTTTCGCAGGTTCAAGTGTGGAATTGCGAAAAAATGCATCTGCTTGCGTTTCTTTTTGCAGCCCCTGTTTTTGCTGGGGGGTGGGGGCGCGCTGCGCTGCAGGGCGGTGGCAGATTTGGCCCCTGATCCGGGCGGTTCTGGCACCCAATGGCTGCGCTGATTCTTGTGCTGTGGCGTTACTCGAAGGTTTCGCTGGGCTTTGCCCCCCAAAAGCTGGTTTTTTCTGCCCAGCCCTCGTGCCCCTCGACCGACAGGCGGCACCAGATTGGGCGGCACTCTTCGATCCGGGCGACCACCCCCGCCTCTAGCTGGGCTTGCAGTTTGGCATCGGCCTCGGGGCGGGCGCGCAGGGCCAGCATATTTTGTGTCACCAATGCCGTGCGCGCGCCTGACAGCAGCGAATAATGCACCCAGCCGCCTGCGCCATCGTGGTCGCGGATACGGCGCCAATGGCCATATTCTGCGGTAATTTCAACAGGCATGTCGCGGCGCTTGAAAACCCAGTCTATGCGGTGGGTCAGCGAGGGGCCGCGGCGCACATTGGCCTCGGCTGCGCGCATCGACACGAAACGCGGCAATGGCAAGTTGGTCACTGGCCCCCGCTCTTGCGCCATGACCACGCCGGTGCTGGCCATCAACAGGCACAAAAGGGCACTGAATATCGTCGCATTCATATGGTTTTGCTTTCGCTCAAGCCCAGTTTTTCGGCTGGGGTTCTTGTGCCCCGTTCATTCATCCGCCACCATGCCAGCGAAAGCCTGATTTGAAAAGATGTGGGAGGATCGAATGCCGTCACAACGTCTGAGTGTGGTTGTCACGCGACGCTTGCCCGAGGTCGTCGAGACCCGGATGAAAGAGTTGTTCAACGTGCGCTTGCGCGATGATGATACGCCGATGTCCCGCCAAGAGTTGGTAGAAGCCATGCAAAGCACCGATGTTTTGGTGCCCACCATCGGCGATCAGATCGATGCAGGCATGTTGGGGCAGGCAGGCCCGCAGCTGAAATTGATCGCCAACTATGGCGCGGGCGTTGACAATATCGACGTGCAAACCGCCCGCCAGCGGGGTGTTTTGGTCTCTAACACCCCCGGTGTGCTGACAGATGACACCGCCGATATGACCATGGCGCTGATTTTGGCGGTCACGCGCCGTATCCCCGAAGGTTTGGCAATGATGCAACAGGGGCAATGGCAAGGGTGGTCGCCCACCAGCCTGTTGGGGGGGCGCGTTGGCGGGCGGCGCTTGGGCATTTTGGGCATGGGGCGCATTGGGCAGGCCGTGGCCCGGCGTGCGCGTGCCTTTGGTATGCAGATCCATTACCACAACCGCCGCCGCCTGCGCGCCGAGACCGAAGAGGCGCTAGAGGCCACGTATTGGGAAAGCCTAGATCAAATGGTGGCGCGGATGGATGTGATTTCGATCAACTGCCCGCATACCCCCTCGACCTTTCATTTGATGAACGCCCGGCGGTTAAAACTGATCAAGCCAGACGCAGTGATCGTCAACACCAGCCGTGGTGAGGTGATCGACGAAAATGCCCTGACGCGCGGCCTGCGCGCGGGCGAGATTGCCGGTGCGGGGCTGGATGTTTACGAACATGGCCACGACGTAAACCCACGGCTGCGCGAATTGCCCAATGTGGTGTTGTTGCCGCATATGGGCTCGGCCACCCGCGAGGGGCGTGTCGAGATGGGCGAGAAAGTGATCATCAATATCAAAACCTTTGCCGATGGCCATCGCCCGCCCGATCAGGTGGTGCCGGCCATGTTGTAGGTCGGGCCATGAGGGGGCTGTGGGCAGGATTGCTGGCGCTGTTGGCCACGCCGTTGTGGGGCCAGCAGGCCACTGATGCGGTGGCGCCCGAATGGGGCCAGGCCCCGGTTGCCGATGTCGCGCAGGTGCAGGCGGCGCAGTATATGGTGGTGGCCGCCCATCCTTTGGCCGCGCAGGCAGGTGCCGATGTGCTGGCGCAAGGTGGCACAGCGGCCGATGCCATGGTGGCGGTGCAGGCGGTTTTGGGGCTGGTCGAGCCGCAAAGCTCGGGCTTGGGCGGTGGGGCGTTTTTGCTGTGGTTTGATGCTGCAAGCGGCCAGATCACCACGCTGGATGGGCGCGAAACCGCGCCTCTGGCGGCCACCCCGCGGCTGTTTCAGCACCCCGATGGCACGCCGATGGGGTTTTTCGATGCGGTGGTCGGGGGGCGCTCGGTGGGGGTGCCGGGCACGCCCGCCTTGCTGACCGAGGCGCACCGCCGCTGGGGGCAGGCAGATTGGGCGGGGCTGTTTCAACCGGCAATCGCGCTGGCGGAAGATGGGTTTTCCGTATCGCCGCGCTTGGCCGCGGCGGTGGCGCGCGATGCGGCGCGTTTGGCCAGCCAGCCGGGCACCGCGCGGTATTTTGTGCCCGATGGCCAGCCTTTGGCTGCGGGTGCGCGGTTGAAAAACCCCGACTATGCAGCCAGCTTGCGCCTTTTGGCCCGCGAAGGGGCGGCGCCTTTTTATACCGGCACCATCGCGCGCGATATCGTGGCTGCGGTGCAGGGCGCCAGCCCTGCGGGGCTATTGGCGCCCTTGGATCTGGCCATCTACCGCGTGAAAGACCGCAGCCCCCTTTGCCTGCCCTACCGCGGGCACGAGATTTGCGGCATGGGCCCGCCCAGTTCGGGGGCCTTGGCGGTGGGGCAGATTTTGGGCACCTTGGCCCAAGGCCCGGCGCTGCCACCGCCCACAGATGTGCAGGCATGGCGGCGGATGGGCGATGCCAGTCGTTTGGCCTTTGCCGATCGGGGGCGTTATGTGGCCGACAGCGATTTTGTGCCCGTGCCCGCCCAAGGCATGCTAGAGCCTGCCTATCTGCAGGCGCGCGCGGGGCTGATGGTGGGCCCGCAGGCCTTGGCCCCCGAACAGGTGCAGCCCGGACAGCCGCGGTTTCAACACAGCCTGAATTGGGCCGATGATCAGGCGCTGGAACTGCCCTCGACCACGCATATCTCGATCGTCGATGGCTATGGCAACGCGCTGTCGATGACCAGCACCATCGAAAATGGCTTTGGCAGCCGGGTGATGGTGCGCGGATATTTGTTGAATAACGAGCTGACGGATTTCTCGTTTCGCAGCCATCAAGATGGGCGCGCCATTGCCAATGCGGTGGCACCGGGTAAGCGGCCGCGTTCGTCTATGGCGCCCACGATCGTGCTGCGGCAGGGCGTGCCGGTGCTGATTTTGGGCAGCCCGGGGGGCAGCCGGATTATTCCGTTCGTGGCCAATACCTTGGTGGCGATGCTGGATTGGGGCATGGGGCCTGCGCAGGCCGTGGCGATGCCGCATATGCTAAACCGCTTTGGCACCTTCGAGCTGGAACAGGGCACCGCCGCCGAGGCCATGGCCGCCCCGTTGCAGGCCTTGGGCTACGAGGTAAAGATAGGGCCGCTGAATTCTGGCCTGCACGTGATTTCGCGCACCCCCGATGGCACGGGCTGGCTGGGCGCGGCAGATCCGCGCCGCGAAGGGCAGGCGATGGGCCGCTAAGGCGCGGGTGCTATTTGCGGCCAATCTTTGGCTCGGTTCCGGCCCAGATCCGCGCGATATTGGCGCGGTGTGTCCAAAATACCAAGGCCGCCAGCGCCAAGGCCAAGCCCGCCAACTGCGGCTGGCCCAAGCCCCACGCCCAAAGCGGCGACAGCGCCGCCGCCCCCAAGGCCGATGCCGATGAAATGCGCACCACCCCGGCAATGGCCAGCCATGTGGCGCAAAGCGCGGCGCCCAACACGGGGTTCAGCGCCAACATCATGCCCAAAAACGTGGCCACACCCTTGCCGCCGCGAAAGCCCAGCCAAACTGGGTAGCAATGGCCGGCAAAGGCCATCAAACCAGCCAATTGCGCGGCATCTTCGCCGGCAAAGACCCGCGCCAGCAGCACCGCCAGCCCTGCCTTGCCAGCGTCCCCCAAAAGCGTCAGCGCGGCGGCCAGTTTGTTGCCGGTGCGCAGCACATTGGTGGCGCCGATATTTCCCGATCCGATTTTGCGCAAATCGCCCAAGCCAAACAGCCGCGCCATCACCAGACCAAAGGGCACAGACCCCAACGCATAGCCCAAGCCCGCCCACAGGGCCAACAGCGCAGGGGTGGTTGTGATTTCAGGCAACCCAATCATGCGCCCAACCCCCCATGCACGCAGCGCCCCCCCACATAGGTTGCGGCCAGCTTGCCCTGCATGCGCGCGCCATCAAAGGGGGTGTTTTTTGATTTCGACAGCAAGGTGAAGCGATCCATCACAAAGGGGGCGTTGGCATCAAACACGATCAAATCTGCCGGGGCGCCCGCCGCCAACCGCCCCTGGGGCAGGCCCAACCGGCGCGCGGGGTTCAACGCCAGCGCGGCAAACAGCTGGGGCAAGGTCAAATCGCCCGAATGATACAGGCGCAGCGCGGCAGGCAGCAGCGTTTGCAGCGCCACTGCGCCGCTGGCGGCCTCTTCAAAGGGCAGGCGTTTTGATTCTTCGTCTTGCGGCGTGTGCATCGAACTGATGATGTCGATCACCCCGCGCCGCAGCGCATCGACCGTGGCTTGGCGGTCGTCTTCGGCGCGCAGGGGCGGCTTTAGCTTGTAAAACGTGCGGTAATCGGCCACGTCCAGCTCGTTCAGCGTGAGATGATGGATCGAGGTGCCCGCGGTCACGTTCAGCCCATTGGCCTTGGCCCGCTCCAGCGCGGGCAGGGCGCGGGCGGTGGTGATCTGGTCGAAATGCACCGCAGCGCCCGTCATCTCGATCAGGGCGATATCGCGGTCAAGGCCCATACGCTCGGCCATGGGGCTTACGGCGGGCAGGCCGCGCAGGCTGGCAAATTTGCCACTGGTGGCGGCGGCGCCTTGCGACAGGCCCGGCTCTTGGGGGTGCAATATTACCAAGGCGCCCAAGCTGCGCGCATAAGTCAGGGCGCGCGACAGCACCTTGGTGTTGGTGGTGACATGGTCACAATCGCTAAAGGCCACGGCACCGGCATCCAGCAAAAACCCGATCTCGGTCATCTCGCGGCCCTCTTGGCCCTTGGTCAGGGCGGCCATTGGCAACACGCGCACCGGGGCTGCCTCGGCGGCGCGGCGCGCGGCGAATTCCAGCGTTTCGGGTGTGTCAATCACGGGCGTGGTATCGGGGCGCGTGACCATGGTGGTCACCCCGCCTGCAGCCGCCGCCAGCCCGGCCGAGCGGTAGGATTCTTTGTGCCGCTCGCCCGGCTCGCAGACCTTGACGCCGATATCAATCAGGCCGGGCGCCAGAAATTTGCCGCCACAATCGATGATATTGGCCCCCTTTGGCAGGCTTAGATCTGCGCCATGCCCCATGATCACGCCATCGCGGATGGCCAGCGCCCCCAAGGTGACGCTGCCCGCCTCTGGGTCGATGATCTGGGCATTTGTGAAAACGTCTATGCGCATGGTGCGATCCTTTGTGCCGGGTCTTTGTGCCGCCCGCTGCGGTTATCATTGGCGCCCGGTTGCGGGCAAGGGCGGTCTGCGCCCGGTTTGCTTAAGCCCCCCCCGCCCCGGCCGACAACTGTGCACGCAGCTGCCCAATATCATGGGGATAGCCGATATCAATAACTTGGGCGTTGCAATCCACCACCATCAGCCGCCAAAAAACCATGGTGCGCAGGCGGGTAATTTCGGCCAGATACATCTGCTTTGGGTCCAGCGGGTCGGTGCGGTCTATCTCGATCAGGCGGCGATTGGTGATCAGCCAGACCATGTTGCGCTGGCGCTGCCAGTCGGTGAACGTGTCTAGCACAAAAAGATCGGTCAGCAGCACGAAGGGCAAGATTAACCATGCCAGCGGATCTGCAAGATAAACGATCACCGGTAGCGCCAGCAAAAAGGTAAGGGCCAAAACCACCAATTCGCGGCGCACATATTGACGAAACGAGGGGAACTGCACCGCCACAAGCGCCTCGCCCGGTTGCAGGTAGCTGGCGAAATCGGGGTTTTGGGGGCGCAGCCTAGCCATGGCGGGCCTGCTGGCAGGCCGCTTGAATGCGGTCTTTGGTGGCGCTGCGATCGGATTGGTATTTGATCAGATGCTTGTCGCCGCTTTGGGTGATGATCTGCACGGCGCTGCCCAGCGTGTTGATCTGGGCGATGTCTGCCAGCGCCACATGGCGCCCGCCGGGGCCAGTGATATGGTCTGCGTGCAACTGCCATGTATCGGCCAGCTGCTCGCTGGCCAGATAGGCCCCGCGCAGCACGATGGCGGCCAAGCCGCCCACGGCGCCTGTCCAGATATGGGGGTTGCCGATGGCCCATAGCGCGGCCATGCCCAGCGCCATGGCGCCCGCGGCCATCCAGGCATGATCGCGGATATAGGCGCCGCGATCGGCGGTGAAAATGGCCATGGGCGCGCTCATCCTGCCACCCAAACCATGAGGGCGGTTAGGGCGAAAATCACCAGCAAGGCCACCGTTGCCACGCGCCCCAAAATGGCGGCATTGCTTGGTATGGGGCGCGTGGGCCCCGCCAAATGCCCGGCGGCACCCGCCGCAGGCAGCGGCCCAAAGGCCAAGGGGCCCGGCCCCGGTTCTGATAAAAATGCCACCAACCTAACCCCGTCTTGCAACACCATCTGCTGGGCCCGCCCGCCAAAGGCGCCCGAGCGCAGCAACACCACATACCCCGATTGCGCCTGTATCTGCGTAGCCACCGGCGCCAGCTGTTCGGGGCCAATCTCGTAGGCGTCTTGCAGAAAGTCACCAAGCGTCATGTCGCCCAACGCGGCAATATCGACCAGCTGAATATCAGCCGCTTGCAGATAATCCACGCCCAAGGCCGCAAAGAGCGGCTGCCAGTCTGCGGGTGGGGCCAGCCTGTGGGCCAGATCTGTGGGCAGCGCGATGACGCGCAATTTACCGTATTCGCCCGCGGGCACCAAAAGCGGCGCTGTGGGCTGCGGCGTGCTCATGCCAGCATGCCCTTTGCCTGGCTGCTTTGGCGGCGCGCGCGCAGGTTGCGCGCCAACAGATCCATGGCCGCCATGCGCACGGCCACGCCCATTTCCACCTGTTCTTGAATGACCGAGCGGTTGATGTCATCGGCGATGGTGCCGTCGATTTCAACGCCGCGGTTCATCGGGCCGGGATGCATGACAATGGCATCGTCTTTGGCATAGGCCAGCTTTTCCGCATCCAGCCCGTAACGGTGGAAATATTCCCTCTCCGAGGGGATAAAGCCGCCATCCATGCGCTCTTTTTGAAGGCGCAGCATCATCACCACATCAACATCTTGCAGCCCCTCGCGCATATCTTCGAACACCTCTACGCCCAAATCGGCAATGCCCGTGGGCATCAAGGTGGGGGGGCCAACCAACCGCACGCGGTTTTCCATTTTCCCAAGCAAAATGATATTCGAGCGGGCCACGCGGCTGTGGGCGATATCGCCGCAAATGGCCACCGACAGGCGATGCAGCCTGCCCTTGGCACGGCGGATCGTCAGGGCATCTAGCAGGGCTTGGGTGGGGTGCTCGTGTTTGCCGTCGCCTGCGTTGAGCACGGCGCAATTTACCTTTTGCGCCAGCAAATCCACGGCCCCCGAATGGGGGTGGCGCACCACCAGCAAATCAGGGTGCATGGCGTTCAGCGTGAGCGCTGTATCGATCAGGGTTTCGCCCTTTTTGATGCTGCTGGCCTGCATCGACATATTCATGACATCCGCGCCCAGCCGCTTGCCCGCCAGTTCAAAACTGGCCTGCGTGCGGGTCGAGTTTTCGAAGAACATGTTGATTTGCGTCAACCCGCGCAGGACATCGGCGTGCTTATGTTCGTTGCGGTTCAAGCTGACATATTGGTCGGCTAGATCCAAAATCTCGGTGATTTCGGCGGGGGCCAGCGGCTCGATTCCCAGAAGGTGCTGTTTGGAAAAGCTCAATGCGGTGTTCCTTGCTGATCGCCCGTCATATCTTGCCCGCCTTATAGGGCTGTGGCGGCTGCGGGGCAACACAGGCGTTGTGGGCTTTGCGCACTCAGGCCCGCCCGGCGGCGGCCGAAAGCGACAGCGCGCCAACGCCCATGCTGTTCAATGCGGCCTCCCATTTGGCGGCATCTGGGGTTTCAAACACCAGCGCGGGGCTGGCATCGCAGCTGAGCCAGCTGTTATCGGCAATCTCGCTCTCTAGCTGCCCGGGCCCCCAGCCAGAATAGCCAAGGCTGACAATGGCCTGCGCGGGGCCATGCCCCTGTGCCAAGGCCTGCAGCACGTCTTGGGTGGCGGTCAGGCCAAACCCTGCACTGGGGTTCAGCCCCTCGAATTCCGAGGTGAAATCGGTGGAATGCAGCACAAAGCCGCGCCCCGGCTCGACCGGTCCGCCAAAATACACCTGCCGCTGGCCTGCATGGCCGATATGGGCAATGTTCAACTGGTCCAACAACTGCCCCAGCCGCACATCGCTGGTGGGTTTGTTGATGATCAACCCCATCGTGCCATCGGCCGAATGGCTGCATAAAAACACCACAGATTTGGCAAACCGGCCGTCTTCCATGCCGGGCATGGCGATCAGCAATTTGCCGCTAAGATCAAATGTCGTGTCCGTGGGGTGGGGCATGTTTTGTGTCCTTTCACGCAGAATGGCCAAACTGCTAGGGTAGGGCAAGGGGGCGCGCATGGGGCACGGGCAGATCGCCCGAACGTGACTTGGATTTCATCGCGAATTGCCCCATCAAGGCGATATGAAAAAATTTGCCGCCTGTCTTTTGATGTTGCTCTGCGTGGCCAATGAGCTGCGCGCCAACCCCTATGCGCAGAATGTGACTGTGCAGGTTTTACCCGGCTGGCGCATGGACAATGGCCAGCATATGGCCGGGCTGCGCCTGCAGTTGGCGGATGGGTGGAAAACCTATTGGCGCGCGCCGGGTGACGCGGGCATTCCGCCGCTGTTTGATTGGTCAGCTTCGCAAAATATCGCAGCCGTTGCCCCTGAATGGCCCACACCACGGGTGTTTTGGCTGAAC
Source organism: Paracoccaceae bacterium (assembly GCA_009924775.1). GTDB lineage: Bacteria > Pseudomonadota > Alphaproteobacteria > Rhodobacterales > Rhodobacteraceae > CAJXSO01. The sequence goes on along the minus strand of RFQY01000031.1, from coordinate 5,239 downwards.
GGCATGCGCTCGATCGGGTATAAGCGCGAATTGGTGCTGCCCTTGGCGATTACACCGCAGCGTGCCGGCGCCGAGATACGGCTGCGTGGGCATGTGCAGCTGGGCATTTGCAACCAAATTTGTGTGCCGGTTGACCTGCGGCTGGATGCAGTGCTGCCCGCCACGGGCCAGCCCGACCCGTTGGTGCAAGCGGCGCTGCGCGACCGCCCTGTGGCGGCTGCCGATTTGGGCATCAAGGATGTAACATGCGATATCATGCCCACGGGCCAAGGGATGGAGCTGCGCGCTGCGCTGGCCGTGCCCCGCCTGCCGGGTATTGCGGCGGTGGTGGTAGAAACCGCCGACCCCGATGTATGGGTGGCCGAGGCCGAATTGCAGCGCAACGGCCCCATGCTGCGCGCCACGACCCAGATGATGCATCTGGCGGGGGGGGCTTTTGTGCTGGATCGTTCGGCGCTGCGGCTGACGGTCTTGGCCGAAGATGGGCAGGCGGTGGATATTCGCGGCTGCCGCGCGCCATAGGCCCTGTATTTCAGCCCATTATGGCGCGCAAATGCGCGCGCCCCTTGACTTTGATGCCCAGTCACGGTGTATCGGCGCGGACCTTCCATATGCACATGCCCAAAAGGATCACGCCATGCACGCCTTTCGCAGCCACACCTGCGCCGAGTTGACCAAGGACCACGTCGGACAGAATGTTCGCCTGTCAGGCTGGGTGCACCGTGTGCGCGACCACGGGGGGATCTTGTTTATCGATCTGCGCGACCACTATGGGATTACGCAGGTGTTGTGTGACCCCGACAGCGCGGCTTTCTCGGCGGTGGAAAAGGTGCGCAGCGAATGGTGCATTCGCATCGACGGCGAGGTAAAGGCGCGCGACCCAGAATTGGTGAACCCCAAACTGCCCACAGGCGAGGTGGAAATTTTCATCCGCGATATCGAGGTGTTGGGCAGTGCCGCCGAATTGCCGCTGATGGTGTTTGGCGACCAAGATTACCCCGAGGAAACGCGCCTGCGCTATCGCTATTTGGACCTGCGCCGCGAAAGCATGCAGCGCAACATGGTGTTGCGTTCGGATGTGGTGGCCTCGATCCGGCGGCGCATGTGGGACAAGGGGTTTCGCGAATTTCAGACCCCGATCATCACCGCCTCTAGCCCAGAAGGCGCGCGCGATTTTCTGGTGCCCTCGCGCCTGCACCCGGGCAAGTTTTATGCCCTGCCGCAGGCCCCGCAGCAGTTCAAGCAGCTGATCATGGTGTCTGGTTTTGACAAATATTTCCAGATCGCGCCCTGTTTCCGCGACGAAGATCCGCGCGCAGACCGTTCGCCCACCGATTTTTACCAACTTGATTTGGAAATGTCCTTTGTCACCCAGCAAGACGTGTTTGACACGATTGCGCCGGTGATGGCGGGCGTGTTCGAAGAATTTGGCCGTGGCCGCCGCGTGGATGCCCCGGAAAGCTGGCCGCAGATTTCCTATGCCGATGCGGCGCTGTGGTATGGCACCGACAAGCCCGATTTGCGCAACCCCATCAAGATGCAGGATGTGTCAGAACATTTCCGCGGCTCTGGCTTTGCGATTTTTGCCAAATTGTTAGAGCAAGAGGGCACCGAAATTCGCGCCATTCCCGCGCCCACGGGCGGCAGCCGCAAATTCTGCGACCGCATGAACGCTTTTGCCCAAAAAGAGGGCCTGCCGGGGATGGGCTATATTTTCTGGCGCGAAACCGATGGCACGATGGAGGCCGCAGGCCCCTTGGCCAAAAACATTGGCCCCGAACGCTCCGAGGCGATCCGCCAGCAACTGGGGTTGGGCGTGGGCGATGCGGCGTTTTTCCTAGGCGGCAAACCGGCGGCCTTTGAGCGGGTGGCGGGCAAGGCGCGCACGGTGATTGGCGAGGAATTGGGCCTGACCGACAAAGACCGCTTTGCCTTTGCCTGGATCGTGGATTTCCCGATGTACGAGGCGGACGAGGAATCGGGGCGTGTTGATTTCAGCCATAACCCGTTTTCCATGCCCCAAGGCGGGCTGGACGCGCTGGCAGGCGACCCGCTGAAAGTGTTGGGGTTCCAATACGATCTGGCCTGTAACGGCTACGAGCTGATTTCGGGGGCCATCCGCAACCACAAGCTGGACATCATGATCAAGGCCTTTGAATTGGCCGGTTATGGCGAAGACGAGGTGCGCAAGCGCTTTGGCGGTATGGTGAATGCGTTCCAATATGGCGCCCCCCCGCATGGTGGTTGCGCGGCTGGCATCGACCGGATGGTGATGTTGTTGGCAGACGAGCAAAACATCCGCGAGGTGATCATGTTCCCGATGAACCAGCGCGCCGAAGATCTGATGATGAACGCACCCAGCGACCCCAGCGCCGAACAGCTGATGGAACTGGGCCTGCGCCTTATTCCGCAAAACCAGTAAGGCGCCCGGCTAAGGCAGCTACGGCCGGTCCCAGAATTGGGGCTGGCCGTTTTGTTTAAATCGCGGCGCGGCAGTCTTGGCGCTCGCGCACGGCGGCGGCCAGCCGCGCCAGCGCAGCCTGAATGGTGGGCGCAGGGGCCCGGCTGCGGCGCAGGGTTTGCGCCTTTGTGCATAGATCCATCAGCGGTGTGTCTTGGGCATTATGGGCCACGCTGGCCAGAAATTGCAGCGCATAATCCAGCGTCGATGCCGCCTCGGTATTGCCCAGCAGCACCAAGGCATGGGCCATATCATCGCCATAGGCGATGGGGTCGGGGTGCAGCACCTCGTCTGGCAACCGTCTGGGGCCCATGGGCTGGCGGTCGGCGGGCAAAAGGCCCAGCACGGTTTCTTGGAAACTGGCCACCGAACCCAGCGGTTTTGGCAAAAACCCATCCGCCCCGGCAGCGCGGGCGGCACCACATTGCGCGCTATCGCCAGATGTGGCCAAAATGGCGCCAATGCGGGGGCGGGCGTTTTGCAGATCTGCGATCAATTCCAGCCCCGATCCATCGGGCAGGCCCAGATCCACAATCAGCACCGCGGGGCGATACACCTGTAAATGCCGCCGGGCCGAGCGCAAGCAATCGGCGCGGCGCAGCCTAGCGCCCGAGCGCAGGCAAATCAGGCGCAGCGCCTCGCAGGCATGGTGGCTGTCTTCCACCGCAAGAATGGTCAGGCCCAGCAAGGGGCGGTTGGCGCTGGGCAGGGGCTGGGAGAGGGGGCTAAACTCGCTGTCGTTCATCTTGTCCTCCGTTGGGGCGTGCAATGCGGTGATAGGCCCAAGATGACGCGACATGCCTAATGCTTGGTTAAGCCAACCGCGGCGCCCTGTCGCTTGCCCTTTTTTTGCCTGGCACGCATAACCATATAGAAACCATACCGGAGGAACCGCCATGATCGGACGTTTGAACCATGTCGCCATCGCCGTGCCCGACCTAGAGGCGGCATCGGCCCAATATAAAAACGCCCTCGGCGCCAAAGTGGGCGCGCCGCAGGACGAACCAGATCACGGCGTGACTGTTGTGTTTATCGAACTGCCCAACACCAAGATCGAGCTGCTTTATCCTTTGGGGGAAAACTCGCCCATCACCGGATTTCTGGAAAAAAACCCGGCAGGCGGCATTCACCATGTCTGCTACGAGGTGGATGACATCATCGCCGCGCGCGACCATCTGCAATCCACCGGCGCCCGCGTTTTGGGCACGGGCGAGCCGAAAATCGGTGCCCATGGCAAGCCAGTGTTGTTCTTGCACCCCAAAGATTTCAACGGCTGCTTGGTCGAGTTGGAGCAGGTATAATGGGTATCACCTCGGGGATCGTTCTGTATGCAGTGCTGTGGTTTTTGACATTTCTCATTGTCATCCCCATTCGCCTGCAAACCCAAGGTGACGTGGGCCATGTGGTGCCCGGCACCCATGCCAGCAGCCCAGAGGTGCATAACCTGAAGAAAAAAGCACTGATCACCACGGTGGCGGCTGGGGTGGTTTGGGCGATTTTGGCCACGATCATTCTGGGCGGTTTCGTCACGGTGCGCGATATTGACCTGTTCCACCGCATGGGCCCGCAGGCAGGCTAAACATTGCACATGGGTGGCACTGCAAAAGGCGGGCGTTGCGGCCCGCCTTTTTATCGGCCCTTTTTTATCAGCCCTTTTTTATAAGTCCATGATAAATATGGGTAAAGGTGGCGGCGCCCAAAATCGGGATGACAAGGTTCATCAAGGGCACGCTTAGCGGGATGGCCATAAAAAAACCAGCCAACCAAATGGTGCCGCGATAGCGCTTGCGCAGCTGGCGCGCGCCTGCGCGGCCATGGCGGCGCGCGGCGGCAAGGGTGAAATATTCGCGCCCCAAAAGCACCCCGTTCAGGCCCCAAAACACCAAGGCCGGGGCAAACGGGATCCAGAACACGAACAGATAGACCACCAGCGCCAAGATATTGGCGGCCACCAGCAGGCCCAAGAAATTGATCGTGTCTTTCACCGCCTCGCCCGCGGGCAGGGGGGTGGCAGGTGGCAGGCCGGGGTAATGGCGCTGCTCGACGGCGTCGGCCACCGTATCGAGAAACATCGAGGTAATGGCCGAGGCGACAGGCACCATCAAAAACACCGATAAAACCATCATCAGCAACAGGCTAGACCAGCCCAACAGGGTATCCAGCCCGCTGATTGTGCCAATCCATGGCAATGTCAGCGTGTCGCCCACCAGCGTTTGAACCAGCCACAAAACCAGCGCATAGGCGCCCACCAACAGCGCCACCGTCAGCGCCAACCCCAACAGCAGCACACGCGAAAACCGTGGGTCGGTGATTTGACCCAAGGTTTTGCCAAAGCTTTTGAAGATCAGTCCGATAGCCATGTCACGATCTTTTCCAAATCGGGCCGGGGGCGTTCGGGCGGGGCGGCGGTTTCGGTGCCAATATGGATAAAGCCCGCGATACGCTCGTTCGGGGCCAGGCCCAAGGCGGCCTGCCCAAAGCCCGCATCATGGCTGGGCCAGCCAGATAGCCAATTGGCCCCCCAGCCTGCGGCCAAGGCGGCGTTGAGCAGGGCAAGGCAGGCAGCACCGGCAGAATAGGTCATTTCCAGCGGCGGTATTTTGGCGCTGTCGCGCTGCACCTCGATCACCGCCACGGCCAGCGTGCCGGTTTCAAACTGGTTGGCGCCCTTGTCGGCCTTTTCTGCATCATAGCCCAGATCTTGGGCGCGCTGGCGGGCGATTTGGCCCAGCCGTGCCAAGGCGGGCCGCTCTAGCACCACAAAGCGCCATGGCTCTA
>RFQY01000004.1 GCA_009924775.1 Paracoccaceae bacterium | reverse complement strand
TGGGGGTGCCGGGTGGGTGGCGACGCTGTGCCGCCTCGAGCGCGGGCCCCACCACATCGGCGCGCAGCACCATGCCAGCCCCGCCGCCTGCGGGCGTGTCATCGACATTGCGATGTTTGCCAATGCCAAATTCGCGCAAATCCAGCGTATCGCATTGCCACAGCCCATCGCGCAGCGCTTTGCCTGTCAGGCTTTCGCCCAACACGCCCGGAAAGGCCTGCGGAAACAGCGTTACAACACTGACACGCCATGCACGCGCCAAGGGCGCCTCGGCCATCAGGTCGCGGGGCTGTAACGAGGCCTGCATGGATTTGCGCCCATGCGATTTTGCGGGTTTTGGGGTGTCGCTCATGGGCTTGTGCATAGCCAGGTTTTGCCCAAATGCAAGCCGCAGGCGTTAAAACAGCCCCTCGGGCGGGTCGGCCACGATGCGGCCCGCAGCCAGATCAACCGTTGGCACCGCCTGTTGGGTAAAGGGCAAGAGCACGGTGGCCTTCAGCCCGGGGCCATGGATTTCCAGCAAATCGCCCGCGCCGTGGTTCAACACGGCTTTCACCCGGCCCAAAGCTGTGCCGCCTGTGTCGACAACATCGAGGCCAATCAGATCGGTGTGATAAAATTCGTCGTCGGGCAAGGCGGGCAGGCGGGTGCGGGGCACAAACAAGCGAATGCCGCGCAGGGCATCGGCCTGCTCTTTGGTGGAAATGCCGCTGAGACGCGCGGCCAAACCATTGGTGATGGCCCCCTCGATCTGCACCGAGAATTCCATGCTGCCATCTTCGGTTTCCAGCGGCGCGTAGGTGGCAATATCTTCGGGATGGGCGGTGAAGCTTTTCAACCGCACTTGGCCTTTGACCCCAAAGGCGCCGCCGATGGCGCCCACGCATACACGATCTGTCATTGGTCTGCCCCATGGCAAAGCTGGGCCCGGATTTGCCCGCCCGCCGCAAGGCAGCGTTCGGAATGGGCGTTGCGTTCGTAGAAGACACCGATCACGAAGGCGATGGCAAGCAAGAAAGGCAGGCGGATCAGGGCAAACATGGGCGCTCGTGTGGCTGCAATCGTCTGGCTGGGGCGGTGGGTATCGCGGGTGTTGCGTTAGGCCAAGCGTGCCGCCAGATGAGTATTTAGAGCAAGATGAAGAAAGGTGGCAGGGGCGGTGGGCACCCCTGCCGGCCGGCGCAAGGCCGGGATGCGGCCGCGGGAAAAACCCGCAGGCCACAAAAGCCGGGCATTATTCTGCTGCGGCTTCTTCTGCGGCCGGTGCGGCTGCGGCAGCAGCTGCTTCGGCTGCTTTGGCGGCTTTGGCATCGGCGCGATCTTGGGCTTTTTTGCCGGGAACAGCCTTTTTGGGGTTGTTGCGGGCGGTTTTGGGGGTGACGCCAGCCGCTTCGAGCATGCGTGCGATACGATCGGTTGGCTGGGCGCCTTGGGCCAGCCAATGCTGGACGCGCTCGACGTTGAGTTTTACGCGCTCTTCGCTGTCTTTGGGCAGCAGCGGGTTATAGGTGCCCAGTTTTTCGATGAAGCGGCCATCGCGCGGCATGCGCGAATCGGCGGCAACAACGCGGTAGAAGGGGCGTTTTTTCGAGCCACCACGGGCCAGACGGATTTTCATTGCCATTGTACGTTCTCCTTTGAATGGCGGGATGGCGGGGGGACCCGCCTTAGGCTTGGTGTTGTTTGTGGTGCTGAATGACTTCAGCGATGATGAAGTTTAAAAACTTCTTGGCGAATTCAGGGTCGAGATCGGCCTGGGTTGCCAATTCTTCGAGCCGTGCGATCTGTTGCGCTTCGCGCGCGGGATCGGACGGGGGAAGGGCGTGTTGGGCTTTGAGCTGGCCCACCGCTTGGGTGTGCTTGAACCGCTCGCCCAGCGTATAGACAAGGATCGCATCCAGACGATCGATGCTGGCGCGGTGGTCTTTCAGCAGCTCGGCCGCGCGGGTTACAGCGTTTTCAGTCAACGGCGTATCCTTTCGGTTTGAACAGCGGATCGCAGTAATTGGCGATTTCCATTTCGATGCCATGGGCCAGCTGGCTGCCTTGCAGCGCGGCGGGGCTGGGGTGGCGATAGACCGCGTCATTGCCATCGATCGTGGCGGCGTTTGGCTGTTTGGTGGCGCCTAAACGTTCGGCCAAGCGGATGGAATCGAGGTTTTTGGGGTCGATATAGCTGACGGCGGTTTCCCAGCGCAGCGTATCGTAGAAATACTGGCGCACGCGGTGTGTGGCCTCGAGCGCATAGCCGCGCCCGGCGACATCGGGCCAGATGATCCAGGCGATTTCGGCCTCGGGCCATTTGGCAGGTTTCCAGCCGCCCGCCATGCCCAAGGTTTCATCGGTGTCGCGGCTGTGGATCATCCACATGCCATAGCCGCGGATCTGCCAATGGCCAATTTCCGCCGCGTAGAGCATCCACGCCTCGTATTCATTCAATGGCCCGCCCATGAAGCGCGAGCGGTAGCTGGAAAAAGTGGCCTTGAAATTGGGGTAATCCGCGGGTTCGGGGCCGCGCAGGACAAGGCGTTTGGTTTCCAAGATGGGGATGTTGCGGGTGCTCATGCATAGGCCCCCACGTCGCCGTCGCCATCCAGTTCGGCGGGGCCGGGATGGCGGTAAAGCAGGTCTTCGCCCATATGCACGTTTTCATAGCGCCGTTCAAATCGTGCGCCCAGGCGTTCGGCCAGCCGGATCGAGCGGGTGTTGCCCGGCACGATATTCGAGGTCAGCGTGGTGAACCCCAGATCGGCATAGGCCCAGTCGCGGGCGCGGGCGGCGGCCTCGAACGCCACGCCACGGCCTTCGAACCCATCAAACACCACCCAGCCCAATTCGGGTTCGGGCCAGCCATCGGGGTTCCAGATGCCGGTGATGCCGGCGGGGGCACCTGTGGCCCGGTCTTCGATCGTGAAATAGCCATAGCCGCGGATGTGCCAATGCCCGACGCTGAGCGCCACCCAACGCCACGCATCATGGCGATTGGTATAGCCACCGAAACCCTTGGCGCGCACCGGATCTGTGAGAAAGGCGATCAGCGGTTCGATATCCTGCGCCATATGGCTGCGCAGGATCAGGTTTTCGGAATGCAGGGTGGGGGCGGCGGTTAGGGTCATTACTTTTTCTTGCCCAGTCCAGACAGGCCGCCGGGCAGTTTCATGCCGCCAAGGCCGCCCATGCCACCCAAGCCGCCGGGCAGTTTGCCGCCCATGGCCTTGGCCGCCTGTTCCAGCGCGGCTGGGTCCATTTGCGACGGGTCCATGCCCGCAGGCATGCCGCCTTTGCCGAACATGCCTTTCATGGCCTGTTTCAGCATGCCGCCTTTGCCCATTTTGCCCATCTTTTTCATCATGTCGGCCATTTGCCGATGCATTTTCAACAGGCGGTTCAAGTCGGCCACATCCATGCCCGCACCGGCGGCGATGCGTTTCTTGCGGCTGGCCTGCAACAGCGCGGGGTTGGCGCGTTCTTTTTTCGTCATCGACTGGATCAGCGCCACCTGCTGGCGGATGATCTTGTCGTCGAAACCGGCCTCTTTCACCTGCGCGGCCATTTTGCCCATGCCGGGCATCATGCCCATGATGGATTCCATGCCGCCCATCTTCATCATCTGTTCCAGCTGCATTTTCAGGTCGTTCATGTTGAACTGACCCTTCTGGAAGCGCTTCATCATGCGCTCGGCCTGTTCGGCCTCGATGGTTTCTTGCGCCTTTTCGACAAGGGCCACGATGTCGCCCATGCCAAGGATGCGGCCGGCCACGCGCTCGGGCTCGAAGGTTTCCAGCGCATCCATCTTTTCGCCAAGCCCGACAAAGCGAATGGGCTTGCCGGTGACGGCGCGCATCGACAGGGCGGCACCGCCGCGCCCGTCGCCATCCATCCGGGTCAGGACAACGCCGGAAATGCCGATCTTGGCGTCAAATTCCTGCGCCACCTCGACCGCGACTTGGCCGGTCAGCCCATCGACCACCAGCAGGGTTTCGCGGGGGCTGACCACGGCGGCGACATCGGCCACCTCTTGCATCAGCACTTCGTCGATTTGCAGGCGCCCGGCGGTATCCAGCATATAGACGTCATAGCCGCCCATGGTGGCCTGTTGCTTGGCGCGTTTGGCGATATCGACGGGTTTTTGGCCTGCCACGATGGGCAGGGTGTCAACGCCGATCTGGGTGCCAAGAATTGCCAGCTGTTCCATCGCGGCGGGGCGATACACGTCAAGCGAGGCCATCAGCACGCGTTTGCCATCTTTTTCGCTGAGGCGCTTGGCCAGCTTGGCGGTGGTGGTGGTTTTGCCGCCACCTTGCAGACCGACCATCAAAATCGGGGCGGGCGGGTTGTCGATTTTCAGGCGGCCCGGGTCTTCGGCGCCGGTCAGCACCTCGACCAGTGCGTCATGGACAATTTTTACAACCTGTTGGCCCGGCGTCACCGATTTGGTGATGGCCTGACCGGTGGCTTGATCTTGGACTTTTTTCACGAAATCGCGCGCCACGGGCAGCGATACATCGGCCTCAAGCAGGGCAACGCGCACTTCGCGCAGGGCGGTTTTTACGTCTTCTTCGCCCAAAGCCCCTTGTTTGGTAAGCCGGTCGAATACACCGGAAAGGCGTTCTGAAAGACTTTCAAACATGTCTCTGGCTCCTTTCCGCCATGGCTGCCTTGCCGCCCATATGGGGGGGCGGGGTGGTTCGTGAAACCCCTGTTGCAAATTGCAATCACCCCCGTGGGCGCAACGCGCTGACGGGGGGCGATCCTTGTTCACAACATAGGACCGGAAGATTGACACCTTCCGTGATTGGGGGCTGCATAGGCCCCCGCGCGCCCCGAGTCAAGCCATGCAGGGGTTTGCCCGCCAAAACACCCGCACAGCGTGGTTGTGCCTGCAGCTATCCGGGCGTATCATTAAGCCGCGTGCAAATGCGACCGGTTTTGTTTTGGTGGGCCTTAACGGCCATGTTTTGGAGGTTCGGTTGAAAGGGTGCGATTGCCTTATTCTTGAAACTCCGGGTCCCGGGGGGGGTGGCGGGCCGCGATTTGGCGCAAAAAGTCTTGGCCGATGTGGTCAAGCTGGGGCCGATCACCTTGGCCGAACTTGCCGCCAGCGAGGCGCAGCCAAGCGCGGAAATGGGCGCCTTGATCGTGCCCTTTGGCGCGGAATGCGACATGGCGGCGATCAAGGCGGCCATTCGCCATTGCCGGGGCGATAAGGGCAATTTGGTGGTGCTGGGCTTGGCCAGCAGCTGCGCTTTGGCCGGGCAAGAGGCCTTGGGCGATGCGTTTGACACGCTGGTTAGCCTTGAATGGCGCGCCGCCCCGGATTTGCTGCGTGCCTTCGTGGCCAACCAGCGGGTAGATCTGCAAAACCGGGCCTTCCGGGCGTTTTTGGACAATTCGGTTGACGGCTATTGGATTTGGTATGTCAAACAAGACATCATCGAATGGTCGGCCCGCACCTGCGAAATGACCGGGGTAGACCCGGCCCAAACCCCCCATACCATGGATGCCTTTGTGCAGCTGGTGCACCCGCAAGACCGCGATAGGGTGTGGCAGGCGGTGAACAATCATCTGCAGCATGGCGCCCCCTATGCCGGCATTGAAATGCGCCTGCGCAACCCTGCGGGGCGCTATGGCCATTTTATGGCCAGCGGGCAGGCGCTGCGCGATGAGGCGGGGCAGGCAATGATCTTGGTGGGCAGCCTGACAGACCGCACCCTGATCCAGCGGGTAGAGCAGCAGTTGGAAGATACCCAGCGCCGCTTTACGGTCTTGTTCCACCAGATGAACGATGCTGCGGTTCTGGCCGATGTGGAAACCGGCATTATCCTAGAGGCAAACCAGCCCGCCGAACGGCTGTGGGGGAAATCTATTTCCGAATTGGTCGGTGCGCACCAAACCAGCCTGCATCCGCCCAACCTAGACGAAGAGGCGCGCGAGGCGTTTTCGCGCCATATTGCAGCGCTTATGCAAAACCAGCGCGCCACGATCAACGTGCCGGTGCTGCGCGCAGATGGCACCGAGGTTCCCGCCGAGATCAGCTCGAGCTTGATCGAGATCGAGGGGCGCACCACCATTTTGGGCGTGTTTCGCGATATATCCGAACGTGTGCGTGCCGAACGCGAATTGCGCGAACGCGATGCGCAAATTCAGCTGTCGTCGCATTTGGCCTCGATGGGCACATTGGCCGCGGGCGTTGCGCATGAAATCAACAATCCGCTGACCTATGTTTTGGGCAATCTGGAAATTGTGCGCAGCTTGCTGCTGGAAAAAGGCATTGCCGATCCGGACTTGAACGAAGCCATCGAGGCGGCCACCACGGGGGGGCGGTTTGTGCGCGAGATTGTATCAGATCTCAAGGCGATCAGCCGCATGGATGGGCCCGATGGTGCCAGCGACCCCTCCGAGGTTATTCGCATTGCTTCGCGCATGGCAATGTCAGATCTGCGCCACAAGGCCCAGCTGGATTTGCGGCTAAAGGAAACCCCGCTTGCGCAGATCTCTTCCGCGCGATTGAGCCAAGTGGTGCTGAATATCCTTAGCAATGCCGCGCGGGCCTTTGTTTCCACCGACCGCTCGGAAAACTTGATCCGCGTGGATGTGTTTGCAAAAGATCGGCGCGTGCATATCGTCATTGCCGATAATGGCGGGGGCATCGCGCCCGAAGATCTGCAGCGCGTCTGGGAGCCGTTTTTCACCAAGCGTGGGCATAGCGGCGCCACCGGCTTGGGGTTGTCGATTTGTCGGCGTATCCTGCACGAGGTGAATGGCACGCTGGATATCGCCTCGACATTGGGGCAGGGCACCACCGTCAGCATGTCTATCCCGATATTAGAGGGGGCCGCGCCCGACGATCTGCAGGCCCAGCCCGCCAGCCCGCCCAGCCCCGCAGCACCCGGCGCACGTTTGCGGGTGATGGTGGTGGATGATGACACGCTGATCACGCTGCTGATCTCGCGGATGCTGGCCGATGATTACGAGGTGCACAGCTTTAACGATGCCCGCGAGGCGCTGGCTGCTTTAAGCGCGGGCCAATCGTTTGATGTGATTTTATGCGATCTGATGATGCCGGAAATGGACGGGCAGTCGTTTTATACCCGCGCCAAGGATGCCGCCCCGTTTCTATTTGTAACGGGCGGTGCCGTGACGGTGGAAAACATTGCCTTCGAGCGGCGGATGGCCGCCGAGGGGTTGCTGCTGCACAAACCCTTCGAGGCGCAGGTTTTAAAACGCAAGCTGCGCGATGTTGTCTCGGTGCAGGCCATACGGGCCACCCCAGCGCCGGTGGTGGCGGCCGGTGACGGGCCCGAAACCACCGATGCCGATATCTGGCGCCCATCGGCCAATACCTTGGCCGAACTTGAGCCGCTTTTGGGCCGCGATGGCCTGCGCGAACAGCTGCAGCGCCTAGCGGCGCAGCTGGACGCGCTGCACCAGAATGCCAAGGGGTTGGATGGGGCAGCGCTGGCCCAGCAGGCGCACTGCGTGGCAGGGGCCGCCACGGTTTTGGGTCTGGAAGAGATGGGCACCTTGCTGCGCGCGGTTCAACATGCCGCGGCTGGTGGCGATGTGCCTGCCGCGCGCCAAGGCTTGGCGCAGGTCTCCGCGGCTTTGCCGGGCTTGCGGGCCTTTGTGCAAAATTACTAATCTTGGCCCATGCTGTAAACCGCGCTGGCCATTTTGCACCATAGCGCGGATAGTGGCATCGTGCCCGGGCTTGGCCCGGCTTTCGATCGCCTTGAGAAGAGTTATATGATGGACAATTGGGACGAGGTGCGCACCGCCTATCAGGTGGCACGTCTGGGCACAGTCAGCGGCGCGGCCGATGTTTTGGGCGTGCACCATGCAACGGTGATCCGCCATATCGACGCCTTGGAAAAACGGTTGGGCGTGAAGCTGTTCCAACGCCACGCCCGCGGCTATACCCCAACCGAGGCGGGCGCAGACCTGTTGCGCGTGGCGCAGGCAACGCATGACCAATTTCAGCAATTGGCGGGGCGTATAAAAGGGCGCGGCAATGATATGTCGGGCGATTTGGTGCTGACCTCGCTGCCGGGGCTTGCGCCAATGCTGACCCCGGCCTTGGTGGCGTTTCAACAAGAACACCCAAAGCTGGTGCTGCGGTATCTGACGGGCGAGCGCTTGTTTCGCTTGGAATATGGCGAGGCGCATGTGGCCATTCGTGCCGGCGCCGCACCCGACCAGCCCGATAACGTGGTGCAGCCGTTTTTCAGGCAAGCCAACGGCCTATATGCGGCCGATAGCTATGCCAAGGTGCATGGCCTGCCCAAAGACCTGTCTGAATTTGGCGCGCATCGTTTTGTGGCCCATGACGATACCACCAGCCGCGCGCCTTTTTACCAATGGCTGCGCGCCAATGTTGGCGAAGATCGCATCTGCTTTCGCAGCGCCGATGCCGATGCCATTGATACCGCAATTTTCTCCGGGGCGGGGATTGGCTTTTTGCCGCCCGAACGTGCCGCCGGTTTGCCGGGCCTGCACCAAGTGATGGCGCCCCTGCCCGAATGGCAGGTGCCGATGTGGTTGGTCACCCATGTTGATCTGCACCGCAGCCCAAAGGTGCAAAGCTTGCTGGCCTTCCTAAAACAGCGCGCCCGCCAATGGGATGTTGGGGCACCCCCGGCATGAGCAACGCCGCGCGCGGGCATTTGGCGATGTTGGTGTTTTCGGCCCTTGTGGCGGGGTCGTTTTCGCTGGGTGTGATGATTGCCAATGATATTGCGCCAGCGGCGTTGAATGCGCTGCGCTTTGCGCTGGCGGCAGGGCTGGTTGGCGCGGCGGCTTTTGCCAGCCATGGGGTGCCTGCCTACGCCTTTCGTGCGCCGTGGCGCTACGCGGTGTTGGGCGGTATTTTTGGCCTGTATTTCGTGTTGATGTTCGAAGGGCTCAAAACCGCCTCGCCGGTGTCGGCGTCGGCGGTGTTTACCCTAACGCCGGTCGTGGCGGCGATTGCTGGCTATGTTTTGTTGCGCCAAATCACCACCGGGCGCATGGCGCTGGCGCTGGCCATCGGGGCAGCGGGCGCCTTGTGGGTGATCTTCAAGGCCGATCTGGCGCTGTTGCGGCAGTTTCATGTGGGGCGCGGCGAGGCGATATATTTTCTGGGCTGCATCGCGCATGCCATTTATACGCCGATGGTGCGCAAGCTGAACCGGGGCGAGCCTGCGGTGGTGTTTACCTTTGGCATGTTGGTGGCCGGGGCGCTGTTGGTTGGGCTATGGGGCTGGCGCGATATTGTGGCCACAGACTGGGGCGCTTTGCCCACCCGTGTGTGGCTGGTGCTGGCCTATCTGGCGGTGTTTTCCAGCGCGGCAACCTTCGTTTTGTTGCAATATGCCACGCTGCGCCTGCCCTCGGCCAAGGTGATGGCCTATACCTATCTCACCCCCACATGGGTGGTGGCGTTAGAGCTGGGCTTGGGCCACGGCGGGCCGGGGCCGCAGGTTTTGGGCGGGGTGGCGCTGTCGGTTTTGGCGCTGTTGCTGCTGTTGCGCAACGACGCGCGCAGCTAGGGCGTGTGATCGGCGGGGGGTGACAGCTCGGTTTCTAAAAACCGCTCGAAGGCATCCAGATCGATCCGGTCGAACTGGCCAAAACCTTGCATCCAGATACTGGCCTCGCGCAGCGCGTCTGGTTCTAGCTTGCACCATTTCACGCGGCCGCGTTTTTCTTGGGTGATCAGCCCCGCAGTGGCCAAGATGCCCAAGTGCTTGGAAATCGCGGCAAGGCTCATCTGAAAAGGGTGGGCCACATCTGTAACGGCCATATCATCTTCCAGCAGCATCGACAAAATCGTGCGGCGGGTGGGGTCGGCCAAGGCTGCAAAGACGATGGAAACTTTGTCGCTCATGGCCAAGCCTATGGCGATTGTTCTGCAAACCG
This sequence comes from Paracoccaceae bacterium, assembly GCA_009924775.1. Taxonomy (GTDB): domain Bacteria; phylum Pseudomonadota; class Alphaproteobacteria; order Rhodobacterales; family Rhodobacteraceae; genus CAJXSO01. The sequence continues at coordinate 28,143 of RFQY01000004.1, read as the reverse complement.
TCAACCAAATGGTTGAATATGCCTTTTGCCCCCAATCCGCGCTGCTGCGCCGTTTGGGCGCAGCTTTGCTGCGGGTTTGAAAAAATAAAACCTTTTAAAAACATGTTTTTACAGTCATTTTGGCACGGCGATTGCGGCGCTTGACTCTGTGATCGATGCCGCATAGCAAATGCCCAACCTTTCCATGGGGGCACGCGTGGCGCAGAACGGTTCGCAAGACGATCTGGCAGAGCTGGAAAAGCGGATCGCGGCCATGAAATCGGGGCGCGAAAGCAAGCCGCACATGGAAGAGCATTATTCACAGGCGCAGTTGGCCTGGCGGATGGTGATAGAACTTGTGGCTGGTCTTGGGATTGGCTTTGGCATTGGGTACGGGCTGGATTGGGTGTTTGGCACCCTGCCGTTCTTGATGGTGATATTTACACTTCTGGGGCTTGCCGCCGGTGTTCAGACAATGATCCGCTCGGCGCAAGAGATCCAGGCAGCGAACATGGCCGCATCCGCGGCCGATGATGAGAAGAGGGCGAAAGATGGCAACTGAAGCGCATGGTGCAGAAGGCGGCGGGCTGGTTTTCCACCCGATGGACCAGTTCATTGTGAAGCCTTTGTTTGGTGGCGATGCCATCGGGCTGTTCACAATCACCAACGTGACGCTTTGGATGGGCATTGCCATTGTGGCTATCGTGGCGCTGATGGTGCTGGGCACCGCGCGCCGGGCCACGATCCCCAACCGCACCCAATCGGTGGCCGAACTGGCCTATGTGTTCGTCTATAAAATGGTCGAAGACGTGGCCGGCAAAGACGCGGTTGGCTTTTTCCCCTATGTCATGACCTTGTTCATGTTCATCGTATTCGCCAACTTCTTGGGCTTGCTGCCGATGTCCTTTACCACCACCTCGCATTTCGCGGTGACCGTGGTTTTGGCCATGCTGGTGTTCTTGACCGTAACGATTGTTGGCTTTGCCAAGAATGGCGCCAAATTCTTGGGCCTGTTTTGGGTGAAATCGGCGCCGTTGCCGCTGCGCCCGGTGCTGGCCATCATCGAACTGATTTCCTACTTCGTGCGCCCCGTCAGCCACTCGATCCGTTTGGCCGGCAACGTTATGGCGGGTCACGCGGTGATCAAGGTGTTCGCAGGCTTTGCCGCGATCGCAACGATCAGCCCCGTGTCTGTGCTGGCGATCACCGCCATGTACGGGCTAGAGGTTCTGGTGGCCTTCATTCAGGCCTATGTTTTCACCATCCTGACGTGCGTTTACCTGAAAGATGCGCTGCATCCGTCGCACTAAGGCTGGCATCACGCTACCACTGAAATAGAAACTTCCAACGTAAGGAGATACACTCATGGAAGGTCAACTGGCACATATCGGCGCAGGTCTCGCAGCTATTGGTTCCGGCGCCGCCGCAATCGGTGTGGGCAACGTTGCAGGCAACTACCTGGCCGGCGCGCTGCGCAACCCCTCGGCTGCTGCATCGCAGACCGCCACGCTGTTCATCGGCATCGCCTTCGCAGAAGCACTGGGCATCTTCTCGTTCCTGGTTGCTCTGCTGCTGATGTTCGCCGTCTAAGCCCTACGGAACCTGATCCTTACGGCCGGGCAGCCCCAAGCGGTGGCTGCCCGGTGTAACTGATAAGTTCCCCAAGGAGGACGACATGGCGACTGAAACGCACGCCGCCGACGCAGCCCAAGGGGCATCTGCGCCCGGCATGCCGCAGCTCGATTTTTCGAACTGGGGTAACCAGATCTTCTGGTTGATGATCACGTTGATCGTGATCTATTTCGTCCTGTCGCGCATCGCGCTGCCGCGCATCGCGGCTGTTCTGGCCGAGCGTCAGGGGACAATTTCGAACGATATCGCCACCGCCGAAGAGCTGAAAGCAAAAGCTGTGGACGCCGAAGCTGCCTACAATCAGGCACTGGCGGACGCCCGCATCGAAGCCCAGCGCATCATCGCCGAGGCGAAAGCAGAGATTAAGGCAGACCTGGCGCAAGCCACGGCCGATGCCGATGCCCAGATCGCGGTGAAGGCCGCCGAGGGTGAAAAGAAAATTGCCGAGATCCGCGCCGGTGCGCTGGAAGCGGTGCAAGCCGTTGCCGCCGACACCGCAGCCGAGATCGTGGCCGCCATGGGTGGCAAGGCAGATGAAAAAGCCATCGGCAGCGCCGTGGCAGACCGGATGAAGGGGTAACACCATGCGCAAGCTTGCAACATTGGCTGCCCTTTCCGCCGCATCGCCCGCCTTTGCGGCCAGCGGCCCGTTCTTTTCGCTGGGCAACACCGATTTCGTTGTTCTGATCGCCTTCTTGGTGTTCATCGGCGTTCTGATCTATTTCAAAGTGCCCGCCATGATTGGCGGCATGTTGGATAAACGTGCCGAGGGCATCAAATCGGAGCTGGAAGAGGCCCGTGCCCTGCGTGAAGAAGCGCAGAAAGTTCTGGCCACCTATGAGCGCAAGCAAAAAGAGGTGCAAGAGCAGGCCGAGCGGATCATCGCCCATGCCAAGGAAGAGGCGCAACTGGCCGCAGACCAAGCCAAGGCCGAGTTGAAAAAGTCGATTGCACGCCGTTTGGCTGCAGCCGAAGACCAGATTGCATCGGCCGAAGCAAGCGCCGTGCGCGATGTGCGCGACCAAGCGGTGCAGGTGGCCATCAGCGTGGCACGCGCAGCGATTGCCGCGCAGATGACCGCAGCCGAGGGCAACAAGCTGATCGATGCTGCCATTGGCGAAGTCGAGGCCAAGCTGCACTAAGCGCCGCTGGCACCACGGAAAAGATCAACGCCCGCCGGCCAGCCCGCGCGGGCGTTTTTTGTGGCTGCGTTGGAATGAGTATTTAAAGCAAGATGAAAGGGCGTGCGGGCGGCTAGCGCTCGTTCTCGTGATCGAGGCGCATTTTGGCGATGGCTTCGTTACGTTCGGCGCGGTGCTGGTCGCTGAGCGATTGCGCCACATAGGATAAATGCGCCTCGACCGCCGCGCGCGCGCCTGCTGGATCGCGGTTTTGGAGGGCGTCGTTGATGGCGCGGTGTTGGTCGAGCAGCATTTCGCGGGTGGTGCGCTGTTTGAACATGGTTTGGCGGTTATAAAAGACGCCTTGTTGCAGCAGCTGATACATCGAGCGCATCATGTGCAACATCACCACATTATGACTGGCCTCGATGATCGAGAGGTGGAAATCGGCATCAAGGCGGGCTTCGTCACTGGGGTCGCGTTTTTGGTGGGCCGCTTCCATTTTGTCGAAGATGGTTTGGACCACGCGCAGGTCGGTGTCTGAGGCGTGGCGGGCAGCGCGTTCGGCGGCCAGCCCTTCGAGATCTTTGCGAAAAGACACGTAATCGGCCACAGCTTCGCGGTGGTTGGCAAAAAGATTGACCAAAGCGTCGGAAAAAGCGCTGCCCAAGACATTGGCCACATAAATGCCCGCGCCCGCCTTGGTGGTCAGCAGGCCCTTTTCTTGCAACTCGGCCACTGCGTCGCGCAGGCTGGGGCGGGAAACGCCCAATCTTTCAGAAAGTTCACGCTCGGATGGCAGGCGCTCGCCGGGCCGCAAGATGCCGCGCAGGATCAGTTTTTCGATCTGGCGGGTGACAGCGGTGGACAGTTTTTCGGGCTGAACGGGGGTAAATGGCATGCTGGTTGGGGCCCTTTGGTGCGCTAGTGGTCAGATGATATGACCAAGGCGCCCGTTCAGCAAGCGTGACGCAGCGCTGCCCGGTTTCCTTAAACCAGCGGCTTTTCCATAAAGAGGCTGCTGGCATTTGCGCTATAGCCGCCAAAGGGGCCGCAGTTTTGAAAGCCAAACGCCTGATAGAGCCGATGCGCGGCGGCCAGTTTGTCGCCGGTTTCCAGCCGCAAAACGGGCAGGGCGTTTTGGCGGGCTTCGTCTTCGATCTGGCGCAATAGGGCCTGTGCCACGCCTTGGCCACGGGCGGTGGGTGCCACGAACATTGACTTTACTTCGCCGTAATCGCCCATCAGCGCCAAGGCCCCGGTGCCCAGCACCTGATCGCCCCGCCGCGCCATAAAAAACCGAATATGGGGGGCGCAAAGCGCGTCGATCGACAGGTAGTGGTTGTCTTCTGGGTTGAACAGGCTTTGCATCAGCGCATGGCTTTGGTGCAAAAGTGCCGTGGCTTGGGGGTCTTTCGGGGTGCCGCGTTCAACGATCAGCATGGTGTGCCCTTTTGTGCTGTGGCCCGGGCAAAACCGCCCATAGATAGCGATAGCGCCCAGTGACGGCGGTGAAAACCCCAATATCTTGTGGACAACTTGGGCAATCTGGCAAAATATCGTGTGTTTTCGTTGACTCGCCACAGGCTTGGCCCGCAAAATTTACCCGTGCCCAGAATCAGGATGGCAAGGTGCGCTTTTCGAAACTGCGATTGACCGGCTTTAAAAGCTTTGTCGACCCGACGGAACTGTTGATCCGCGAGGGGCTGACCGGCGTGGTGGGGCCAAACGGTTGTGGCAAATCGAACCTGTTGGAAGCGCTGCGCTGGGTGATGGGGGAAAACCGGCCCACCGCCATGCGGGGCGGGGGCATGGAAGACGTGATTTTTGCCGGGGCGGCCACCCGGCCTGCGCGTAATTTTGCCGAAGTGGCCTTGGTGTTGGACAATAGCGACAGGCTGGCGCCTGCTGGGTTCAACGATGAGGACGCGTTGGAAATTGTGCGCCGTATCACCCGCGATGTGGGCAGCGCCTATAAGGTCAATGCCAAGGATGTGCGCGCGCGCGATGTGCAGATGCTGTTTGCCGATGCCTCGACCGGGGCGCATAGCCCGGCATTGGTGCGTCAGGGGCAGATTTCCGAGCTGATCAACGCCAAGCCCAAAAATCGCCGTCGGGTTTTGGAAGAGGCGGCGGGCATTTCCGGCCTTTACCAGCGCCGGCACGAGGCCGAGCTGAAATTGCGCTCGGCCGAGCAGAACCTGACGCGCGTTGACGATGTGATCGAGCAACTGGCGGCGCAATTGGCACAGTTAGAGCGCCAAGCCCGGCAAGCGGCCCGCTACCGGGTGATTGGCGAGGATTTGCGCAGTGCCGAAGGCATGTTGCTGTTCCGCCGCTGGCAAGAGGCTGACAGCGCGCGCCTTGCTGCAGAGATGCAGTTGCGCGAGCGTTTAAGCGCGGCTGCCCAAATCGAGGCGGCCGCCCGGCGCGCCGCCAAAGAGCGCGAGGCGGCCGAAGATGTGCTGCCGCCGCGGCGCGAGGAAGAGGCGATTGCCGCAGCCGTGGTGCAGCGCCTTGTGGTGCAGCGCGATGCCTTGTCAGAGCAAGAAGAACGCGCGCTTCACACCATCGAAACGCTGCAGGGGCGCATTCAGCAATTGGCCCGCGATATCGAGCGCGAGGCCGGGCTGAACCGTGATGCCGGTGAAACCATCGCGCGGCTGGAATGGGAGCAACGCGAATTGGCCAAGGCGGGCGAGGGCCATGCCGACAAGCTGGACGTTGCGGCCGAAGCCGCGCGCGAGGCGGCCAGTATTTTGCAAGACCGCGAGGCTGATTTATCCGAACGCACAGAAGATGTGGCGCGATTGGCCGCGCGCCACCAATCGGCGACCCGATTTTTGGAAGAAAGCGGCAAGGTCTTGGCGCGCAGCGAGGGCCAAGCAGACACCGCCCGCGCCGCCATGCAACAGGCGCGTGCCAGTTTGGCCCAGGCCCAAACGCAGTTGGGGCAGGCCCGCATCGACGAGGAACAGGCGCAAGAGGCCGTGGCCCAAGCCGACGATGTCTTGACCGAGGCCGAAGCGGCGCGGGCGGCGGCGCAGGCCCGCGAAGCCGATGTGCGTGCCGAGCGCAGCGAAGCCGAGGGTGAATTGAACGCGCTACGGGCCGAAGTGACGGCGCTGGCGCGATTGCTGCAGCGCGACACGGTCGAGGGCGGCCAAATCATGGATCGGCTGCAGGTGGAAATGGGCTTTGAAAAGGCGCTTGGGGCAGCTTTGGCCGATGATTTGCGCGCCCCCGAGGTCGAGGCAGATGGCCCCTCGGGGTGGACGGTGCTGCCCGCGTTCGAGGCCGAACAGCCCCTGCCTGCGGGGGTATCGCCACTGTCGGTGCATGTGTCGGTGCCCGATGTGTTGGCCCGCCGGATGAGCCAAATTGGGCTGGTGGATGCCGATGATGGGCCACGCCTGCAGGCCTTGTTGAAGCCCGGCCAGCGGTTGGTATCGCCCGAGGGCGATTTGTGGCGTTGGGACGGGTTTCGCGCATGGGCCGAAGATGCCCCCAGCGCGGCGGCGCTGCGCTTGCAGCAACTTAACCGTCTGGAAGAGCTCAAACAGCAATCAGAACGCGCCACCGCGCGCGCCGATGCCGCCCGTCAGGCCCATGATGCGCTTAGCCAACGGTTGGCCGATTTAACCGCCGCCGACCAAGCCGCGCGCAATGCCCGGCGCGAAGCGGACCGGCAGGTAAACGAAGCTGCCCGCGCCCTCAGCCGGGCCGAGGCCGATTTCAATTTGGCGCAATCCAAGCTCGAGTCGCTGGGCCTGACCGTGGCGCGCCACGATGAAGAGGCGCTATCGGCGCGCACGCAGCTGGCCGAGGCACAGGCCGCAGTGGATGATTTGGAAGATCTGGCCGAGGCGCGCGCCGGTGTCGAAGACATTCGTATGACGGTGGAAGCCGCGCGGATGACCATGCTGACCAAGCGCTCGGCCCATGATGAATTGCGCCGCGAAGGCGAGGCGCGCACACGGCGTTCGCAAGAAGTGACAAAAGAGCTCAGCGGTTGGCGGCATCGGTTGCAAACGGCCGAAACCCGCAGCGCTGAACTGGCTGCGCGCAAAACCCAATCCGAGGCCGAGCTGAAAGAGGCCAGCGCCGCCCCAGACGAAATTGCAGCCAAGCGCGATGAATTGGATCATGCGATCGAGCAGGCCGAAGACCGCCGTCGTATCGCGGCTGATAAATTGGCCGAAGCCGAAGCCGCCCTGCGCGTGGCGCGTGATGGGGAACGCGATGCCGAACGGGCGGCTGGCGAGGCCCGCGAGGCCCGCGCCCGTGCCGAGGCGCGCGCCGATGCCGCGCGCGAAACCGTAGCCTATGCCGCGCAGCGCATCCAAGACGAGATGGAAACAACGCCAGAGCAGCTGCTAGAGCGGCTTGCCACCGAGCCAGATAAAATGCCCGATGCTGAAACGATCGAGGCCGATGTAAACCGCCTGAAACGCCAACGCGAGGCCTTGGGCGCGGTGAACCTGCGCGCCGAGGAAGACATCAAAGAGGTGCAGGTCGAGCATGACACGCTGGCGCGCGAGAAAAGCGATCTGGAAGAGGCCATAAAAACCCTGCGATCGGGCATTGCCAGCCTGAACCGCGAGGGGCGCGAGCGGCTGTTAACCGCGTTCGAGCAAGTGAACAGCAATTTCAGCTTGTTGTTTCGCCATCTGTTTGGGGGTGGCGAGGCGAATTTGGTGTTGGTCGAAAGCGATGATCCGCTAGAGGCAGGTCTTGAAATATTGTGCCAGCCGCCGGGTAAAAAGCTGTCGACATTGTCGCTTTTGTCGGGGGGCGAACAAACGCTTACAGCGCTGGCGCTGATCTTTGGGGTGTTTTTGGTCAACCCGGCCCCGATCTGTGTGCTAGACGAGGTGGATGCCCCGCTGGATGATGCCAATGTGACCCGGTTTTGCGATTTGCTCGATGAAATGTGCCGGCGCACCGACACCCGGTTTTTGATCATCACGCACCACGCGGTTACCATGGCACGGATGGACCGGCTGTTTGGCGTGACGATGCAAGAGCAAGGTGTCAGCCAGCTGGTTTCGGTGGATCTGAAAAAAGCCGCTGCCATGGTGGCCTAAGGGCCGCCCACAGCCCTGCGGCCTATAGCCTATCCAACAACGCCTTTGTGGGCCATGCATCGGCAGGCAGGCCCAATCGTGCCTGTTCGGCTTGCACGGCGGCGCGGGTGCCTGCGCCCAAGATACCATCGATCCCGCCCACATCATGCCCGCGCGCGGCCAGTTTGCGTTGCAAGCTTTTCATCTGTGCGGGGTCTAGCCCGGGGTCGGGTGTGCGCGGGTCAAAGGGGGCCGCGCCGCCCATGCGTGTGGCGAAATAGGCCGCTGTCAGCACATAGGTAAAGCTTTGGTTCCAGTCGAAATAGACGTGAAAATTTGGATAGGCCAAAAATGCTGGGCCTTTGTGACCCTGCGGTAAAATCAGGCTGGCTTGGCCCTTGGCGGCCCATGTGCCGCTGCGCGGGCGCAGCCCCATGGCGGCCCAATCGGCCACCGAAAGCTGGGTGTCATAGCCCGATTTGCCCCAGTCCATGCGCGCGGGCACAATCACCTCTTGCAGCCACGGCTGGTTGGGTTTCCACCCCAGCTGCGCCAACATGCGCGCCGCCGACATCAGCGCATCTGGGGCTGATGTTTTCAGCGTGACATGGCCATCGCCATCGCCATCGACGCCGTTTTCCAAAATATCGCGGGGCAGCATTTGCACCATGCCAATCTCGCCCGCCCAAGCGCCGGTGGTGGTGGCGGGGTCGAAATCGCCGCGCTCGAACAAGGTGATGGCGGCCAACAGCTGGGGCCGAAACAGCGCGGGCCTGCGGCAGTCATGGGCCAAGGTGGCCAAGGCATTGGCGGTGTTGAAATCGCCCTGAAAGGCGCCGTAATCGGTTTCAAAGGCCCAAAAGGCCAGCAAAACCCCGCGTGGAATGCCAAATTTTGCCTCGATCTGGGTGAAAACCGCATCCCATTTGCGCCCCATCTCGGCCCCGCGGCGGGTGCGGTTTTCGGAAATCAAGCGGTTGGAAAAGCGGGTGAAATCCAGCTGGAAAACCCCTTGGCGCCGATCAGCGGCCAGAACTGCCGGGTCAGGCTGTAGCTGTGCCAAAAACGCGCGCGTGGCCGCTGGGCTGCGCCCGGCTGCCACAGCCTCGCGCCCGATGTCTTGCAAAAACGCCTGCCAATCACCGCCGCAGCGGGGGGCGGCAAGGGCCCAAGCTGGCGTCAAAAACAGCAGAAAACAGGTGATCACAACACGCATATTTACCCCCTACACTATGCTCCCAGCCTAGCAGGCTTGGCAATTCGGGCAAGGGGAGGTTTAGGAAAGTAGCGCGCAAATTATGGCGGCTGTGGCCAATCCACACAGCGCCCAAGCCCATGTCTGCCACAAGATGGCAACCGCCGCTTCCACGTCTTGCGCCAGCAGCGGGCGGCGCCCTGCGCCGTTGACCCAGGCAAGATCTTGGGACTGACCATGATAGACCCGTGGCCCCGCCAGCGCGATACCCAAGGCCCGTGCCATGGCGGCCTCGGGCCAGCCGGCATTGGGCGAGCGATGGCGCCGCGCGTCGCGCCAAATGGCGGGCAGGGCGCGCCATTGGCCATGTGGCAGTGCAATCAGCAGCGCGGTTAGCCGTGCGGGAATAAGGTTTAACACATCATCCAGCCGCGCCGCCGCCCAGCCAAAAGCGGCATAGCGCGGCGTGCGATAGCCAATCATGCTGTCGGCGGTATTCACGATTTTATACACCAAAAGCCCCGGCAGCCCGGCCAGCACAAACCAAAACAGCGGGGCGATCACCCCATCGCTTAGGTTTTCTGCCGCGCTTTCAATGGCCGCGCGCGCCACGCCATCGCGGTCCAATGCGCCGGTGTCGCGGCTGACAATCATCGCCACAGCCGCGCGCCCGGGCGCCACACCCTTGCGCAAACCCTGCGCCACGGCCCCAACATGTTGGACCAGCGATTTCTGCGCCAGCAATATCGCGCCTACAATCACCTCGGCCACGGGGCCAAGCGTTTGCAAAACCACCCCCAATAGGCCCGCGCCCAAAACCAGCACCACCACCGCCAGCACCCCCTTTAGGCGCAGCCAAGGCCCGTGGTTCAGCCGTGTATCGGCAAAGGCCACGGCGCGGCCCATCAAAATGGCAGGGTGCGGCAGGCGCGACCACACGACTTTTGGCTCGCCCAGCAGTGCATCCAGAAGCATGGCCAGAATAACGCTCATCTCACGTCCTTTGCTGTGGCGCTGGCAATCGCGGCGCTGACCCGTGGCCAGTCTTTCGGGGCGGGCAGGCCCAAGCGCAGCCAAGTGCGGGCATAGGGAAACACGCGCGACCAGATATGCGCCCGCGCCAGATGGGCCTGCCATGCCAAAGCATCTTCCACCTGATACAATCGAAACAGCGTCGTGCCACCCAATGGCCGGGCCTTTTGCGCCGCCATTTCGGCATCCATCCGCGCGGCATCGGCCTGCAGGCGGGTGCGGGTGGCTGCGGCCCAGTCGTGGTCTGCCAAGGCCCGCGCGCCAATATGCAGCGCCGGGCCAGACACCGGCCACGGGCCCAGCATTTGCGCCAGTTGGGCAATATCTGCGGGGTTGCCAATGGCAAAGCCCAGCCTAAGCCCGGCCAAGCCCCAAAACTTACCAAAGCTCTTCAGCACAAGGCTTTTTTGTAAATCCAACTGCGGCAAAAGGCTGTTTTCGGGGGCCACATCGCAAAAGCTTTCGTCGATCACGCTAAAGGCCGTGTCGGGGGTGAAATCGCTGTGCCAATGGCCTGTTGGGTTGTTGGGGTGCACGATCACCCGCGCATCGGCTGGCGTGGCTTGGCCGGGCGCGGCCAGCTGCCAGCCTGCCGCCTGAAAACCCGCAGCATGTTCGTTATAGGTGGGGCCATCGATGGCCACATGGCCGGCGGGGCGCAGGGCGGGCAGCCGCGCAATCAGGGCCGAGGCCCCGGGCGCCGCCAAGATGGCCGCAGCCTTGGGCACCTGCCACACCGCGCGCGCCGCGCCCAGCAGCGCATCGGTGGCGGCCTGATCTGGCAGGGTGGCCCATGCGGTGGGGGGCAGCTGGCCCAGCGGGTAGGGCACAGGGTTGATGCCGGTCGACAGGTCTATCCAATCGCAGCGCTGACCACCAAAACACGCGATTGCACCATCAACACCACCGCCATGGTCGCGCGGGTAGGCTGGGGTGGATGTGGCCTGCATGGTGAAACCCTGAACATTGGCGTTTTCGTGGTTCAACAGCAGCGGCGCCAGATTCTCAAGCCGAAAGCGCCCATCCCGCCCAATCAGTCGCGCCCATGGGGGGCGTCGAAATCCAGCGCTGGGGGCATGGGCACAATACGATGGGGGTTAATCGTGGTGTGGCTATAGTGGTAATGGCGGCGGATATGGTCGAAATTCACCGTCTCTTTGATGCCGGGCATTTGGTAAAGATGCCGGGTATAGGCCCATAGGTTGGGGTAATCGACCAGCCGGCGCAGGCTGCATTTGAAATGCCCGTGATAGACCGGGTCGAAGCGCACCAAGGTGGGAAACAGCCGCCAGTCGGCCTCGGTTATGGTGTCGCCCAACAAAAAGCGGTTGTCTGACAGGTGGCTTTCCAGCCAGTCCATCGTTTCAAACAGCGCGCTGACCGCGCTGTCATAGGCGGGTTGGGTGGTGGCAAAGCCCGCCTTGTAAACGCCGTTGTTTAGCGTGTCATAGATGCGCTGGTTGATGGCCTCGATCTGCGTGCGTTGGGCGCTGGGCCAAAAATCTAGGGTGTTTGCGGTAAGGCCGTCGAAGGCGCTGTTGAACATGCGGATGATTTCGGCGCTTTCATTGGAAACGATTTGGCCCGTGGCTTTGTCCCACAAAACCGGCACGGTGACGCGCCCCGAGATATGTGGGTCTGCGGCCAGATACACATCGCGCATAAAGGCGTGGCCGAACAATCTATCGCCGGTCGCCCCGGCAAAGCCCGTGTCAAAGCTCCAGCCATCGTCCAGCATATCGGGGTGCACAACCGAGATATCAATCAGCCCTTGCAGCCCTTTCAGGGCGCGAAAAATCAAGGTGCGATGCGCCCATGGGCAGGCCAGCGACACATAAAGATGGTACCGCCCCGCCTGCGCCGCAAAGCCGCCCGTGCCGCTGGGGCCGGGGCTGCCATCTGCCGTGATCCAATTGCGAAAGGTGGTGGTCGTGCGCACGAATTGCCCGCCGGTGGATGCGGTATCGTACCATGTGTCGTGCCATTTTCCGTCGATCAACTGGCCCATGCCATGCCCCTTTTTGTCTGTTCCCTTTAGCTAGGCCTGATCGCCCAAAGAACAAACCCGCGTCAGGGCGCATGGGCCGTGCATTTCTGCACAGCGCCCGGGCACAGGGGAAAGCGCCGCAATTTTGCCAGTTTTTGGTGCAAAAGAGTAGGTTTACTTGATTTTCAATAGAATAGCGGCACGCTGCACCGATGGATGGAGGATTCGATGACCAGCTTTTTGCCGCGCGACGTTGTTGCAGCCCTGCGCGTTGCGCAAGATAATGCGGCGCGCAAGCGTAGCCGCCTTAGGATCGATGTAGATGGGCGCACCTACCCGGTGCTGCGCTTGTGGGATAACGGGTTTGCGCTGGCCGATGATGCACCGCATCTGCGTGGTTTGGTCGAGCTTTATGATGGCGGGCGGATGCTGCGCCGTTGCCTGATTGTGGCGGCCGAAGAGGACAGTGGCGAAATGCGCTATGAATTCAAGCGGTTGTCGGAAATGCTAGATGAACAGCCCGTTGATTTCGAGCGCCGCCAAGATGCGCCCGTGGCCTATCTAACCGGCCCTGATATTGGCTAAGGCCCCGGCGCTTTGGCGCCGCGGCCCGCTTGTTTGTGCAAATTACTGCAGATCGCCAAAGGCTGCCTGCAGGCGCGCCACGGCCTGTTCGACCAAGGGGCGGGGCGTGGCCAGATTGAAGCGCAAGAAATTTTCGCCCCCATGGCCAAATGTTGGCCCATGATTGGCCGCGATTTGTGCCTGCTGTTCGACGCGCTGGGTAAATTCCGCCCGCGCCATGCCGGTGCCGGAAAAATCGACCCAAGCCAAATATGTGGCCTCTAGGTGCATGGATTTTAGCCCCGGAATGGCATTGACGCCTGCATCAAAAATCTGGCGATTGCCATCAAGATAGGCCACCAGCGCATCGACCCAGGCTGCGCCCTCGGGGCTATAGGCCGCCTCGGCCATGAACAGGCCAAAGGAATTGGGCGATAGGCCCAAGCCCATCATCCGGGCCTCGAATTTGGCACGCAGCGCCGGATCGTGAATGATGACATTGCCCGAATGGCTGCCAGCGATGTTAAAGGTTTTCGTGGTGGCCGTCATCATCACCAGCCGGTCTGCCACGCCTTCGATCAGGGCCATGGGCGTATGTTTTTGCCCCGGGAAAACCAGATCGTGGTGGATTTCATCCGAGACCAACACCAAATCGTGGCGGCGGCAGAAATCGGCGACTTGCTGCAACTCGTCCACCGTCCACACCCGCCCACCGGGGTTGTGGGGCGAACACAGGACCAGCATTTTGGCGCTGCCATCCATCTGCGCGTCCCACGCGGCGAAATCCATATGATAGCGGCCATCGACCAAGGCCATCGGGCATTCAATAACCTTGCGATTGTTGGCTTTGATCACCTTTGCAAAGGCATGATAGACCGGCGTCATCAACACCACACCATCGCCGGGGTTGGTAAAGGTTTCCACGCACATCGCTGTGCCATTCACCAAGCCATGGGTGGTGAAAATGGCGCCCGGGTCTACCGCCCAGCCGTGGCGATGCTCCATCCACCAGCAAATAGCGGCACGATAGGCTTTGTCGTCGCCATAATAGCCATAGATCCCATGCTCTTGCATACGGGCCACGGCGTTTTGTACGCAGTCAGGGGCACGAAAATCCATATCTGCCACCCACATCGAAATGCCCTCGTCTGCGGGCACGCCATAGATGGGTTCCATCATGTCCCACTTCACCGAATGGGTGCCGCGGCGCTGGATAATCTCGTCAAAGTTCATCTGTCCCTCCCTTGCGTGGCTTGCCCCTGTTTGTCGGCCAGTTTTTTGGGGAATGGAATAAGCTTTTGCAAAATATTTGCCCAAATAGCGGCCTGCGTTCTTAACCCTTGCGCATTGCACCATTGCGCCAGCGCCGGGCTTGCCCTAAATCCCCCTGCATGAAACGCCCTATTCTGCTTCACCCTGACCCACGGTTGAAAAAGGTCTGCGCGCCGGTGGCGGACCTGTCGGATGATCTGCGCCTTTTGGCCCGCGACATGCTGGAAACCATGTATGACGCACCGGGCATCGGGCTGGCCGCGCCGCAGATTGGTGTGCTGGACCGGGTGATTGTGTTGGATTGCGCCAAAAGCGACAAAGACACGCCGCGCCCCTTGGTGATGGTCAACCCTCAGATCGTGGCCGCCTCGGATCACGCCAGCACCTACGAGGAGGGATGCCTGTCGATCCCTGACCAATTTGCCGATGTCACCCGCCCCGCCGAAGTAAGCGTGCGCTGGCTGGATACCGATGGCCGCGAGCAGCAAGAAGATTTTGGCGGCCTTTGGGCCACTTGTGTGCAGCATGAAATCGACCATTTGGATGGCAAGCTGTTCATCGATTATCTCAAGCCGTTGCGGCGCCAGATGATCACCCGCCGCATGCAAAAGCTAAAACGCGAAATGGCCCGCGGATGAGCGTGCTGCCGATTTTGCGCTGGCCCGATCCGCGCTTGGCCCAGCCCTGCGCGCCGGTCGATCTGGGTGATATGGCAGGCCTTGCCACCCTTGTGGGTGAGATGTTTGAAACCATGTATGCCGCGCCCGGGCGGGGGCTGGCGGCACCGCAGGTGGGGCATATGCTGCGGCTATTCGTGATGGATTGTGGCTGGAAAGAGGGCGATATGACCCCGCTGGCCTGCCTGAACCCCGAAATTCTAGAGGCGTCGGCCACCCATGTGCCGGGCGACGAGGGGTGCCTGTCGATCCCCGGGGTGATGGCGCAGGTGCTGCGCCCCGATTGGGTGGTGCTGGGGTGGACCGGCCTTGATGGCACCCGCCAAAGCCGCCGCTTGCAGGGGTTCGAGGCGCGCTGCGCCCAGCACGAGCTGGACCATCTCGATGGCATGGTCACTTTTCACCGCTTGGGCGCAGCAGACCGCGCGGCGCTTGAGGCAGATTATCTGGGCTTGGCGCAATGACGGTGCGTGCCTGCCTGCCATGGCCCGATAAGCGCTTGCGCAGCGTGGCCGCCGCCGTGGCCGAAATTACCGATGATATCCACGCGATCTGGACCGATATGATCGACACGATGGAGGCCATGCCCGGCGTGGGGCTGGCCGCCCCGCAAATCGGCGTGATGTTGCGTTTGGCGGTGGTAGATGCCAGCGAAACCCGCGGGCAAGCGGTGCGCATGGCCAACCCCGAGGTTTTGCATGCCAGCGTTCAATCGCGCACCCATGACGAGGCCAGCCCAAACCTGCCCGGCGTGCATGCCAGCATCGCCCGCCCCCGTGCGGTGACGGTGCGGTTTCTAAACAGCGCAGGCCAGCTGGAAGAGCGCGATTTCGTGGGGCTTTGGGCCACCAGCGTGCAGCATCAGATCGACCATTTGAATGGGCGCATGTATTTTGACCATCTCAGCAAGGTAAAGCGCGACATGCTGCTGCGCCGGGCGAAAAAAGCACGCTAAGGCCCGTTTCAGGGCCAAGGAGGAACCGATGCGACTGGTCTTTATGGGCAGCCCTGATTTTTCTGTGCCGGTGCTGGATGCGCTGGTATCTGCGGGCCATCAGATTGCCTGTGTCTACTGCCAGCCGCCGCGTCCTGCGGGGCGGGGCAAAAAAGACCGCCCCACACCCGTGCACGCCCGCGCGTTAGAGCTGGGGCTGCCGGTGCGCCACCCCACCAGCTTGCGCCACGCCGAGGTGCAACAAGAGTTTGCCGCGCTGCAGGCTGATGTTGCGGTGGTGGTGGCCTATGGGCTGATCTTGCCGCAGGCGGTGCTGGATGCACCGCGCCATGGCTGCCTGAATATTCATGCCTCGTTATTGCCGCGCTGGCGGGGGGCGGCCCCTATTCACCGCGCGATCATGGCGGGCGATGCGGAAACGGGCATTTGCATCATGCAGATGGAGGCGGGGCTAGATACTGGCCCCGTGCTGCTGCGCCTGGCCACGCCCATTGGCGAGAACGAAACCACCGGCGCGCTGCACGATCGGTTGTCGGTTCTGGGGGCCAAGGGTATTTTGCAGGCCTTGGCAGATCTGGGGCAGCTGCTGCCCAGCCCGCAGCCCGATGTTGGCGTGTGCTATGCCGAAAAAATCGACAAATCCGAAGCCTGCTTGAATTGGGCCCGCCCGGCGGTTGACCTGCATCGCCAAATCCGGGGGCTTTCGCCCTTTCCGGGGGCATGGACGCTGATAGATGGGGCGCGGGTAAAACTGTTGGGGGCCGAATTGGCCACAGGCACCGGCGCGCCCGGCACGGTGCTGGACGAGGGGTTGCGCATTGCCTGTGGCGAGGGTGCGTTGCGCATCACGCGCTTGCAACGCGCGGGCAAGGCTGCGCAAGATGCCGACACCGCCCTGCGGGGCATGGCGGTGCCTGCTGGCATGGTGCTGGGGGGCGATGAGGCGCAGGGTTAGGCCCGGCGCAGTTTAGGGGTGCGCTATGTTTCCAACCTTGATTGGCACCGTGGTCATCGCGGGCATTGTGGGCTATTTGGCCGAAAAAACGGGCTTCACCCATAACGGCATTTTGCAATCGATCATCATTTGCGTGGGGGGGGCGTTTTTGTTTTATTTCCTGCGCGTGATGTTTGGGATCGGCTTTGGCAGTGCTGGGCTGGATGCCATCATATCGTCTATCGGGGCGCTGGTAATCGTGCCCTTTCACTGGCGCAAATAGCGCATCAACTGGCTATTTCGGGCCTTTGGCCTGTGGCAGATCGCGCAGCAAAACCTGCCGGCTTTGCGAGGCAAATTCGCGCCGCCAAAGCACCCCCACGGTTAGCGCTGTGGCCGCCAGCAGCGCGGGCGCGCCCAGCATCCATGCCAAGGCGCCCATGGCAAAATAGATCGAGCGCAGGCCGCGGTTGAAACCGCGCACGGCGGTGATGTTGACCTCGGCTGCCTGCGCTGCGCGGGGCAGGGCGCGCGGGTCGTCCGGGTCGTTGGGGACCGAGGCCATCAACACAAGGCAATAGCCAAACAGCCGGTGTGACCACACGAATTTCAAGAATGCATTGGCCAGAAAAAACAACGCCAGCCCCAGTTTTACCTCCCACACGATCCGCGGCTCGGTGCCCAATGTCAGATCGCGGGCCAAACCTTGCAATTGATCGGCATTGCCCATCAGCGCCAAGCCGCCGCCAATCGCAATCATCGTGGCCGAGGCAAAAAAGCTGGTGCCTTGGCGCAATGTCCCCAAGGCTTGGGCGTCAAAAATGCGGGGGGTGCGGATGACCATCACCTGCATCCATTCCCGCCGGTAATGCGCCATCAACGACGATACCGAAGGCCGCCCGCGGGGTGGGTTTTCTATCAACAGCCCTATGCACGCCCATCCCAAGAAGATGCAGGCCAGCGCCCACAGATCGATAGGTGAAAACAGCGGCACAAGGGCCAGAACGGGGGAATCAATGAACATATCTTGTGCTGCCCTGTGGGCTGGGTTTTTGCAAGGGGCAAGCGGGGCGTATCAAGGCTTGCCATAGCTGTGGTAATTGGTATAAAAATATTACCAATTGAACAAAAGGCGCCTTTGCTTATGGAAATGCCAGCCCCAAACCCTGCGGTTCTTGCCCTGAAACCCCGCCTTGTGGCGCGCCTGCAAGAGGTGCTGGCCCCCGATGCCGTTATCCATGACGAGGCCGAAACCCGCGCCTATGAATGCGATGCGCTGACCGCCTATCGCTGCCCACCTTTATGCGCCGTGCTGCCCAGCACCACGCAACAAGTGTCTGATGTGCTGCGCATTTGCCATGAAATGGGTGTGCCAGTGGTGCCGCGCGGCTCGGGCACCTCATTGGCGGGGGGGGCTTTGCCCACCGCAGATAGCGTGATCTTGGGCGTGGCGCGCATGAATGATGTGCTAGAGGTGGATTACGACAACCGCTTTGTGCGGGTGCAATCGGGGCGCACCAACCTGTCGGTTACCGGCGCGGTCGAGGCGGATGGGTTCTTCTATGCCCCCGATCCCAGCAGCCAGCTGGCCTGCGCGATTTCGGGCAATATCGCCATGAATTCGGGGGGGGCGCATTGCCTGAAATACGGCGTCACCACCAATAACCTGTTGGGCGTGACCTTGGTGCTGATGGATGGCACAGTGCTGGAACTGGGCGGCGCCCATATGGATGCACCCGGCCTAGATTTCTTGGGTGTGATCTGCGGCTCGGAGGGGCAGTTGGGCGTTGTCACCGAGGCCACATTGCGCATTCTTCCCAAACCCGAGGGCGCGCGCCCCGTGCTGATGGGCTATGACAGCAACGAGGTGGCCGGCCAAGTGGTCAGCGATATCATCAAGGCCGGCGTTTTGCCCGTGGCGATTGAATTCATGGATCGCCCATGCATCCGCGCAACCGAGGCCTTTGCCAAGGCAGGCTATCCCGATTGCGAGGCGCTGCTGATCGTCGAGGTAGAAGGCTCGGCCGATGAAATCGACGAACAGCTGGCCCTTATCACCGCGATCGCCCGCCGCCACAACCCGGTGGAATTGCGCGAAGCCGCCGACGAAGAACAGGCCCGCCGCATTTGGCTGGGCCGCAAATCGGCCTTTGGCGCGATGGGCCAGATCAACGATTACATGTGCCTTGACGGCACAATCCCCGTAAGCCAGCTGCCCTATGTGCTGCGCCGCATCGGGGAAATGTCAAAAGACTATGGGCTGGGCGTGGGCAATGTATTTCATGCCGGCGACGGCAATATGCACCCGCTGATCTTGTTTGATGCCAACAAACCCGGCGATCTAGAGCTGTGCGAGGCCTTCGGCGCCGATATCTTGCGCCTGTGCGTCGAGGTGGGGGGCTGCCTGACGGGCGAGCATGGCGTGGGCATTGAAAAACGCGATCTCATGGTCGATCAATTCGCCCCCGATGATCTAGATATTCAAATGGCCGTCAAAGACGTGTTCGATCCGAAATGGTTGCTAAACCCCGCCAAGGTGTTTCCGCTGGCCGCCTCGGAACCCCGCCGCCAAGCCCAGATTGCCGCTGAATAGCGCAGGCTTTGTGCTGTTTTGTGTTTTCCATGCCCGCCCTTGCCGCGGCCCGACCACCTAGGATCAATGCCCATGCACCCCACCAGCGAAGCTGATCTGGCCGAAGCAATCGCCACCGCCAAAGGCGCCTTGCGCATTCAGGGCGGTGCAACCCGCGATATCGGGGCGCCGGTCATTGGCACACCCCTGTCAACCGAGGCGATGGATGGCATTGTCGAATACGAGCCGGGCGCGCTGACCTTGGTGGCCCGCGCCGGCACGCCCCTGGCCCAGATCGAGGCAGCCCTTGCCGCCGAAGGCCAGCGCCTGCCCTTCGAGCCAATGGATCACCGCCCCGTCTTGGGCACCACCGGCACCCCAACCATTGGTGGCGTGGTGGCCGCCAATGTCAGCGGCCCGCGCCGGGTGCAAGTGGGCGCATGCCGCGATTTCCTGCTGGGCGCGCGCTTTGTCGATGGTGCTGGGCGGGTGTTGAAAAATGGTGGGCGGGTCATGAAAAACGTCACCGGCTATGACTTGGTCAAGCTGATGGCAGGCAGCTTTGGCACGCTTGGGGTGATCACCGAGGTCAGCTTCAAAGTGCTGCCCATTCCCGAAACCCAAGTCACACTGGCCTTTTCCGGCCACGATCCTGCCCGCGCCGTGGCGACAATGGCGGCGGCGCTGTCCTCGCCTTTCGAAGTAAGCGGCGCGGCTTGGGTGCAGGGCCAAACCCTGCTGCGCCTAGAGGGCATGGAACGCTCGGTCGCCTACCGGGTGGGGGCCTTGGCCCAGCGCCTGCAGCCCTTTGGCCAAGCCGACCACATCCAAGGCACGGCCGCCAACACCTTGTGGCAAACAATACGCGATGCCGGGGCGCTGGTTGGCTGCGAAACCTTGTGGCGGGTATCGCTGAAACCCAGCGATGCGCCGGCCTTTTTGGCAGCTGTTGACCCAGAGCAGCAGCTGAAATGCCAAATCGATTGGGGTGGGGGGCTGATATGGCTGGGCGCGCAAACCGCAGAAAATGCCGCAAATACCCATGCCCGCCTGCGCGCAGAAATTGCCACCCTTGGCGGCCATGTCACCATGCTAAAGGCGCCCACCGCGCTGCGCACCTCTTTGGCCGTCTTCCAGCCAGAACCGCCCGCCACTGCCGCGCTGGCCCGCGCCCTGCGCCACCGCTTTGATCCAAAAGCCATTCTTAACCCGGGGTTGATGGGCTGATGCAAACACATTTCACACCAACACAGCTACAAGATCCGGGCACTGCCCGCGCCAATGACATTTTACGCGCCTGCGTGCATTGCGGCTTTTGCACCGCAACATGCCCCACCTATCAGGTGCTTGGCGACGAGTTGGACAGCCCCCGTGGCCGCATCTACCTGATCAAGGACATGCTGGAAAATAACCGCGTGCCCGATGCCAAAACGGTAAAACACATCGACCGTTGCCTCTCTTGCCTGGCCTGCATGAGCACCTGCCCCAGCGGTGTGCATTACATGCATCTGGTCGATCACGCCCGCGAATATATCGAAAACACCTACCGCCGCCCGCTGGGCGAGCGGCTGTTGCGCTGGGTTTTGGCACGCATTCTGCCCCACCCAAAACGGTTCCGCGTGGCGCTGTTGCTGGCACAAATCGGGCGCCCCTTTGCCCGGCTCATTCCCGATGCCCGCCTTCGCGCCATGCTGGCCATGGCCCCGCGCAGCCTGCCCCCCGTCAGCCGCAACGACGACCCGCAAAGCTTTGCGCCCAAGGCCCCGCGCAAAATGCGTGTGGCGCTGATGACAGGCTGTGCGCAAAAGGCGCTGAACACCGATATCAACGATGCCACCATTCGCCTGCTCACCCGCCTTGGCTGCGAGGTCGTGGTGCCCAAAGGCGCGGGCTGCTGCGGCGCGCTGACCCATCACATGGGCAAAACCGACGAAAGCCACCAATCTGCGGCCCGCAATATCCGCGCCTGGGCGGCCGAGATGGATGGCCAAGGGCTGGATGCGATCGTCATCAACACCTCGGGCTGTGGCACCACGATCAAGGACTACGGGCATATGTTCCGCACCAGCCCGCTTGCCGCCGATGCCCAGAGCGTCAGCGCCATCGCGATGGATATCAGCGAAGTGCTGATAAAACTTGATCTACCCCACGCCACCACCGCCCCGGCGCTGACTGTGGCCTATCACGCGGCCTGCAGCCTGCAACACGGCCAGCAAATCAAAGATCACCCCAAAACCTTGCTCAAACGCGCAGGCTTTCGCGTGGTCGAACCCGCAGACAGCCATCTGTGCTGCGGCTCGGCTGGTACCTATAACCTGATGCAGCCCGAAATCTCGGCCCAGCTCAAGGCGCGCAAACTGGCCACCTTGCAGGCCCGCAACCCCGATGTCATCGCCGCGGGCAACATCGGCTGTATGATGCAAATCGGCAGCGCGGCGGGCGTGCCCGTGGTGCACACGGTCGAATTGCTTGATTGGGCCACAGGCGGCCCCGTGCCCCCTGCGATGGGCGCCACCCAGCCCGGCCATGCACCCAGCCTGCCCAGCGCCATGGCGGTGCCGATATTGCGCTAGCCCCCTTGAACCTTCGCCGGTGCGCGCCCACCTAATCGGTGTCGGGTGCCCAATCGGGGCCCGCACGCACCGGCCCGTCCCACCGGAGGGCCATCACACAAGGCATCGCTCAACGGAGGATTGCATGCGTAATTTTGATCTTGCACCGCTTTACCGCGCCACGGTTGGTTTTGACCAAATCGCCGATCTCATGGATCGCGTTTTCGCCAATGATGTTGGCCAGTCGACCTACCCCCCCTACAATATCGAAAAAACCGATGAAAACGCCTATCGCATTTCCATCGCGGTTGCCGGGTTCTCGGCCGATGATCTTTCGGTCGAGCTGCGCGAAAACGCCCTGATCGTTTCGGCCCAAAAACCGCAAGAGACAGGCGAAGACACCCGCAGCTTCCTGCACCGCGGCATCGCCACCCGCGCCTTCGAGCGGCGCTTCCACTTGGCCGATCACATGCGCGTCACAGCCGCCGCCCATGCCGATGGCATGCTCCACATCGATCTGGCGCGCATCCTGCCCGAGGCGTTGAAACCGCGCCAAATCGAAATCAGCCGCGCAGGCCACAGCCCGCAGGCGGGGGCCGCTGAAATCTCGGCGCCGGCGGCTTTGAACTAATCTACCTTCATCTTGCTCTAAATACTCAAAAAGAGCGGGGTCAAAACAAAACGGGCGGGGTCAGTTGGCCCCGCCCGTTGCCGCTTGGTCTGGCCGGATCAGACCGACATGCAGATATATTTGATTTCCAGATAATCCTCGATGCCGTGATGGCTGCCCTCACGCCCAAGGCCCGATTGCTTGACGCCACCAAAAGGCGCAACCTCGGTCGAGATGATGCCGGTATTTACGCCCACAATCCCGTATTCCAGCGCCTCGGCCACCTTGTAAACGCGGCTCAGGTCTTTGGCGTAGAAATAGCTGGCCAAGCCAAAGATCGTATCATTGGCCATGGCAATCACGTCATCCACAGTGTCGAATTTGAACAAAGGCGCCAGCGGGCCAAAGGTTTCGTCTTTGGAAAACAGCATGTCCTGTGTGGCGCCGGTCACAATGGTGGGGGGCAAGAAATTGCCGGGGCCCTGCAGCGGCTCGCCGCCACCCACCAAAACTTTGGCGCCTTTGGCCAGGGCATCGGCCACGTGTTCTTGCACTTTGGTGATGGCGTCGGTGTTGATCAACGGGCCCAGATCTGTGCCTGCCTCTAGCCCATCGCCCACTTTCATCTGTGCCACGCGTGCGGCCAGTTTTTCGGCAAAAGCGTCATAAACGCCCGCTTGCACATAGATGCGGTTGGCGCAAACGCAGGTCTGGCCGTTGTTGCGGAACTTGCACAGGATCGCGCCTTCGACGGCGGCGTCCAGATCGGCATCGTCAAACACGATAAAGGGCGCGTTGCCGCCCAGCTCCATGCTGCATTTCATCACGCTATCGGCCGCTTGGCGCAGCAAGATGCGGCCCACCTCGGTCGAGCCGGTGAAGGTCAGTTTGCGCACGGCGGGGTTTTCGCAAAACTCTTTGCCAATCTCGCTCGAGCGCGACGAGGTGACGATGCTGAACACCCCCTTCGGGATGCCCGCGCGCTCGGCCAGAACGCCCATAACCAGCGCCGATAGCGGTGTTTCCGCGGCGGGGCGGCCGACAAAGGCACAGCCTGCGGCCAGGGCCGGGCCTGCCTTGCGGGTGATCATGGCGTTGGGGAAGTTCCACGGCGTGATGCTGGCGGCAACCCCGATGGGCTGCTTAAGGACCATAATGCGTTTGTCGCGCTGATGGCCGGGAATGGTTTCGCCGTAGATACGTTTGGCCTCTTCTGCAAAAAATTCGATGAACGAGGCACCATAGGCAATTTCGCCCTTGGCTTCGGCCAGCGGTTTGCCCTGTTCGGCGGTCAAAATCGTGCCCAGATCGTCTTGGTTGGCCATCATCAGGTCAAACCAGCGGCGCAGCACGGTGGCGCGCTCTTTGCCGGTCCATTGTGCCCATTCTTTTTGGGCGGCTTCCGCTTTGGCAATGGTTGCGGCCACTTGGGCGCGGCTGAGATCGGCCACATTGGCAATCACATCGCCGCGCGCTGGGTTGGTCACGGCAAAGGTGGCCCCGCCCTCGCCCTGCACCCATTCGCCGGCGCAATAGGCCAGTTCGGCCAACAGGCTTGGATCTTTCAGCCGCGATTTCAGATCTGTCATTTCTACGCTCATTGCACCCTCCTCGTAAATTTGGCTCTCGCAAAGGGAAACCATCCTCGGCTAGGCTTGTCCAGCGGTGGATGCAAAAAAGCCGCGCGCAACATCGAAAAGAAAAAGGGGCCGTGATGCGTTTGGATGATGCCTATGCCAATGGGGCCTATATTGCCGGGGCCGATGCCTATCCGCCGCGCTGGGCTGAACAGGCGGCGGCGTTTCGCCAGCAGCTAAGCCGCGAGGGGCGGGTGCAGCTTGATATCCCCTATGGCCCCAGCGCGCGGCAGGTTTTTGATATGTTTTTGCCGCAACAGGCGGCACCGCTGGGCTTGTTTGTGTTTGTCCATGGCGGCTATTGGCTGCGCTTTGACAAGTCTTATTGGTCGCATCTGGCCGCAGGCATGTTGGCGCGGGGCTGGGCGGTGGCCATGCCCTCGTATGACCTATGCCCCGATGTCAGCATCGCGCAGATCACCCAGCAAATTGCGCGCATGCTGGGCCATGTGGCGGGGCAGGTGGCGGGGCCCATTAGGCTGGCAGGCCATTCGGCGGGGGGACATTTGGTTGCGCGTATGGGGGTGCCGGGGGTGCTGGCGCCGGGTGTTGCCGGGCGCTTGGCCCATGTGATGCCGATTTCGCCGGTGGCTGATTTGCGCCCGCTGCTGGAGACCTCGATGAATGCGCAGTTTTGCCTGACAGATGAAAGCGCGGCTGCCGAAAGCCCGGCCTTGATGCGCCCGGCCCCCGGGCTGGCCTGCACCGTTTGGGTGGGCGCAGACGAGCGCCCGGCCTTCTTAGATCAGGCCCGCTGGCTGGCCGATGCATGGGGCGCGCCCTGCCATATTGCGCCTGAAAAGCACCATTTCGATGTGATCGACGCGCTGGCAGACCCAGAAAGCGCGATGATCGCGCAGCTTTTGGCCTAGGCCCCGGGCCGGCCATAGCTGTCAGCCCAGCACGGCTGGCTGTCATGGGGCGCTGGTTGGGCTGCAAAAACCGCGCGGGCAATGGCGCGGGCCATGCAGGTGGCGGCCGCGTGGCCCAAGGTCAAAACATCGGCCAAGCCGTTTTCCAAGGGGCGCGCTGCGGTGGATAGGGCAAAGACAAGATCGCCATCCATCGGCGTATGGGCTGGCACCAAGGCGCGGGCCAACCCATCTTGGGCAGCCGTGGCCAACCGGGTGCAGCCAGCCTTATCCAGCACGGCATCGGTGGCAACAATGCCGATCGTGGTATTGGCATGCGCGGCCAGCTTTGTGTGCGGCACATGGGTGTTGGGATAGTCTGCCGCCACCCCATGCCCGCCAAATTCTGCCCCCAGCTCAAAGGGTGCGGCCCAAAAATGCGGGCCTTGCCCCACAACGGCAGATCCCAAGGCATTGACCACCACCAAGGCCCCCACACGATGCCCCGTTGGCAACACCACCGAGGCCGATCCAAGCCCGCCCTTGAAATTGGCCGTGGTGGCCCCGGTGCCCGCCCCAAAGCTGCCGATCTCAAAACTGGGCCCGGCGTTGGCAAGGGCCGCGGCACCCAAGGCAGGGTAGGGGTTTTCGGCCCAGTCTTTGTTGCCGCCGTTGATAAGATCAAAAATAATTGCCGCCGGCACAATCGGTACGCGTTGCGCCCCCACGGCAAAACCACGCCCCGCCGCGCGCAGGGCATTGGCCACGCCCGAGGCCGCATCCAACCCCAAGGCCGACCCGCCCGACAACACCAACGCATCCACCTCTGCCACGGTTTTATCTGGCGCCAGCAGCTCGGTTTCTCGGCTGCCCGGTGCACCGCCCATCACATGCACGCCGGCCACAAAGGGGCGATCGGCGCTGAGCACGGTGACGCCAGTTTTGATGGCCGCGTCTTGGGCGTTGCCCACCTTCAGGCCAGCGATGTCGGTGATCAGGTTCAATGGGCCGGGGGTGGCTGTCATGGGGGGCTCCTTTTGGGGCTATGATGGCAGAAGTGCTGGGCAGGGCAAGCCGCGTTGATTTGCCGCCAAAGCATTGTGGTCAATCCTGCGATGATTATCTAGAACAGCAGGGCCGGCCTGCCTGAGGTCTGGCCGATATCGAAGGAGCCATGTGATGGGTTGGGTTAAATGGGGGCTGCGGGCGTTTCTTTTGCTGCTGGTGGCGGGGTTTTTACACTACACCTTACCGCAGCACGACATTGTGCGCATCGTCAACACCTATGAAGAACGCCAAGAGCTGGGGGATTGGACGCGCATATTCTGGACAACCCCAGACAGCCAGCCCGGCACGCAAACCAGCCGTGATGTGCAGTTCATTCAGGCGGTCGACCCGGATGGCCACGCCATGGTGTATCGCAATGAAGACACCGGCTGGAACTGGCCCCCGTATTTCAAATTCGACACCGCCACGCTTTATACCGAGGCAAACGACGCCATTTCCACCAAGGCGGCACCCGAATGGGTGGCTGTTACGCATTATGGCTGGCGCAATGAATACCTGTCGATTTTTCCAAATGCCGTGGGCATCCGGCCCGTGGCCGGGCCAGATGTGCGCATCATCCCTTGGGTCAGTGGGGTGATCTTATTGGTGCTTTTCGCCATATTCTGGGCAGTCAGGGTGCGCTGGCTGCGCTTTCGTGCGGCCCGGATCGACCCGGTATTAGAGGATATCGAAGACGGGTTCGACGCTGCCGCCGACAGCTTGGCCGAGGGGCGTGGGCGGCTGCGCCGCTGGTGGGGGCGCAACCGCGGCGTCTAGGTGCGGCCCGCGCGCCTCGGCCAAGCTAGGCAGAGCGTTTGCCGTAATACAGGCCCACGACATGTTCGGCTTGGGCAAAAAACAGCCAGCGCGAGGCGAAAATGCCCACCACATGGGTCAGCACCGCCAGCAGCCCCAACCAATGGTTAAAGGGCAGCACAAGCAGCACCATGGGCAGCCCAAAGCCCAAGATCAGCGCCAAAACCCGCAGCCGGGCTGCGTGTTTGCGCCCCACGATATGCACCATCTCGCGCAGCAAATAGTTGGTGCCGGTGTGGGGCGGCTCGAAGGCACGCACAGCCCCGCCTTGCAGCCCCGTGGCGCTGGCCAGCGTTGTGCCAGAGCGCGCCAAGGCAGTATCACCCTGCATCCATGTCACCAGTTGCACCCCCGCAGCCAGCGCCAGCAGGGGCAGGGCCAAGCCAACTTGGCCCGCCAGCAGGGCACCGCCCGCCAAGGCGAGGCTAAGAAAATGCAGCGGGGTCAACCAACCGTGCCAGCGTGGGATGGCGGCCAAACTGGCATAGATCATCGAGGTGCTATACACGGTGGCCAGCGCCAGTGCGGCCCCTATCCAGCCCAAGGGTTGCCAGATCTGGCCCCAAAACACCCGACCTGCCGCAAAAACGCCCACCACCAACAAGGTCAACACGGCCAGCCATGCTTCGCGGCTTAGCCAGCTGCTGCGCCATTGGCTAAAGGCGCGCAAGGCCCGTTCGGGGTGGCCCAAATGAAAGGCCGAAGCCAACAAGCCACCACAGGCCAGCGCATAGGCAATCACGTAAAAGGCCAGCGCCACCCAGCCCGTCGAGCTGGGCATGCCCAGCCCCAAGAATGCCATCAGGCCAAAGCCAAGGCCCGAAAGCGTGGTAAAGACAATGATCGAGGGTGCGGGATGCATGGCTTACTCCTTCGCGCCGGGCAGGGCTGAAAGCGCGCGGTCAAGCCAGCCCAAAAAGCCCTGGCTGGTGTCGGTGACAGGCGCCAAGAACGGGGCCAAAATATCGGTTTCTTGCAATTGGTCCTTGGGGCGTGGCGGCAGGTATTTGTTCACCGGCTGGGTGCCCATTTCCGGCATCAAATCAAAACCGCCGCGTTCGGCCACCAATTGGCTGACAGCGCTGTCGCTGTCGCCCAGATCGCCGAAATGGCGCGCGCCTGCCGGGCAGGTGCGCACGCAGGCGGGCACCCGGTCTTCTTCGGGTAGGTTTTCGTTGTAAATGCGGTCTACGCACAGGGTGCATTTTTTCATGACCTTTTCGCGCGGGTCCAATTCGCGCGCGCCATAGGGGCAGGCCCAGGCGCAAAGGCCACAGCCGATGCAGGCGCTTTCATTGACCAGCACGATACCGTCTTCCACGCGCTTATAGCTGGCGCCGGTGGGGCAGACCGTCACGCAAGGGGCATTGTCGCAATGCAGGCAGGATTTTGGAAAATGCACCAAGCTGGGCGGTGCATCATCTGTGGGGGTTATCTCGTAGCTGTGCACCCGGTTCAAAAAACTGCCCACAGGATTGGCGCCATAGGCATCTTCATCGGCCAAGGGGGCGCCATAGTTTTCGGTGTTCCAGCCCTTGCAGGAAATCACGCAGGCATGGCAGCCCACGCAAGTGTCCAGATCGATGACAAGGCCCAATTTGCGGGTTGTGGTGGTGGGCAGCTGGGTCATGTGCGGCACCTTTG
>RFQY01000300.1 GCA_009924775.1 Paracoccaceae bacterium | reverse complement strand
GACGAGGATTTGGAAGATATTTTCTTTTAATATCATAGGCATTTGCGGCAAACTTTAGGGGCAGGGCAGGTTTTTTTGCCTTGCCCCTTTCCTTGCGCGGGGCAGCGGTTAATCTGGCGCCAAAGCGGAGATATGCCATGACCGATGACCGCCTACAGGGGCTAGACCCTGCCAGCCCAGACGCTTTTCGTAAGGCCGCGCATCAGGTGTTGGATGGCTGCCTTGATCAGCTGTTTGCGGCGGGCGACCACCCATGGCAGCCGGTGCCCGCCGATGTGGTGGCGCGCTATGCCATCACTGGCCCGGCCATGGGCGAAGAAGCACTGGCTGCGCGTTTGGTGCAAGACGTGTTGCCCTATGGCACCGGCAACACCCACCCACGGTTCTTTGGCTGGGTGCATGGCACCGGGCTGGCCGTTGGGCTGATGTCGGAATTGGTGGCTGCAACCATGAATGCCAATGTCGGCGGCCGCGATCATGGGGCGGTTTATACCGAACGCGCGGTGATCGATTGGGCCCGCGGCGTTTTTGGCTTTCCGCAAGGGGCCAGCGGCGTGCTGGTCAGCGGCACCAGCCAAGCCACGGTGATTGCACTGGCAGCAGCGCGGGTGCGCGCACTGGGGGCGGGCGTGCGCAAAACCGGGCAGGGCGGGCAGCAGCTGGTCGCCTATGCCGGGGCGGGGGTGCATAATGCCACTAAAAAGGCGATAGAATTGTTGGGGATCGGGTCGGATCATTTGCGCGCCATCCCCGAAACCGATCAGGGCATGGATCTGGCGGCGCTGCAGGCGGCTGTGGCGGCAGATCGCGCGGCGGGTGCTGTGCCATTTGCCGTGGTGGGCACCGCCGGATCGGTGGATTTGGGGCGCTTTGATGATTTGAACCGCTTGGCCGATTTGGCCGCAGAGCACGGGCTGTGGCTGCATGTCGATGGGGCCTTTGGCGCATGGGCGCGGCTGGCTGGTGCCCCTTGGGATGGGCTGGTGGCGGGGATCGAGCGCGCCGATAGCTTGGCGTGCGATTTTCACAAATGGATGTATGTGCCCTACGATTGCGGCATGGTTTTGCTGCGCAACGAGGCCGAACACCGTGCCGCTTTTGCCGCGCGCCCCTCGTATCTGCAGGGCCAAGACCGCGGCTTGGCCGGGGGCGACCCGTGGTTTTGCGA
The DNA here is from genome assembly GCA_009924775.1 of Paracoccaceae bacterium. GTDB lineage: Bacteria > Pseudomonadota > Alphaproteobacteria > Rhodobacterales > Rhodobacteraceae > CAJXSO01. The sequence continues at coordinate 1,083 of RFQY01000300.1, read as the reverse complement.
CTATGGCATTGATTTGTCGCGGGGCAACCGGGGGCTAAAGGTGTGGGCGGCGCTGATGGCCTATGGGCCTGATCGGTTGGGCGCGGCCATTGCCGATAATTGCGAACGTGCCGCGCAAATGGGGCACTTGGTGCAGGCCACGCCGCATATGGCGTTGATGGCGCCGGTGGTGTCGAACCTGTGCGTGTTTACCGCCGATGCCCGGCTTGCCCCCGCAGAGCAAAGCGCCCTGAACACGCGCATTGCCCAAGATCTGCAACTGGCGGGCATTGCGGTGTTTTCCACCGTTACGCTGAACGGCGCCACCGCCTTGCGCGCCGCCATCACCAACCATCGCACCCGGCCTGCCGATATCGCGCTGGCAATCGCCGCCGTGGATCGTGCCCGTCAGGGCGGCTAGACGCTGGCCTCTTTGACCGATTGCATGGAAACATGGGTCGAGGTGGAGGCGACATAGGGCAGGGCCGATATGACCTCGCCCAGCACTTGGCGATAGCTTTGGATGTTGCTGGTGCGCACCTTGATCAAGTAATCGAAACTGCCCGCGATCATGTGGCACTGCTCGATTTCGGGCACTTTCAGCACCGCGGCATTGAACGCAGACAGGGCTTTTTCGGTGGTTTCGCTTAGCTTCACCTCGGCAAAGGCCACATGTTCCAAGCCCAGTTTTTGCGGGTTCAGCACAGCCCGAAACCCGGCGATATACCCCTGATCTTGCAGGCGCTTCACGCGCACCTGTGCGGGGCTTTTTGATAGGCCCACGCGGCGCGCCAAATCGGCGATCGACATGCGCCCATCCATCGACAATTCGCGCAGAATCTTTTGATCTATCCGGTCTAATTCGTCGGGTGTTGCGCCAAAAATCATATTCTCGCCCTTAAAAATACTATTAATAAAGACTATCGTTCTGCAAAACAAAAATCAACAGGATAAACGCCTGATAAAATAGCGCTATTGTGTCACGGAACGGGCCAAATGGCTGGCTATGCCGCGTCAGACCAGCCTTTTGCCCGGTTTCACGCCCATTGCCGCAGCCCCCCGCGGGCTTTTTTCAGGATGCCCCCATGACCCGTTTGCCCAGTT
>RFQY01000299.1 GCA_009924775.1 Paracoccaceae bacterium | reverse complement strand
TTTTTAGACAGTGGTTTTTACATCCAAAAAGGGGGGTAAAATTTTCCAATCTGGAAAAAATTCCGTTCCTTCATAGGGAACGTGTTTAGCCAACACCCAAAATTCCAAAAATTCGCATCCTATTTTCAGCTTCTTTACCCATGGGTGAATTCTTTATGTGGGCATTAAACAGTTCCTCCATACGTTGGGTGTATTTCGTTTTGTTTGCCGGTGTCATTCCATGAGTAACTAAACGTTGGATGATTTCCAGTGTTGCGCCATGGCTTATTGCGTACCTCATAAAGGCCACATCCACCACATCACGTGGTGCAATACCTTCTTTTGAATCTTCCTCCGTCATTTGCTCTATTTCAACCGGCATGATGCTAAACAATGACCTCATGCAATTTAACCGTGCAACAGCCAAAACATTTTGTGGCGCACTGACTAATTCCAACACTGTATTATTCATTCCGTTGGCCTTCATGTGTTTTGAATCTTTCAATGTAAACTCCTGCCTCCATAGGTTTTTGGGCAATTCTATGTGGTTTTGTATAAAAAATTCTTTATGCTCCTCACGTTTAGCATCCGCGTTTTTACTGTATATTTTCATATACGGAGTAGTGCGCCATGAAGGGTTTTTACGCTTATTGTACTGATGTCCGGTGTACGCTTCGCCTCTTCCGTGTTTCTTAACATAGCTTCCGTTATGCCGGATGAAGGTTTTTGTCAGTTCATCCATGGCCTTCTCTATTTGCTTTGATTCACCGGTAAAATCCAATTTTATATCCACATCAGTTACACGCGCATCCGTAAACACGGAGTAGTCAAAATAGACCACATTTGCTGACATGATGAAGTCATAAACGCTCTTTAAGTTGTTGGCTGTAATGCCTTGTAAATAGTCATTAAATAGCATTTTGGCGTGTACGGTCAATAGCAAACAATTCTCTATTGAATCCGGCGTGCCATTTCTTCCAGTTTGCACCCGCTCCACCGCGCATGAGATACTAACTCCGGCTATTGTTTTGTAGGTATGGCGTTCCAATGCTACATCCAACACCTCACCGGTTGATTCATGCACCCGCATGACATTCGTATTTAACACCGGATCTATGACGGTCACTAATTTCACCGGAATGCGCACCCGCATTGAATCTACTGACAGTTGCTCTAACATGGCTTTATTGTTAGATTAAACATGTCCACGGTAACAATAGCCACCGGCTTCCGGATTGCATCCGTTGGCTTCTCTATGTCACTAATTCTAAATTCATTTTGCCGGTCATGTCCTATGTCAGCCGGTGAAATAGGAAACATCCCACTGAAATAATAAAATTCACCTTCGCCGGAAGGTTTCACAAACAGCTGATACGGTGCATGGAGGAAGTGTTTACGGTCGTCATTCCGTTTAATTAGCAATTCTACGCCAGTGTGGGTAGAATAAAAGCGGGTTGGATTTGCTTCGTCCACACGGTACGCACCCACCAAAGAGGAGCAATGTTTAATTGCGCATTGTTTTTTTACCTTTGTCATTGTATAAAGTTTTATTAGGGGGTGTCTTTGCCGGACATATGCCCCCTTTTTTTATTAGCGTCAAAGCTAAACGCGTAATTGTATATATAAAGCTACACCACTTAATTATTTTCAACACATTTTTAACGGTAGTGATTTGTATATCAGTTCTTTTTGTAATTCATTGTAAATAACAAAAGACCACCGCGCATCCTTCCACCTCCGGTAGGGGAAACACTGGAAGGCAATCCGCAATAAATGACCATAAACAATGGAATAAAAAAAACCGGCTATCTCTAACCGGCTTCTTTGCGTTATCGCCATTGTGCAATGGTTTCCAATCCTTACACAATCTCTTATTTACCTACGTATTGTTTAGCTTCCTTCAAAATTGTTTTTGCGTTTTTGCCATTGTAACCGGTAGTGCATTCCACACCGCGTAGCAACAATTCCGTCACAGTGCATCCAAAAATACTTGCATATTCATGTAAAAAATCATGCATTGCGGGTGTTATCCGGAGCAACACCGCACTGTTTCGTTTCACCTTCTTTGTTAGAAATCCGCGTTTACCCTTCTCATAGTGTGGAAGAGCAACCAACACGCCGGTGGTTTCGGGCAATAAACCGGTCAATTTTGAATCCTTTTTGCTTTGAGGTGTCATTGTATGGTTTTGTGATTAAAAGGTCTTAAAAGGTCTTATTTTGAATCTTACTCTTTTTTATGTGTCGGAAGTGTCACATTGTAGCAATTTTTAGACAGTGGTTTTT
>RFQY01000298.1 GCA_009924775.1 Paracoccaceae bacterium | reverse complement strand
AGATGCCTACCGGGCGCAAGGGGGCGTGCTGCCGGTGTGAACGCTTGGCTACTGACAGGATCTGTCAGTAGCGCGGGCGGAGTGGGCGAGATAGAGGATTCATGCCCGCTCCTGGGTAAACCCCTGCGGCGCAGACCGGGCCTGATCCCCTCGGTCTGCGCCGCGCTATAGGGGAGCCGATGGGAGCGGTGAACCAGGAGCGGAGGTGAAGAATGAGCGAGAAGGCGATCCGGCTGACGCCGGACATGGTGGTGTCCATGATGCGCGCAGACATCGGGGAACGACTCCCGGATCGCGGCAAGATGGACAATCTGCGATTGGTGTGGCGTGTCGAAACGCTGCTCGGGATGCCGACCGGGTGGGAGCGGGCGTTTCTGAACCAGTGCGCTCTGGAGGCGTTTCGGGCCGAGGGGATGACCGCAGACGCCGAGGGGTGGTTCCGGCGCTCCCCGAGAGGTGCGCGATGAGCGCCGACGCGATCCGGGCGTTGACCGAGCGGGCGAACGTGGGCGCCCCGGTGGGCGAGATCGACCGCGAGCTTTCCCGGCTCCTGCCCGACGCGGCGCGGGATGCCGACGAGGCGGCGGTCGACGTGGCGCTGCGGGAGATGGGGCGGCTGCGCGGGTACGGGGGGATCGTGGCGGCGGCGGCGCGGACGGTGGCGCGGCTGCGGAAGGAAGCGCGGAAGGTCAAGCGGTCAGATCCGGGGGGCGTTGACGGGGCGCCAGAGGGGTTCTGTATCGCCTCGGACATGGGCGGCGACGAGATGATTGCGGGCGCGTGGGCGCAGTTCCAGCCCCGCGAGGGGGAGAATCCGCCGCTGTACCGCCAGCCGGGGCGGTTGGTGCAGGTGATGAACGACGGGGAGATGGTGACGGTCGACGGTGACGGGCTACGCGCCCTGCTCGCCCACCGCTGCGCGTGGCACAAGTGGGTGACGGCGCCGGACGGGGGCGGGGGCTGGAAGCGGATCGCGTTCCCTCCCCAGGATCTGACCTCGGCGATGTCCTCGGCGGCGATGGTCGCCGTTGCTGACCTGCCGGGGCTGGATGCGGTGGTGCGGGCGCCCTACGTTGCTGCTGATGGCGAGGTGGTGACGCGCCCCGGCTACACTACGCACGACCGGACGCTGCTCCTCCCCCACGCCCTCGACGTGCGCCGGATGCCGCTGGCGCAGGCGGTCGAGGTGCTGCGCGATTGGCTGGCGGATTTCCCGTTCACCGACGAGGCGGGGTTCACCCACGCGGTTGGGGTGGCGCTGACGCCGTTGGTGCGCCGGATGATCAATGGGCCGGTGCCGCCCGTGCTGATCGAGGCGCCGAAGCCGCGCACCGGAAAGACGCTGCTCGCTCAGGCGCTGTGCGCCCCGGCGATGGGGTGGCCCGGTGTGCAGAACTGGCCGACGCAGCCGGAGGAGCAGGAAAAGACGGTGTTCGCGTCGGTGTTGAAGGCGCACGCGGCGACCATTCTCGACAACATCAAAGGCCGGGTAGACTCGCCCTCCCTGGAGGGGGTGACGACGGCTTACCCGACGTGGCGCGGGCGACCGCTCGGCACCTCGGAGGAACGGGAGGTTCCCCACCTGACACAGTGGGTTCTGACCTCCAACAATGGGTCGTTCCCCGAGGACATGATCGGGCGACTGGTGACGATCCGGCTGGATCGGAAGGTCGAGCGCCCCGATCTGGTGGACACGTCGAAGTTTCGGCACCCCCGGATCAAGGACTTCACCGAGGCCAACCGGGGCCGCATCCTGTCGGCGCTGCTGTCGCTGGTCAAGGCATGGACGGAGGCGGGGCGCCCCGCGCCGAGCTGCCCCGCGAAGGGGAGCTTTGAGGCGTGGCGCGAGGTGGTCGGCGGCATCCTCCAGCACGCGGGCCTCGACGGCTTCCTCACGGGTGCGTCGGCGTCGCGGGCCGAGATGGACGAGTGGCGCGCCCTGGTGGCGATGTGGGCGGCACGGCACGGGGCGGCGCGGGTGCGGCTCGGGAAGATCATCGAGATCTGCGATGAGAAGGATCTGGTACAGAACGACCTCGGCGGCGGCGGCGATCACGCCCGCCTGATCCGGCTCGGCGCGGCGGTCAAGGCCCGGACGGATCAGGTCTTCGATGTGGATCGGGCGCTGGTGTTGGAGGCGATGGGCGAGCAAGGGGAGGCGCCCGAGGCTACCCTCGACCGGTGCCGCTACGCGGGCGAGTTGGGCGGGGCGCGCCCCCTGCTGATCGGAATGTGGAAGATCGCCGCTCCGCGCACCATCGCCGGGGCGAAGATGTACTA
>RFQY01000297.1 GCA_009924775.1 Paracoccaceae bacterium | reverse complement strand
CCCGGGCTTTGGCGCGGCGTTCAAGGCCGCGGCAAAGGGCCGGCGCGGGGTCACGATGTGGGTCGAACGCGAGGGCGCAGTGGCGCTGGGCGACACGCTGCGCCTGCATATCCCAGATCAGCCGGTTTGGGCGCATTTGGGGGCGGCCCGCCGGGGCTGAGGGCGCGAATCCCATGCTGTGGGTCGGGGGCCGCATGTTCCCCAGCGGCCCGCGCTGTTTCCAAAAAGAAACAGCGCAGAAACCCATCGCCGCAACAGACGCGGGAAATGTCGGAAACGCGACCTTACGGTGTCGTTTCCCTCTCTATATCGGGGGGGCAATTCCGGCGCGACGCCGAAGCAGGGAAAACAGTCATGAGCTATAAGACCGATATTGAAATTGCCCGCGAGGCCAATAAACAGCCGATCCAAGAGATTGGCGAAAAGCTTGGCATACCCTTCGAATCCCTGCTGCCCTATGGCCATGACAAGGCCAAGGTAAGCCAGGATTTCATCAATTCGGTCATGGACCGCGAAGATGGCAAGCTGATCTTGGTCACGGCGATCAACCCAACGCCTGCGGGCGAGGGCAAAACCACAACCACCGTGGGTTTGGGCGATGGCCTGAACCGCATTGGCAAAAAAGCCGCGATCTGTATTCGCGAAGCCTCGCTTGGGCCGAACTTTGGCATGAAGGGGGGCGCGGCCGGTGGCGGCTATGCCCAGATCGTGCCGATGGAAGAAATGAACCTGCATTTCACCGGCGATTTCCATGCCATCACCAGCGCGCATAACCTTCTGTCGGCGATGATCGATAACCATATTTACTGGGGCAACGAGCTGGAAATCGACGAGCGCCGCGTGGTGTGGCGCCGTGTGGTGGATATGAACGACCGCGCGCTGCGCGATATCGTGACCTCGCTGGGCGGCGTTTCCAACGGCTTTCCACGCCAAACCGGGTTTGACATCACGGTGGCATCCGAGGTGATGGCGATTTTGTGCCTGTCCAACGATCTGGATGACTTGCAGCGCCGTTTGGGCGATATGATCGTGGCCTATCGCCGCGATAAAACCCCGATCTATTGCCGCGATATCAAGGCCGATGGCGCCATGACCGTGTTGTTGAAAGACGCGATGCAGCCCAATTTGGTGCAGACGCTGGAAAACAACCCCGCCTTCGTGCATGGCGGCCCATTTGCCAATATTGCCCATGGCTGCAACTCGGTCATCGCGACGAAAACCGCGCTGAAGCTGGCCGATTATGTGGTGACAGAAGCGGGCTTTGGCGCCGATCTGGGGGCCGAGAAGTTCATGAACATTAAATGCCGCAAGGCAGGGCTTGCCCCGGCTGCGGTGGTGTTGGTGGCCACGGTGCGCGCGATGAAGATGAATGGTGGTGTGGCCAAGGCCGATTTGGGGGCAGAAAATGTTGACGCCGTCAAAGCCGGCTGCCCGAACTTGGGCCGCCATATCGAAAACCTCAAACAGTTCGGCGTGCCGGTGGTGGTGGCGATCAACCATTTTGTCACCGACACCGATGCCGAAGTGGCAGCGGTAAAGGCCTATGTGGCCTCGATGGGCTCTGAGGCGGTGCTGTGCCAGCATTGGGCCAAAGGCTCGGAGGGGACAGAAGAACTGGCCCGCCGCGTGGCCGATATCGCCGATAAGGGCGTGGCCAATTTCGCCCCGCTTTACAGCGACGAGATGAGCCTGTTTGAAAAAATCGACACGATTGCCAAGCGCATTTACCGTGCCGACGAAGTGCTGGCCGACAAGAAAATTCGCGACCAGCTGCGCGAATGGGAGCAAGCAGGCTATGGCCATCTGCCGATCTGCATGGCCAAAACCCAATATTCCTTTACCACAGACCCTAACCGCCGTGGCGCGCCGACGGGTCATTCGGTGCCGGTGCGCGAAGTTCGCCTGTCGGCGGGGGCTGGGTTTGTGGTGGTGATTTGCGGTGAGATCATGACCATGCCGGGCCTGCCACGGGTGCCGGCCTCGGAGACTATCCGGTTGAACGATGCGGGCCTGATCGAAGGCTTGTTCTAAAAAGGTGGCGGCGGGGCGCGCCCCGCCGTGGCCGGCCCGGTGCGGGCCGCCCTGCCGCTGGCAGGAGTATTTCTGGCAAGATGAAATGGCTGGCGCTGTGCCGCACGGGGCCAGCCGGTTTGCAAATGGGATCGAACATGTCTGGGGCCAGAGAGGCTGCGCCGCGCGCGGCAGTGATTGACGGGCGCGCCATAGCCGCGCGCATGCGGGAGCAAACCGCCACCGAGGCGGGCGAGTTGCAAGCGCAAG
>RFQY01000296.1 GCA_009924775.1 Paracoccaceae bacterium | reverse complement strand
GGCGCGTCCGTGCCCGGCTATAGCTGGGTGGCCGATGACTACATGCCCGATGCGGTCGACGTCACTGACGGCGCGGTCGGTCTGTACGATGCCATTCTCGCCACCGCTGGCGGCCCCGGCCTCCATCAGACCGCCAAGCTGAAGCTTCGGGTTCTCACCGGCACGGGCGGCATGAACATCTTCGGGCGCCAGACCACCAACACGGTGGGCGCCTACCCCAAGACCGACGTTGCGACCGACGTTCTCGAGCTTACCGGCAAGCGCGCGGTTCACGCCAGCATCATCGACGGCGCCAGCCTCCGCGACCCGCGTGAGGCCGTCGATTGGCTCGCCCTCCACCGCCGCGCCGGGGCTCTCAGCCTCGCCGCTACCGCGGACTACATCCTGCTCCACGGTGATGAGCAGACCGCGCCCGCGTCGCACGCGTACGGCTCCGCCGGCCTCGCCGCGCTGGTGCTGGACCACCGCGACGCGGTGAGCGCCGGTAGCGCGACTGACCCGCTGTTGCTGGCGGATGGCGTGCGCACGATGGCCGTGGACCGCTCCACCACCGTCGACCTCGCCACCAGCCTGTCTGTGACCGCCGCCAACGTGTTCGCGTCGCAGACGAACGCGCTGGCCGCCATCAAGGCCGTTCGCGCCCTTGTCGGCGCACAGTACAAGCGCGGCGTCGCCATCGTCGTGACCCAAGAGGTCGCAGATCAGTTCGCGCGCATCAGCGTCGGCGTTCTCGGCCTGCCCTTCTTCAGCCCGGCCAGCAGCCCCGCGAACCCCTGGCTCGTTGGGACCCTGTTCGACGGCACGCCGGTCCTGTCGCACTTCGGCGGCTCCAGCCTGTTCAACAGCTCGGGCGTGGTCGCCAGCGGCGGCACCCTCTCCGCGCTGTGGATGGTGAACCCCGGCGCCATCATGGATGTGCAGGGCCCCGATCATGGCCGGTTCGTGACCAGCGATGTGGTGGACGGTGACGCCCGCCTTGTCGTGACCTACTTCCAGCGGAAGCCCTGGATGGCGCTCCCCACCGCCAAGAAGCCGGTTGCTTTCGGCTATAACTTCAGCGTCTGAACGGAGGTTCTTATGCGTTTCATCGTCTCCATCTCGGGCATCACGACTGCGGCAGGCACCGGTGGCGAGTGGGCTGTCCCCATGCCCTGCGCTGGCCGCATCGTCGGCGCGTACATCACCGATACCGATGGCATCGCTGCCGACAACACGGATTACGTGACCGCCACGATCTTCGGCACCAACGGCTATGACAGCCGCGCCGCGAACCAGGGCGCGCTCACCGCTGACACCCCGCTTGCGCTGACCCTCAAGGCCAGCGAGACGGTGCTGGCCGCGGGCGCGCAGCTCAAGGTCAACCTGGCCAAAGCAGGCTCGGGCAAGGCCACCGAGGCGGGCGTTAGCTGGCTCATCGAGGCCGCTAACTAAGCGCCCAGCCGCGTGATACGCTGGGGCGGGGGCCTTCCCCCGCCCCTTGCTTTTGGAGGCCACCGTGGCGCTGCAAACCCTATCGATGCCGCAGCGGCAGAGCACCAAATCCGTGACCAGCGTGGATAGTACCGACGGTCTGGACATCACCATCCCGGTGGGCTCCGCGATCGTGCTGCTTCGCGCCGACAAGGACGCGCGGTGGCGGTGGTCATCGTCCGATGATCTCATGCCGCTCACGGTGGACACCTGGCTCAGCATCCCCGCGGCCACCTCGGCGAGCCTGACAGCCTCTCAGACGCTCCACGTCCGCGCGCATACCACCGCGGCCACCGTCTATGTGGTGGTGTCCTGATGTGGCCCGGCGCGCTGTGGCCGGTGGCCGCCACGCAAAATGGCACCGGTGGCGCATCGGTGGACCTAACCGCCCCGACGCCACCGGCGCAGGGGCCCGCCGAGGCCGCGGGGACCACCAGCGTCTCGGTGACGTACACCCACGCGGGCGCGCCAGCGGGGACCACCTATGCGCTGAGCGTTGTCAACATTGCCACAGGCTCGGCCATCACGCCCACCAGCGGCTCGGGCCTCGGGCCCTATGCCATCCCGGTGAGTGACGGCCTCAGCGCGCTGCACTACATGACCGCCACCGGCACCGATGGCCAGACCGCCCGCAGCATCTCGCGGAGCATCAGCGTCGCGGCCTCCCCGGCGCTTGCGTGGGCGGCACCCTCGGCGGCTGCTGTCAGCGCGGGGACCACCACGGCGACCATCACATGGGCGACGCCCACGGGTGGGACGGCGCCCTATAGCTATGGCGCGGCCTCGGTGGTCTATGACAGCCAAGGCGCA
>RFQY01000295.1 GCA_009924775.1 Paracoccaceae bacterium | reverse complement strand
GCGACCGGCACAAATATTCGCACCTATGTTAATGGCCAATGGCACGAGGGCGACATCGCCGTGATCCGTGCCGCCGATCATGGTGCTTGGCTGGGGTCTGGCGTGTTTGACGGCGCCCGCTACGTCAACGGCCTGGCCCCTGATCTGCTGGCCCATTGCAGCCGCGTCAACCGCTCGGCACAGGCGCTGATGCTGACGCCCACCGTTACGCCCGAAGATATGGTCGATATCATCTGGCAGGGCTTGCGCGCCTATAGCACTGACAGCGCAGTATATATCCGGCCCATGTATTGGGGCATTGATGGCGATATCACCGCCATCGTGCCCTCGGCTGAAACCACGGGCTTTGCCATTTGTCTGGAAGAAATTCCAATGGCGCCCGAAACGGCCACCACCACCTTGGGCCTTACGCAGTTTCGCCGCCCCGTGCTGGAAAGCGCGGTTGTCAATGCAAAGGCGGGCTGCCTTTACCCCAATAACGCGCGCATGCTGCGCGATGTGCGCGCACGCGGCTTTGGCAATGCGCTGGTGGCCGATGCCATGGGCAACGTGGCCGAAAGCGCCACTGCCAATGTGTTTATGGCCAAAGATGGCGAGGTGTTTACCCCCATTGCGAATGGCACGTTTTTGGCAGGCATCACCCGCGCCCGCCATATGGCCAATTTGCGCGCCGATGGGGCCAAAGTGCATGAAACCGTGCTGTCCTTTGATGATTTCCGCAGCGCAGACGAGGTGTTTTTGTCTGGCAATATGAACAAGGTCACGCCCGTGACAGGCTTTGAGGATGTGCAATATCAGGTGGGCCCCATCACCCGCCGTGCGCGCCAGCTCTACTGGGACTGGGCGGCCAGCACCGCCTAAGCCTGTTGCTTGCTGCGCGCGCTTGCGCCATGATCCGCCCGATCAGGGAGTATGACACATGCGTAAGTTTATGGTGGTGCTGGATGACAGCCGCGAATGCCTGAATGCCATTCGCTTTGCCGCAATGCGCGCTGCCAAATCCAATGGTGGGGTCGAAGTGCTGGCCATTATCGCACCCGAAGAATTCAACCACTGGATCGGGGTTGGCGACTTGATGCGCGAAGAGGCGCGCGAGCGCATTCACGCCCATTTCGAAGTTTTTGCCAAATGGATGCGCGACCGGCAAGGCGTGAACCCCCATCTGGTGATCCGCGAGGGCGAGGCGGTGACCGAGATTTTGGCGCAAATCAACGAAGACCCCGAAGTTGGCGTGCTGGTTTTGGGCGCCGGCACCGACAGCAAGGGCCCGGGCCCATTGGTGACACAACTCAGCCGCAGCGCTGGCAGTTTGCCGGTGCCAATCACCATCGTGCCGGGTGATTTATCGAAAGAACGGCTAGAGGCCATCACTTAAGGCCAGTCGTTTAGAACCGTTCTAAACCTTGACAGCAGCCCGACCCGCGCGCATATCTTTGGTAAGCAGCAAAGGTGCACCGCAGATGTTTATACAAACCGAATCCACCCCAAACCCCGCCACGCTGAAATTTCTGCCCGGTCAAACCGTGCTGGATGCTGGAACAGCGGATTTCCAAACCGCCGAGGCCGCCGAAGTGTCACCGCTTGCGGGGCGCATTTTCGCGGTCGAGGGGGTCAGCGGCGTGTTTTTTGGCACCGATTTCGTGACCGTAACCAAAGATGCCGCCACTGAATGGGACCATATCAAACCCGCCATTTTGGGTGCGATCATGGAACATTACCAATCAGGCCAGCCGGTGATGTCGGGCGAGGCCAGCACAGCCTCGGGGCATGCAGCCCATGACGGGCCCGATGCAGAAGTTGTGACGCAGATCAAAGAATTGCTAGATACCCGCGTGCGCCCAGCCGTGGCGCAAGACGGCGGCGACATCACCTTTCACGGGTTTGACCGTGGGGTTGTATATTTGCACATGCAAGGCGCCTGCGCTGGCTGCCCCTCGTCGACATTGACGTTGAAAATGGGCATCGAAAACCTGTTGCGCCACTATATCCCCGAGGTAACAGAGGTGCGCCCTGTTGCCGTCTGACCCTTTGATACTGGCCTTTGATACATCGGCGGCGCATTGCGCCGCCGCTTTGTTATTGGGCCAGACCGTTTTGGTGGCACGCGCCGAAGACATGGGCCGCGGCCAAGGGGAACGTTTGGTGCCGCTGCTGCACGAGGTCTTGGCCCAAGCCGGGCATGGCTGGGGCGATCTGGGGCGTATTGCCGTAGGTGTGGGGCCGGGAAATTTTACCGGGATCCGCATTTCAGTGGCCACTGCCCGGGGGCTGGGGCTGGCC
>RFQY01000294.1 GCA_009924775.1 Paracoccaceae bacterium | reverse complement strand
ATGAGTACCCCCATCCCCACTGGCGCCCAGCTGGACGAGGCACAGGCCTTTTTGGCCGCGTATCCGCAGGTGCAAGCCATTGATGTGGTTCTGAGCGATTTGCACGGGATCGGGCGTGGAAAAATCATCCGCCGCCACGAATTAGAGGGGCTTTACACCGCCGGGCGGGGCATGCCGGGCACGTTGTTTGCCCAAGGGATTGATGGCGTTGATGTGACCGATGCGCTTGCCCAACACGCCGCCGATGGCGGCGATAGCCGCTGTTGGCCGGTGCCCGGCAGTTTGGGCTTTATGCCAGCCACCGGGCGGGGGGTGGTGTTGGTGCAGATGTTTGGGGCCGCTGGCGCCAGCTACCACTCGGATCCGCGCGGCGCGATGATTGCGCAGGTGGCGCGGGCGCAGGCCTTGGGCTGGCAGCCCATGGGGGCGATGGAGCTGGAATTTTACCTTACCGATCGCGGCCATGATGGCCAAGGTGCGCCGCTTTCCCCGCGCGCCCCGCTGACCGGCCGGCGGTTGGCGGGAAACAATTGCATGTCGGTGGACGAGCTGGACGAAATGGCGCCATTTTTCGATGATGTCTATGCCGGTGCGCGTGCCCTTGGCCTGCCATTAGAGACTGTGATCTCGGAATATGCGCAGGGGCAGTTCGAGCTGACATTGCAATATCGGGCGCTGGATCGTGCGGCTGATGATATCGTTTTGGCCAAACGCTTGCTGCGCGCCACCGCGCGCCGCCATGGGTTCGAGGCGTGCTTCATGCCAAAACCGTTTGGCGCGCGCTCGGGCTCGGGGATGCATCTGCATCTGTCTTTGGCCGATGCGGCGGGGCAGAACCTGTTTGCAGACCCGCTAGAGGGTGGGCTGGCGCCGATGTTACTGGCGGCCATCGGTGGGGTCCGTGCCAGCATGGGCGATAGTATGCTGGTGCTGGCGCCGGGGCTGAATTCGTGGCGCCGCTTTGCCAATACCGTCTATTCCCCGGCCACCAACAGCTGGGCTGTGGAAGACCGGGGCGTGGCCTTGCGGGTGCCGGGCGGGCAGGGCCGCAGCCGCCATTTCGAGCATCGCGTGGCGGGGGTGGATGCAAACCCCTATCTATGCGCCGCCATCACATTGGGCGCGGCGCTGGACGGGATCACCGAAGGCCTGCAGCCCGGCACGCCGGGGCTGCAGGGTGCGGCAGACCTGCCGCCATTGCCCGATCACTGGCAAGCCGCGATTGCGCAGTTTGAACGTGCGCCCAGCATGGCGCGGCTGTTGGGGCCCGAGCTGCACGCAGGGTTTGCAGCCCTAAAAACAGCCGAGGCCGCACAAATGGCGGCCACGGTCACAGATGCCGAATGGCAACTTTACGGCTTTCGCGTCTAGCGCCGGCTTAAACATCCAACGAGCGGGCGATCAGCTCTTTCATGATCTCGTTTGTGCCGCCGTAGATCATCTGAACGCGGGCATCGGCGTAAAGACGTGCGATGGGGTATTCCATCATAAAGCCGTAGCCACCAAACAGCTGCAGGCATTCGTGCATCACCTCGTTTTGGGTTTCTGATCCCCAATATTTCGCCATCGAGGCGGTGGCGGCATCCAGCGTTCCGGCCTCGGCGCGGGCGATGCAATCGTTGACAAAGGCGCGCAGCACCTCGGCTTTGGTTTTCATCTCGGCCAGTTTGAAACGGGTGTTTTGAAAATCCATCACGCGCTTGCCAAAGGCATTGCGCCCCTGCACATAGGTGATGGTTTCCGACAGGGCAAAATCGATCGCGCCCAAAGCGGTGATGGCGATCACCAGCCGTTCCCATGGCAATTGCTTCATCAGCTGGTAAAAACCTTGCCCCTCGTCTTGGCCCAAAAGATTGGTCAGGGGCACTTTGACATCGTCAAAAAACAGCTCGGATGTGTCGTTGGCCTTCATGCCAAGCTTTTCTAGGTTGCGCCCGCGGCGAAACCCCTGTGCTTGGTCGGTTTCCACCACGATCAGCGACACCCCACGCGCGCCAGCGGCGGGGTCTGTTTTGGCGACCACCACGATCAAATCGGCGCTTTGACCGTTGGTGATAAAGGTTTTTGCCCCATTGATCCGGTATTGATTGCCGTCTTTAACCGCGGTGGTGGACACCGCCTGCAAATCCGAGCCGCAGCCCGGTTCGGTCATGGCGATGGCGGCCACGCGGCGCCCTGCCACCAGATCGGGCAGCCAGCGCTGCTTTTGCTCGTCGCTGCCATAGGCCAGCAAATAGTGGATCACGATCGACTGAATGGAATAGCCCCAGCCACAATCGC
>RFQY01000293.1 GCA_009924775.1 Paracoccaceae bacterium | reverse complement strand
GGCACAGTACCCATCTTGGTTTTGCCATAGAGCCCGGTCATTTTCTTTCGCAGGCCTTCAAAAGCGCCCTGAAGGCTGATATTGGGCCCTCATCACCTGTCTTTTATTCCACATAATAGTTAAGCGCAGATGATAGGGTGACCTGGCCCCAGAACCCTCCCAACGACCGTAGCAAACCAAAGGCCAGATGCCACCTAAATGAAAGATACATGGGCCGCATTTCACGAGCGCAGTTGTAAGGCAAGCCCAGCTTTTGCCCACTTGACCATCCGCAGCGCCAGAACGAGGTGGCAGATGCCGCGCTGGAATTCGTAACCTTGGGCACAAGCTGGCAAGTGGTGCTGCAAGATAACGGCAGCGCCGAGGTGCGTTTTGCAAACGAGGCGCCCGTGATGGTCAACCTTGGGCCAAAGGCACCAGAAGGCCGACGCGAGCGCGCGATCCTAAGCTTGCTAGACGCCAAGCGCGATGCCCCCGATTTGTTTGGTGCCGAATTTGCGCAATAGGCACACCGCATCGCCACCGGGGTTTCGATTGCCCCGGTAATGTAACCGCTTAGCCCACCACAGCGGCCAGCGGATCGGGCGCCACATTGGCACCGCACAGCAAAACCGCCACGTGCTCGGTCTGTGATGGGGTGTAATGGCCCGCCATCAAGGCCGCCAAAGCTGCGGCGCCTGCGGGTTCTACCAACAGGCGGGCGTTGCGCCACAGCCATGTTTGGGCCTGAATGATCTCGTCATCGCCCACCAGCAGTGGCGCCACCCCCTGCTGCTGGGCCAGATCGTAACAGATACGCCCAATTTGGCGTGCACCCAGCGCATTGGCCGCCACGCCGCCCACGTCTACCTGCGCATCAGGCCCTTGGCGCAGGGCGGTGTGCAGGGTGGGCGCGCCCGTGGGCTCGACCGCAAGAATGCGGCGCTGGCCCTGAAACCACCCCATGGCCCCGGCCAGCAAACCACCGCCGCCAACCGCCACCACTAGCGTCTCTGCCCGCAACCCTTGGTCTGACTGCCACTCGCGAAACAAGGTGCCTTGGCCGGCCACCGTGGCGGGCGCATCATAGGCGTGAATTTGCATCGCGCCGGTGTTTTGCTGCCACTCCAACGCTTGTGCCGCCGCTTGGGCATAGGCGCCGGGCACCACCACCAGATCTGCACCCAAATCGCGGATCAGGGCAATTTTCGCAGGCCCCGCAATTTCTGGCACATAAATGCGGGCCGGGTGGCCCAATTGCCGCGCCGCATAGGCCACCGCCGCCCCGTGGTTGCCCCCCGATGCCGCCACGATACCCGCCTTGGGCACCGGCCCAGACAGCAGCGTGTTAAACGCACCGCGGGCCTTGAAACTGCCGGTGTGCTGCAAATGCTCTAGTTTCAGCGAAACAGGGTTTTTTACCCCCGGCACGTCAATCTGCATGACAGGTGTTTGGCGCACATATCCAGCGATGCGCTGCGCGGCCTGTGTGATGTGTTCTGGCCAATCCATTCTGGCGCCCCCCTGCCCAGTTTCCCCCAGCCTAAACAGCCGCAGCGGGGGGCACAAGCATCTCGCCTGGGTCATGAAAATGGCTTAGCCTAGGGCCATTGCCCAGCAAACAGAGGCCCCCCATGACCGACCGACGCAGCCCTTTTCGCGATGCACAGGCAGACCGCAGCAGCGCATCCGGCGTGCCAGATACGCCGCAAACGCGGGCGCCCGCCTACAGGCTGGCATTTGCCGATGATGATTTTCTATGCGACGAGGCCCTGCACCCCGTGCGGCTGCAATTGGAATTGCTGAAACCGCAAATGTATCTGGATGCCTACGGCGTAACATCAACCGTGGTGCTGTTTGGCGGCGCGCGTATTCCATCGCCAGAAACCGCCGATCAGGCCAGCACCGCCACGCTGGCAGGGCTGGCGGGCTATTACCACCAAGCGCAGATTTTGGCCGAAAAGATCACCAAGGCCTCGATGGCGAAAGGCGGGCATGAAAACATCATTTGCACCGGCGGTGGCCCCGGCGTGATGGAGGCTGGAAACCGCGGCGCGGCCTTGGCTGGCGGTGTCTCGATCGGGTTGAATATCGTGTTGCCCCACGAACAAGCGCCCAACGAATATGTCACGCCGGATCTGTGTTTTAATTTCCATTATTTTGCCATTCGCAAAATGCATTTCCTGATGCGCGCCAATGCAATTTGCGTGTTTCCGGGCGGTTTTGGCACGCTGGATGAATTATTCGAAAGCCTGACCCTTATCCAAACCGGGCGCATGCGGCGGGTGCCATTTTTGCTGT
>RFQY01000292.1 GCA_009924775.1 Paracoccaceae bacterium | reverse complement strand
ATTACAGTGCTTGAAGGGGTGAATATCAGTGCCTGATACCGTGAAGATTACTGCGCCAGATAAAGCGCCTGACTTTACAAACCCATACGCACCACGCCCTGGTGAAACTATTGAAGTCGCCCCTGAAGTGGCTGCCGTATTGGTGGCTGAGGGGCTGGCTATTATTGTTGACGATAAGCCGGCTAAGTTGGCCGATAGTACAAAGGTAGGTAAGTAAGCATGGCAGTAACGCTAGGCGCACGCGCATTTACTAAGATTGTTGCGAAGGGTGCCGCATTCGGCAGCACTGCAAGTTTTGCTGGTACCACTGGCGAAATTATCATGACCGACGCGGTTGGCGTGCTTGACGCTGGTACTACGGTTGATACCAACGCTGACCGTTCAGCTGGCGTGCGCGCTGGCGTGCTGGGTGGCAATGTCACCGTAACGGCAAAAAACCCAGTGCTGACATTGGGCGAAGCGCCCGTGAGCATGCGGAACCTGCCTATTTACTTCAATGCGCTTAAGTCGATCACGCCAACCGGTACTAACCCATACACGTATTTGTATAGCCCAACCATGACTGACGTTGACACGTTGGTACCGCAGTCATTTCTGGTGCAAGATGGCTACCAGAAATTTATTATTGACGGGTGCGTACCTACTGAACTTTCATTGAGCGCTGCCAGCGACGGGCTGCTGCAGGCTGGTAGCACGTGGGCTGGTCGGCAGCTCGCCACTACCACTGACGCCAACACGGCGGCAATTAGCGCCAGCCAGGCATTCCTGCCAGGCCGACTGTTTACGGCGAAGTACCACACCAGTTGGATTGACCAAGACGGCACCGCCGTTACCGGCACGCCAACCGCCTATAGCAGCTACATTACGGATTGGAACCTAACGCTGACCCCAGGCGCTGCGCCAATTATGGCCATGAGCGGCGGGCTGAATTCTGGCGGCGTGGCATACCAGGCGGGGTTCACGGGAACCTTCAGCCTAACCATTGCCAGCAATGCGACTGCAGCTGCAGCGTTCCCAGTGTCTGACATTGGCACGGTAAAGTACGTATGGTTGAAGGCCACCGACGGCACCAATTCATTCACCTTTGCGCTAGCCGCTGTGCTTACAAACCGGTCGGTTATCGGCGCTGAGGGTGAAGGTGGTGTGATTGTTGAAACTGCTGACTTTGAACTGTGCTATGACACCACCAGTGGTAAGGTGTTTGAAGCTACGGTAGTGTCGCCACTGTCGGCGACGCCGTAAAAAATAGTTAGTGAAGGGGGAAAATATGGGTACAGTAACCGTAAAACTGACGCGGCAGCCACGGCATACGCTGAGCAGCAGGCTACACTCCCCCAAGCGTAAAGCTGGTGGCACGGCGCATGTCGCTAGGGGCGACAGTGCGGCCACCGGCAGAACTAATTTTCTACCTGGTTGCACGGGAGTTTGGGCAGCTGCCCTGGGTCATTGCCGATTCGCCACTGGGTGAAGTTATGAAAACGTACGCACTAATGAATGAGCTGCAGCCTAAACAGGTAAAGGGTGGCAAGCGTGGCTAGGTTTAGTGAACAGGGCAAAAACGGCCTGACCGTCAACGTTGAGTGGGAAAACGTGGGCGACTTCAACGCGTTCAGGCTGGGCATGCTGCAGGGCGGTAACGCCCGTGAATTTAACCGCCTGCTAGGCATTGCCACCCTGAACGCTGCCCGTACCTTCCTGAAGCCAGCAAAAGCTGAAGCCCCTGTGTGGGCAGGTGCCAATAGCCAGGCTAGTGCGGCCAGCCGTGCAAGCAACCCCAAACGCACCGGCGGAACGCTGCGTAAGGGCATTGTGGCGCGGCGTGGCAAGCTTGACCGACCCAGCGCCGTTATCGGCATTAGCCTGGGTGGGCGTGGGCGCACGGGCGCCTGGTATCGCAACATGGTGGTGTCGGGTCACGTTGACCGTGGCGCAACTACTGGTGGTAGCCGTGGCGGTGTGATTGCACCCTGGTCAGCGTTTAGCAGCCCGACTGGCCCGTACCCTGTGGCGCCGATTCGACCAGCTCGCAGTGGTGGTGGTGGCCGCACGCCAGGCAATGACTTCCTGCGACGCGTGACCGATAGGGCAAACCTACGTGCAGCCGCAGTTGACACGTTGAATAAAACCATACTGGCGTACCTGAACGGTAAACTGGGCAGACTTCAAACCAATACACGTTGGCAGCGTAAGGGGCGTTAAATGGCTGGTGGCATGCTTAACATGGTCATTACGGCGGTTGATAAAGCCACGCCCAATATTGGCAAAGTTGGCAAGTCACTAGGCAAGCTAGGTAAGGTAGCTGGCGGTATT
>RFQY01000291.1 GCA_009924775.1 Paracoccaceae bacterium | reverse complement strand
TTGGGCCGAGCACCACGCGAGCGTGCCAGTTGCGATCAGATCGGCTGCACACCAGCAGCAAACGGCCGGCGTGCAGGCTGATCATTCCAATTCGCCCGCGGCTGGCTGGTGATAGATGCGTTCTAGCAACATCGATGCCGGTTCCTCTGGCCCATTGGTGACATACGCCGCCACAGGATCAGTGCCGTCAGATGCCACGTAGAGGCATGGGTAGCCGTAGGGCTTCACCACCACCAAGCCTGTGCGCCGGCTGCGCGTGAGGATGCGCAACGCAAAGCGCTCAAGCAGATTCAGGCCAGGCAGTTGGTGCATCATCCCTCCAGTTTGGCAATCAGACGGTCGATATACCACCGGCATTTGCGGGCGTCTTCTAGCGCGTGCCCTTTGCACCAGATGCGCAGCAGATACTTCAACGCCTGGCCCTGCAGGTACGCGGGCACCATGTGCGGCGCATCCGCCACAGCAGCCTCAATCACGTCGATGGCCTCCACTGGGCCACGGCGGTAGTGGTCTGGATTGATTGGATCAGTCATCAAGCCATCTCCATGCGATGCGTTTGCAGATGCGCCATGCGTGCTTTTCGTCAACGTCAAACTCGGCTGCCAGTTGGCGGTAGCTCCACCCCTCGGTGCGGAGCCGGCGCAGTTTGCGCACTAGCTCCGGCGTGAGGATGGCGGCGTGATTCAGCTCTCCGGCCTTAAATCGCCGGCCAGTTGGCATCACAACCACTTATCCCCCAGCAGCTGCTGACGGCATACCTCAATCGCCTGCTGCGCTTGCTTCTGCGTCATCACCGACTCGGTGGCATCCATGGCACGGGTCACGCGGGCTAGCAGTTCGGGGTAATACGTGTCGCGGAAATTGGCGGCCAGATCACGGGCAAACTCTTGCCACAGTCCGGTGTAGGTGCTGCGCAACGGGTGGCCATAAGGCAGCTGATCGCGGCCGCTGAGCTCATAAAGGTCCTCCATCATGTCGGCGCGTTGTTGATCCAGCTGTTGGGCGTTCATGGTTCAAGTGTTTGGCGTAGTTGGAGCAGCTCAGCGCAAAGCTGGTGCCGATTGCGGATACCCGTGATGCTGTTCAGCTGATCAATGCGGATATCGATCAGGTGCTGGAGCCGTTCGCGTTCATCTTGGCGGCCTTGACGGTAGGCGCCTGTGTCGTTCAGCAGTTGTTCGAGGCGATGGCGGATATCGCTCACACCACCTCCACCGTGGCACCTGGCCAGCGGTTCTGCGCGTACTTGGCGGCAGCGGTCTTGGATTCGGCGCGTGTGTACCACTTCAGCGGTTGCGCACCGCGGGGATAGACCAGCACCGTGAAATCCTTGACGCGGGCATTGTGGCGTGGCCGGCTGACGCCCTCGCCATAGCAGCCAGTTTCGTGTTCTTCAGTGCGCCAGTGCAGCAAAGCGCCTCTGATCTCAGTCATGGGTTGATTCCTGTTCAGGGTTGAGCCATTCAATCTGCGACCACCATTCCAGCCAAGTGTCAGCAGCGATCAGCTTGGCCTCAGTCAGGCTGCAGGCCGTGATCGATTCAAAAACGTTGGCGGCCTTGATCTGGAAGTAAAAGCGGCGTTCAGTCATGGCGCACCACCTGCTGCGTGCCCGAGTGGGTGGGGCTGTGATGTGCGCCAGACTCAATGCCGATCATGGCGAACACGCTGGCGGCGATTAGGCAGCAAATGGCATTGTTGATGGCGTTCATGATGCGACCATCCGTGCAATGCGGTCGTTGAGGCGATGCAGCCATGCGCCGAGCATTAGGCCGCTGACGTACACGGCCACGACGATTTCTGCGAGCTGAGCAGTCCATAGGTAAAGAGTCGGCCCCCAGTCGCTTGTGAGTGCCTGTTTCATGGTGTGGGTGGATTGGTGCGCCGGGCCAACCGGCAGTGCGGGCTTAGTCAGGCCGTGTTGCGCTCGGGTTTTACGGCCTCGTGTGCGCTGTTCGGCCGGCGGTTGAGTTTTGCGAGTGGGCCGCTCCCCTCGTGTGGCCATTATGCCCCTTCTACGGTGCACGTCAAGGGTGGCCAGTCATATCCCGTTACACCGCGTCGCTACCCACTGCCAGATCAACCGGCACCCGCAGCACTGGAACGCTTTTGCCGCTTGGCTCCTTGCGCTCCCAGCCCACGACAGCCAGGCTCACTGCCAACTCAGCCGTATACCAGCGGTGTTGGCAGGCCAAACACCGGCGTTGCCTCACCACACGGTCAGCATCGTGGCCGTTGGTATAAGTTGCGCGTATCTCATCGCTGCCGCATTGGGGGCACTTCACAACTTCGCTAGCGTGCATCTGTACACCACCACTATGGCACCATGAACTTCGGTG
>RFQY01000030.1 GCA_009924775.1 Paracoccaceae bacterium | reverse complement strand
AAAACAGGTTCAGATCTACATTTTTTGGATTTGTATTTTTCATCGCTTCGCTGACCCTAGCACATATGCGCCGCCCCAAAACGCGCCTAATCAGCCCCAAGCCGCGCGTTTAGCCAGCCAAGGCTATCATCGGTCGCGCCTTTTGGCTTGTATTCCGCCCCAATCGGGCGCGCCCATCCCCTTTGCGCAAGGGCATCAAAGATATAGCCATAGTTGATTTCGCCATGATCTGGCGGGCCACGATCTGGAACCGAGGCAAACTGAATATGGCCGATCATGGGCATCAGCGCGTCAAGGCGGGTGACAATATCGCCTTCGGTGCGGCCCACATGATAGCAATCAAACATCAGCTTCACGCCCGGCAACGCAAGCTGGCCCAGCACATCCATTGCTTGGGTGGTGGTTTTCAGGAAATAGCCCGGGGCGTCGTGCCGGTTTAATGGCTCGATCAACAGCGTTATCTGCGCCGGCGCCGCTGCGCGCGCATAGGCCAAGTTTTCCAAAAAGGTTGCTTGCGCATCTGGCCCTTGGGCAAACCCGGCCATCACATGTATGGCCTGCGCCCCAATCGCGCTGGCATATTCTATCGCGGCATCAATCGCGGCCCGGGCCTCGGCCTGACGCCCAGGAAGCGCGGAAAGGCCATTCTCGCCCAGATTTCCCCGGATTGTATTCAGCCCCAGCATCGGCAGCCCAGTGTCACGCAGCGCGGCATTCACCGCGTCTGCTGGCGTGTCATAGGGCCAGTGGCATTCGACCGCGTCAAAGCCCGCAGCCTTGGCGGCGCGAATGGCGTCAGGCAGTGGGCGGTCTGCCCATAGAAAGCCGAGATTGGCAGAAAACTTCATTGGTCCCACTCGACATTGAATTTGGTCACGACCGCCCGCTGCTCGGCTTCTGATAGCATCCGCGGGTTCAGCCCGCGCGTCATCAGCGCAAGCCGGGCGGTATCTTCCAGTTCCTCGATCGCATCGCACGCCGCCTCGACATCGGCGCCAGCCACAACGGGGCCGTGATTGGCCAGCATCACCGCCGATCTCTTGCCCGCAAGGCCGCGCACCGCAGCGCCCATCGCCGGATCGCCGGGCAGGAAAAACGGCAGCAGCTTGACCCGGCCAAGTTTCATGATCGCATAGGGTGTCAGCGGCGGCAGAAAACATTCGGCATCCACATCCGGCATCATCGACAAGGCAACAGAATGGCACGAGTGCAAATGCACCACCGCGCCAACATTGGCGCGTGTTTCATAAAACGCCGTGTGAAGCGGCATCTCTTTGGTCGGTTTGTCGCCGCCAATCAGCCGCCCGCTGGTGTCAAACCGGCTAAGGCGCGCGGGATCAAGCCGGCCAAAGCTGGCCCCGGTCGGCGATACCAATAGCCCACCATCGGGCGTGCGCGCCGAGATGTTGCCGGTGCTGCCATGCGTCAAGCCACGCTCATAAAGCGATTTTGCCAACAGGCAGATCTGCTCGCGCAGGGCGTTTTCCGGTGTCATAGGCGCTCCAATGCGTCGCGGAAAAAGGTCTCGGCACCAAAATTGCCAGATTTCAGCGCAAGGGCAAGGTGGTGCCCTTGGCTGTTGCAAAATGTCCAAGGAACGCCGGGGGCAATTTCCTGCCCGATATCAAGGCGCGTCACATCCAGCGCCTGCGTTACCGCGCCCGCGGTTTCACCGCCCGCCACAACGATCCGTCTGGCCCCGGCATCGCGCGCAGCTGTGGCGCAGGCGGCCAAGGCCTGCTCGACAATCTCGCCCGCCCGCGCGCGGCCAAGTTTCTCTTGCGCGTCCCGCACGCTGGCCGGGTCGGCGGTGGCATAGATCAGCGGTGCAGCGGCCAGATCTTGCTGCATCAGCCAGTGCAGCACAGGCCCCGTGCCACGCGTGGCCAGATCCAGCGGATCAAGGCGCAGCCGCGGCGCACCAGTTTCAAGATAGGCCGCCACCTGCGCGTTCGTCATGACAGAACAGCTGCCCGACAAGATCACCGCTTCGGGCGCCACCGCGGGGGCGCTGGCAGGCCCCTGCCCCGCCGCCAGCGTGCCATCGGCCAAGTAAAGCATGGGCAAGGGCATGGCCACGGCGCTGCCCCCAGTCATCAGCGGCATGTGGTGGCAGGCTTTGGCGATCACTGTCAGATCATCGTTGCTGACAGCATCGACCACCACATGCGCCACGCCTGCCTTGTCAAGGTCGGCCAATTCGGCGCGCAGCGCATCGGCGCCCTTGGCCACGGTCAACCTGTCCGCCAAACCCACGGGCCGTGTCACCTGTGGCTGCAGCAGGCTCATCAGGTTCGAATCGCGCATGGGCGTCAGCGGGTGGTCCTTCATCGGGCTTTGCGCCAGCAACATGCGCCCCACGAACAAGTGGCCCATAAAAATCGCGCGGCCATTTTCGGGAAATGCCGGGCAATAGATCGTCTGCGACGCCCCCAGATCTGCCATCAGCGCCTCGGCCACAGGGCCAATGTTGCCCTCGGGCGTGCTGTCAAAGGTCGAGCAGTATTTCCAGAAAAACCGCTGCGCCCCGGCGCGCTGCAACCACTCTAACGCCGCCCGGCATTCGGCCACGGCCTGCGCGGCGGGGGCGGTTCGGCATTTCAGCGCAATCACCTCGAACGGGGCCGGGTCTGCGGGCGGCGCGTCTGGGATGCCGATGCGCAGCGACACCGGCACGCCAGAGCGCGCCAGCAAGCCCGCAAGATCGGTGGCGCCAGTGAAATCATCTGCAATACAGCCCAAAACGGTTGTCATCGTTTATCCCTTGTGCAAGTGCACCAAGCCCAGCCTTGCGCGCACCGCCCGGATCAGCGGCAAGCACACCATCACCCCCGCGCATATCACAAGCACCAAGGCAATGGGATGCCCAGTGAAGAAGGCCATAAAACTGCCGTCGGTGATGATTAAGCCCTGCCGCAGGGAAATTTCCAGCGTGGGGCCAAGCACCATGCCAATCACCAATGGCGGCATTGGCATCCCTTGCCGGCGCAAGATGAACCCCAGCACGCCAGCCACCCCCATCACCATCAGGTCAAACGGATTGCCCCGCACGAAATAAACACCCACCGCGCATAGCAAAACGATCAGAACCAGCATGTAGCCCTCGCGCAGGCGCAACAGCGGCGCAGCCCCCTTGGCCACCAGCATGCCCATCGGCAAAAGCAGCAGGTTGATCACAAAGAACCCCGAAAAAATTGCGGCGATCAACACCGGGTTATCGGCCATCAGCCGTATCCCCGGCGTCACCCCGTGCAGGGTAAGCGTTGCCAACATCACAGCCGTGATCGCATCACCGGGAATGCCCAGCGCCAAGGTCGGCACAAGGGCACCGCCGGTGACCGCGTTGTTGGCCGATTCCGAGGCAATCAGCCCATCCGGCTCGCCCTTGCCAAAATTCTTGCGATTGGGCGACGAGCGCTGCGCCTCGGCATAGGCAATAAAGGCCGCCGTCGCCGCCCCTGTGCCCGGCAAGATGCCGATGCCATTGCCAATGGCCACCGATTTCACCAGCCCCTTGACCCGGCCCCGCCAAGCCGAAAGCGGTGGCAGAACGATACCGGAAAAAGACACCAAGCCATGGTCTGCATCATCCTTGGCCGCGGCGCGCAGCAACACTTCGGACAGGGCAAAAACACCAATAACCACCGCCAACAGGTTGAACCCAGAAATCAGCTGAAACTGGCCGAATGTGAACCGGGCCTCGCCCGTGATGGGGTCGCAGCCCACGCATCCCAAGAACAGCCCGATACTGCCGGCGACCAATCCCTTTAACAGCGACCCCTCGGAAACCGAAACAATACATGTCAGGCCAAGAAGGATCAGGGCAAATGTCTCGATCGGGCCAAAATTCAGCGCCAAAGCAGCCAATTGCGGGGCGGCCAACAACAACACCACAGCCGAGGTCAGCCCCCCAATGGTTGAGGCAACCGTGCTCCAGCCCAGCGCCAAGCCAGCCTCGCCACGTTTTGCCATTGGATACCCGTCAAGGCAGGTGGCCGCCGATTGCGGTGTGCCCGGCGTGTTGATGAGAATGGCCGAGACCGACCCGCCATAGACCGACCCGGCGTAAATTGCCAGCAACAGCAAGATCGCCGGGGCCTGGCTCATCGTCAGCGTAAAGGGCAGCACCATTGCCACCGCCACCGTAGACCCGATCCCCGGCAGGGCACCTAGGATGATGCCAAGTATGGTGCCAAAAAGCAGCACACCAATGCCTTCGAATGTGAAAATCAGCGCCGCAGCCTGTGGAAGCAGTTCAATCATTGGATGTCCTTAAAACCACCAAGCCCATGGCGAGCTGGGCAAGGGCAGCTTCAGAAGGTGGTTGAATAAAGCCACAAGCGCCGCCGGCACGCCCACTCCCACCAAAACGATGGGCACAGGGGTGCGCAGGCCCAAAACCAGCAGCGCGAAAACCGAAAACGGCACCGCAGCAAGGAAAAAACCGATGCGTGTCATCAGCAAAAGAAACGTCACACAGGCCAGCGCAATCAAGATAACCCTGACAATCCTTGGCCGGGTCATGCTGTGGCGCTGGCGCAATTCGGCCCCCAGATCCAGCGTTGCGACAAACAGCCAAAACCCTAAAACAATCTGTGGAAAAAACATCGGGCTGAAAGCCCCCAACCCGGAATAGGACTGCCCAAAGGTCTGCGACAGCAGCGCCGCTGCGATCAGCAGCAGGGCAAGCGATGTAATCCGCCTTTCCGTCAGCACGCTCATGAAACCGCTCCTTGCCGGGTTGGGTGCGGTCTGGGTGCCGGCCAGCGGCACCCAGACGGGTGTTACAGGCCCGCGGCCTTGATGATGGCGGTGTTGCCTTCATATTGCGCGCGGAAGAAGGCATCGAATTCTTCTGCGTTGCGATATTTCAGCACCGTTTGCGTATCTGCGGCGAAGGACTGGAACCCTTCTGATGCCACGGCGGCACCGCAGGCGTCTGACAGCTTAGCCACAACATCGGCAGGTGTGCCGGCTGGCGCAAACAAGCCCCCCCAAAGGTAAAGCTCGTTCAAAGGTGCGGCGATGCCCACCTCGGCTGCGGTGGGCACATCGGGGTAATTGGCCGAACGTTCGTTTGCGAAAATGGCCAGCGGGGTGAAATTACCGCGCTGCATCAGAATTTCGGTATCGCCAAAGAACTGGATCGTGCCTGCGGCCATTGCCTGCAGCGCGGGCCCCGAGCCTTGGAACGGCAAATGCTTGATCTTGTCCAGAACACCCAGCCCCTCGAAGGCTGCGACTGTGGTCAGATGCGTCATTGCCCCCGGGCCGGACGACCCAAACAGATACTTGCCCGGTTCCGCCTCGATGGCGGCCTTGGCCTGCTCGATCGTTTCGATCCCATTGCCGGCGTTGGTGAACAGCATCGTGGGCGAGGCCGCCACCGAACAAATCGGCGCCCAGCTATCGAGGCCATAGGGCACATCCTTGATCTGCGGCTGAATGGTGCTAACCGTTACCGACCAATAGCCCAGCTGTTAGCCGGTGGGCTTTTGCCCGGCAAGCGCGCCTGCCGCCACCGTGCCAGATCCACCCGCCATGTTAGAGACAAACACATCGCCCCCAAGCGCCTTGGCCATATGCGGGGCAAACCCGCGCACCAGCAGATCTGTGCCGCCGCCTGCATTGAACGGAACGATCAGGTTGATCGGTCTTTCAGGAAAGTCGTTCGCGATGGCCGGCGCAGCGGCCGTCAGGGCAAGCGCAAAAACACCTGCGATACTGGCTTTAAATGTCATGGTTTTCTTCCCGTTTAAACATTTGGTTGGGTGTTCCGCTGCACCCGGCAGCAGATCAGGTTTTGGGTTTTGGCAGCTCCAGCCCGGCATTGTGGGCATAGACCTTGGCGATGGCGGCGTCGTCTTCGCCGCCAAGCCCCATTTCGACGGCGGCCAAGTATTGTTGCAGGGCTGCGGCGGTGATCGGGGTTGCGAAGCCGGCAGATTTGGCAACATCAAGAACAATGCCCAGATCCTTGGGCCAGATATTAATCTGGCTTTTCGGCGTATAATCACCCTCGACAATATGCGGCGCGCGGTTCTCTAGCATCCAGCTGGTTCCGGCGCATTTGCTGATCACTTCAAGAAATTTCGCCGGCTCCACGCCTTGGGTCATGCCAAAGGTCATGGCCTCGGCCATTGTTGCGATATGCACGCCGGCAAGCAACTGGTTGACCGATTTCATCGCCGAGCCCGGCCCCGCTGTGCTGCCAAGTTCGAAAACCGTTGTGGCGCAGGCCGCCAGCATGGGGCGCGCAGCAGCAAACGCAGCGGCAGAGCCTGCCGCCATCACAGACAGCGCCCCCTGCGCCGCCTTTGCCGCCCCGCCAGAAATGGGCGCATCCAAATACAGCACCCCCGCCGCCGCGCACCGTGCCTCCA
Organism: Paracoccaceae bacterium; assembly: GCA_009924775.1. Lineage (GTDB taxonomy): Bacteria > Pseudomonadota > Alphaproteobacteria > Rhodobacterales > Rhodobacteraceae > CAJXSO01. Next base: position 14,625 of record RFQY01000030.1, on the reverse strand, counting down.
TCTCGCGGGCAAATGTGGGCGGCACGGTTGCACAGGCAATAACAACCGCGCCCGCCGCCAGCTTTGCCACAACCCCGTTTTCGCCAAAAAGCACGGCCTCGGTCTGGCTGGCGTTCAAAACCACCACAACCACGGCATCCAGATCTGGCGGAAGATCGCCTGCCTCGCCACCTTCGGCCTGAAACCGCCGGGCCGCATCAGCGTTGATATCAACGCCCCACGTGCGATGCCCCGCGCGCAAGCACGACAAGGCCATCCCATATCCCATCGACCCCAGCCCGATAACGGCGATCTTGCTGGCCTTCGTCATGCGCCTATCCGGTGCTTTGCAACAAATGGCGTCATGGGGCGCGCTTGGGCTGCAGCGCGCGTCAACGCAGCGCTGGCACAGCCCGGCCACTGGCACAAAATACCCCGTGCAGATGGTTTCATCTTTCCCCCCTCATAAAATGTTTTCGTAAACATTTAGTCAGAAACGATGATGTTTACGTAAACACTTGTCAATCGCAATTTTGAACGCCAAGTTCCCTGACAGAATATGGCGCAAGGGCTAAGGGCGGTTTCGATGGTGGACAAAGCAGAAATGCGGCCAACGATGGAAGACGTTGCCGCGGCCGCGGGCGTTAGCCAGATGACGGTATCGCGGGTCATGCGTGGCACGGGGCAAACCTCTGACAAGGTGCGCAAGCGGGTTCAGGATGCGGCCCGGTTGCTTGGGTATGTGCCCAACAGGCTGGCCACCGCCCTGCGCGATGAAACCGCGCCGCTGATCGCGGTTGTGCTGCCAACCCTTGGCAACCGTGTCTTTTCTGAGGTGTTGAACGGGGTGCAAACCACCTTGGCCGGCTCTGGCGTGCAGCCGGTGTTTGGCGTAACCGAATACTCGGCCGAGCGCGAAGAAGAACTGGTGCGCGATCTTTTGTCGTGGCGCCCGCGCGGGATCATCTTGCCAGGGCTGGAACACAGCCAAGCCACGCGTGCCACCATTCGCGCCTCGGGCGTGCGCGTGGCCGAAGTGATGGATATCGACGGTGACCCGATTTCTGTTGCCTTTGGCATGTCGCAGATTGCGGCAGGGCGTTGCACGGCGCAGCATATGCTATCAAAAGGCTACCGCCGCTTTGGCTATATCGGCAGCCAAGGCGGCAAAGATTTGCGCGCGCTCAAACGCCTAGAGGGGTTTCGCGCGGCCATTCGCGAAGCTGGCGCCCAGATTGTCACACAGCTCATCAGGCCCGAGCCATCGTCGATGACAGTCGGGCGGCGCGCCACCGCCGAGGTGCTGGCGCAAGCGCACCCGCCGCAAGCGATCTATTATTCCAACGATGACTTGGCCGCCGGGGGCATTATGCATTGCCTAAGCGAAGGCATTGCCATTCCATCCGATGTGGCCCTTGCCGGGTTCAACGGGCTTCCCTTTCTCGAGGCGTTACCCGTGCGCCTGACCACGGTGGAAACGCCGCGGTTACAAATGGGCGTGCAGGCCGCCTTGCACCTGATCGGCCAAGAAACAGATCAAGACGGCAATCAAGACCGCGATCCAGAGCGGCACAGCACCGGCCGGCGGGTGGATCTTGGGTTTCAGCTGATCGATGGCGATACGTGCTAGGGTTTGGCCCGCAATTCACCTTTGGGCATGCCACAGGTCGCGTTGCGCTGCCCCCTTGCCAAACCAGCGGGCCTGCATAGGCAGGGGCGCATGAATGCGGCCAGATTTGGTCAAATATTGCGCTCAGCGCGCTGCCAATAGGGCGCGCGCAGGCGGGTCTTGAAAACCTTGCCGGTATCCTCGCGCGGTAGGCGGTTGTGAAAATCGATGATCCGCGGATGTTTCATCCGCGCCAGCTTACCCTCGAGAAAGGCCATCACCTCGGCCTGATCGGGTGCCCAGCCAGCGGCAGGCTCGATCGCGGCGACCACTTGCTCGCCAAAGTCTGGGTGCGGCGCCCCAAAAACCGCCACGTCCCGGATGAAAGGCGCGCGCATCAAAACCGCCTCGATTTCGGCTGGGAAAATATTGGCGCCACCCGAAATGATCATGTCTTTCTTGCGATCGGTGATGAACAGATAGCCTTGGTCATCCACCCACCCCAGATCGCCCACCGAAAAATGCCCATGTTTTTCGGCATTGGCGCGGCTTTCGGGATCGTTAGAGTAGTCGAACCCGCCAAAAACATCCATCTTTGCGTAGATCTCGCCCACTTCGCCTGGGGGCAGTTCGTTGCCATCGGGGCCAAGAATCATCAGCGTTCCCCCCATCTGCATCCGCCCCGCCGTGCCCGGGCGTGCCAGCGCATCGGCAGAGGAGGCCATGGTCATAAAGCCAATTTCGGTCGCGCCATAGCTTTCCCAAAACACCGGGCCCCACCAGTCGATCATGGCGCGCTTCAAATCGTGCGGCCATGGCGACCCGGTCGATACCGCAAATTCAACCGACGACAGATCGTAGCGCGCCTTCACCTCTTCGGGCAGTTTCAGCATGCGATTCATCATGGTTGGCACCAGATAGATATGGGTGATGCCCTCGCGTGCGATCGTTGCAAGAAAATCCTCGGGGTCGAAACGGGGCGCCAGCAATGTCGATACGCCCGGGCTGACCAAAGCCGCGCTTGTCAGCGTCGAAGGGGCCGAATGATAGACGGGCGCGGCGGTGAAAAACTTGGCACCGGGATGCAAGCCCATCATCTCGTTTGCGACCTGCTGCAACAGGTTGGTGAAATCTTTGCGCGGGCCGGTCCGGTTGCGCCGCACCCCCTTGGGCCGCCCGGTGGACCCAGACGTATAGCGCAACATCGGGCGCATCATTTCGCGGTTGGGCGCCGCTTCGGCCGCATCGACCAGCGCGGCCCATTCCACCACATTGCCGGCCTGCGCGGCATCGGCCGATATGTCATAGGCGCTGCACAAAGCCGGGCCCGGTGTGACGCCGATCACCTGCCGCCCCTCCAGCGCGGGCTCTAGCGCTTTGATCAGATCGCGGTGCACGATCACATGGCGCGCGCCCGCATCTTGGCAGATTGCAGCCACTTCTTCTGCCGCGCCGTGCCAATTCAGCGCAACGATCACTGCGCCCGCACGGGCCGCTGCGCGCATCACCTCGATCTGGGCCAGATCGTTGCGCATGATCACCGCAACGGGCGTGTCGGCAAAGATGCCCGCTGCATTCAGCGCCGCGGCCCCCTTGGCTGCGCGATGCTCTAGTTCCGTTGGACAAACCCGGCGGTCATAATCGCCGACAAAAACATCATCCGCCATGGCGCACCTGCATGGTGTTGATCATGCCGAAGGGTGAATGCGGCCCGCCATAGGCGCAGACTGTACCACCATTCACATCAGCCAAAATCAAAACACCCATGCCCCGCCCTATCCAAGTATGAAGTCCAAACTTCATACTTTCGCGGCAGGGCTGTCAAACACTTCCCGCATTAAGACCCGAGGGTGCTGGCCTGCGGGATCTCGGCGGTTGCCTCGATCTCGACAAGCGCCTCATCCTCGACAAGGCCGGCCACAACGACCATTGTCATGGCCGGAAAATGGCGTCCCAGCACGCGGCGATAGGCCTGCCCCACCTCGGCTTGCCGGGCCAGATATTCGCGCTTGTCGGTGACATACCACGTCAGGCGCACAAGGTGTTCCGCCTTGCCGCCCGCCGCCTCGACTACGGCCATGACATTGCGCAGGGCCTGTTCCATTTGACCGATGAAATCATGGCTGCGGAAGACCTGGTTTTCATCCCAACCGATCTGCCCACCCACATACAGGGTGCCAGTTTCGCTGAGCATCCCATTGGCATAGCCCTTCGCCATGGCCCACCCTTGGGGCTGAATGATCCGATGCGCCATTAGTGCATTCCTTTCACTTGAAATTCCAAAGCGTTGCGCAAATCACGGCCCCAGGGCACCGGCAAAAACAGATCTAGGCTTCTGCGCCCCAGTTTGCGGCAGGTTGGGGTGGTGTCCAGCCAGTCACCAAGACGACTGAGCGCGGTGAATAGCGTATCGATCTGCGCGGGGTCGCAATTTTTGAACATGGCTTTGCGGCGATGGGAATCGGGCATCCGTCAGACCCCCAGGTAACGGTCGGCAAGGTCGGGCGTCAGCGCATCAGGTCGCCCCGCCCAGACCGATGTGCCCCGCTCGATGATCACCGCACGATCCGCGATCTTGTTCAGCTCTTTCAGAGCCTTGTCGACAACAACAATGGCAAGCCCGCTGTCACGCTTCAACGTGGCGATGGCCGCCCAGATTTCCTGCCGCACCACGGGCGCCAAGCCTTCTGTCGCCTCGTCCAAAAGCAGCAAGCGCGGGTTCGTCATCAGCGCGCGGGCGATCGCCAGCATCTGCTGTTCGCCCCCCGACAGCGATGCCGCCTTCTGATCGCGCCGTTCCGCAAGCCGTGGAAACAGCCGCGCAATGCGCGCAAGATCCCAATGACCGGGGCGCGCGCTGGCAATCAGGTTTTCCTCGACCGTCAGCGAGGCAAAGCAACGCCGCCCTTCGGGCACCAGCCCAATCCCCAGACGCGCCGCGCGAAAAGAGGGCAGCCGCAAAAGATCATGCCCATCAAAGGTGATCGCACCAGTCATGGCCGGCACCATCCGACAAATCGCATGGATCGTCGTGGTCTTGCCCATGCCGTTGCGCCCCATCAGGGCCACAACCTCGCCCGGTGCCACATCGAAGGACACCCCGAACAAGGCCTGCGAAGACCCGTATTGCACCGCCAGTTTATCGACCGATAGCAAGCTCATGGCGCGTCCTCCTCGCCAAGGTAGGCGCGGCGCACGTCGGGGTTTGCGCGGATCTCGTCGGCGGTGCCGGTGGCGATGACCTGCCCGTAGACCAGCACGGAAATACGGTCTGCCAAGGCAAAGACCGCATCCATGTCATGCTCGACCAACAAGATCGGCGCCTCGGCGCGCAGACCATCCAGAAAACCCGTCAGGCGTTTCGATCCGCCCGCCCCCAAGCCCGCCATCGGCTCGTCCATCAGAAACGCTTTGGGTTTAAGGGTCAGTGCCACCGCCACCTCCAGCTGGCGCCGCTGCCCATGCGACAGCTCTGCCGTGCGCGTGGCGGCGTGATCTTGCAGGCCCACCCGTTCCAACGCCTCATGCGCGCGTGCCAGCAGCGCGCGGTCCTTCATCACGGGTAGGAAGAACCGCATCACACCGCTACGCGCGCCAAGCGCCCCAAGCACCGCGTTCTGCAGCACCGTGAAGTCCATCGCCAAGGCCGAAATTTGAAACGTGCGCCCCAGCCCCAACCGCGCCCGCGCCACGGTATCCAAGGCGGTCACATCCTGCCCCAGAAAATGCACGGTGCCGCTGTCAGGCGTCATGTTGCCGGCGATCTGCTTGATCAGCGTGGATTTTCCTGCACCATTCGGGCCGATCAGGGCATGTATCTCGCCCGGATGCAGATCAAGGCTGATCGCATCCGAGGCCTTCAGCGCCCCAAATGACTTGGTGATGCCACGCGTCTGCAACAGCGGCTCAGCCATGTGCCACCTCCCGCCCGGCAAGGGTTCCGATCAGCCCGCCGCGTGCAAACAGCACGACGGCCAGCAGCAGCGCGCCTAGGAAGATCTTCCAGTAGTCGCTGACCCCGCCCAAAAGATGCTCGAGCAAAATGAACAGCGCCGCCCCCGCCACGGGCCCATAAAGCCGCCCCACACCGCCCAAGATCACGAAGATCATGATCTCGCCACTGGTGTGCCAGCTAAACATCGTGGGGCTGATGAAACGGTTCAGATCGGCAAAAAGGGCCCCCGCCAAACCCGTGATCGCGCCAGAGATCACGAAAGCCACCAGCCGCAGCCGGTAGGGCGCGATGCCAACGGTTTCGACCCGGTCAGCGTTCTGCCGCGCCGCGCTTAGCGCCAGCCCGAACGGCGCCCGCGCCAGCCGCGCGGAAAACAACAGGGCAAGGCCAAGGATCACGTAGGACAGGATCAGGAACTGCACCGGCACCAGCGTATTCAGCCCCGGAAAGCTGTTGCGCACATAGATCGATAGACCATCCTCGCCGCCATAGGCGGGCCAGCCGATGGTGAAATAATAAAGCATCTGCGCAAAGGCCAGCGTGATCATGATGAAATAGACACCCGACGTTCGAAGGCTGAGCGCGCCAATCAGCAGCGCCGCCAATGCCGAGGCAAGCATCGCCACAAGCCAGATCATGGGCATGGATTTCGTGCCCTCGATCAGGATTGGCCAGTCCATGATGGGATCGAAGGTCTGCGCATGGCTGGCCAGAATGCCCATGGCATAGCCGCCAATCCCAAAAAACGCCGCATGGCCAAAACTGACCAGCCCGCCAAGCCCCAGCGCGATGTTCAGCCCCACACCGGCCAGCGCAAGGATCGCAACCTTGGTGCAAAGCGTCAGGATATAGGCCTGCCCCGTGGACCATGCCCAAAATGGCACCAGCACCAACAGCAAGCTTAGAGCTGCATTGATATATGTCTCGCGCGTCATCTCAGGTGCTCCCGTATAGGCCCGAGGGGCGCATGATCAGCACGACCGCCATCAGGATATAGATCAGCATCGACCCCAGCGACGCGCCCACCGTGGTGGCAGCGGATGGGTCCATGAACAGCGCGAACACGCGTGGCAGCAAAACGCCTCCCATCGTGTCGGTCATGCCCACCAGCAATGCCCCGACCAGCGCCCCCTTGATCGAACCGATCCCGCCAATGACGATCACGACAAAAGCAAGGATCAGCACCGGCTCGCCCATGCCGACCTGCACCGATTGGATCGCGCCCACCAGCGCACCGGCAAGCCCCGCCAATGCCGCACCAAGGGCAAAGACCAGCGTGTACAGCCGCGATATGTCGACCCCCAGCGCGGCGATCATCTCGCGGTCGGCCTCGCCCGCGCGGATCTGGATACCGATACGGGTGCGCGCGATCAGGGCAAACAGCCCCACGGCCAGCAGCAGGCCCGCGCCGATGATGTACAAGCGATACAGCGGATACTGGATACCGCCCGGCAGCATCACCGGACCGGACAGGTAACTGGGCACATCCAGATAAAGCGGAAAAGAGCCAAAGACCCAGCGCGTGCCTTCCGACAAGATCAAGATCAGCGCGAAAGTCGCCAGCACCTGATCTAAATGGTCGCGTTTGTAAAGCCGCCGGATCACCGTCAGTTCGATCAGCGCCCCCGCCGCCGCCGCCGCCGCAAGACTGGCGATCAGCGCCAGCGTGAAAGACCCGGTCGCCCCCGCCACCGCCGCTGCGGCAAAGGCGCCGATCATGTAAAGCGATCCATGCGCCAGATTGATCAGGCCCATAACGCCAAACACCAGCGTCAGGCCCGCAGCCATCAGGAACAGCATAATCCCGAATTGCAGCCCGTTCAGCATCTGTTCGGCAAAGAGCAGAAAGGTCATGTTTTCCGTCCGCTTGGGGTAAAATCATCCTGCCCGCGCGCAACAGGCGCGGCCACGAAACAAGGGGGATGACCCCGGCACATCCGCACCGGGACCAGATCAGTGCTTACATCTTGCACTTGGCCGCATAGGCGTCGCCGTGATCTTCCAGCGCCACACCGATGATCTTGTTGGTGAAAACGTCACCCTCTTGGATCACTTCGCGGACATAGATGTCCTGAATGGGGTGGTTGTTGGTGCCAAACTTGAAATCACCCCGCGTGCTGGCGAAATCGGCCTCTTTCAGCGCGGCGCGGAACGCATTCTTATCCGAAACATCGGCCTTGCCGATGGCCGAAAGCAGCAGGTTCGCCGTGTCATACCCTTGGCTTGCATAAAGCGACGGCAAACGCCCGTATTCTTGCTGGAACGCTGCCACAAAGGTCTGGTTGGCCGCGTTGTCCAGGTCCTTGCCCCATTGCGAGGTATTGACCACGCCCAGCGCCGCTGCGCCCACGGCCTGAAGAATGCCCTGATCAAAGCTGAAGGCAGGCCCCACCACCGGCAGGCCCACGCCGCTGTCGGCATATTGCTTCATGAAGGAAATCCCCATGCCGCCCGGCAGGAAAAAGAACACCGAATCCGCCCCCGATGCGCGGATCTGCGCGATCTCGGCGGCATAGTCGGTCTGCCCCAGCGTGGTATAGATCTCGCCGGCCGGCGCACCCTTGTAGAAGCGCTTGAAACCCGTCAGCGCGTCGGTGCCCGCTGGATAGTTCGGCGCAAGAATGAAGGTTTTGCTATAGCCCGCCTTGGCCGCATAGGCGCCCGCCGCTTCGTGCAGGTTGTCGTTCTGCCAAGCCACGTTGAAATAGTTGGGGTGGCAGCCCTTGCCCGCCAGCGCCGAGGGGCCCGCGTTAAGAGATAGGTAGATCTTGTCCTGCGCCACGGCCGAAGGCACCACCGCCATCGCAAGGTTCGACCAGATGATGCCGGTCATCACATCAACATTCTCGGCCTGAATCAGCTTATCTGCCAGCTGCACCGCGATCTCGGGCTTACGCTGGTCATCCTCGATCACCACCTCGACCGCATCGCTGCCCGACAGTTTCAGCGCCAGCATGAAGCCATCACGCGCATCGATGCCAAGGCCAGCGCCACCGCCCGACAGCGTGGTGATCATGCCCACTTTGACCTTGCTTTCCGCCATGGCCGCGCCCGCCGCCAGCAGCGCGGTCGTGGCCAGCATCGCCAGTTTCGTCAGTTTCATTTTGTCTTTCCTCCGTGTTGGCCCCTTTTGGGCTTTTGCTTTTGGTCGATCAGAACGCCTTGAATGTCGGCGTGGTCAGGGTGCGTTCGATGCCGGGTATGTCCAGCAGTGTATCGTTGATATATTTGCCCACATCGGCGCCACCAGGAATATAAAGCTTCATCAAAAGATCAAACGCGCCAGATGTCGAGTAAAGTTCGGAATGAATTTCGCGCAGCACGATCTGCTGTGCAACCCGATAGGTCGTGCCGGGCTTGCAGCGTATCTGGACGAAGACACAGGTCAAGGCCGCGCCTGCCTAAGGCGGAAACGCTGGATCTTGCCGCTTTCGGTTTTCGGCAAGCCATCGCAAAAGACAATGCTGCGCGGGTATTTATAGGGTGCGATCTGCGCCTTGACGTGATCTTGCAGGGCTTTCGCGGTACTGTCGGCCGCCGCCACCCCGTCGCGTAGCACCACATGGGCCTGCACGATGGCGCCACGTTCGGCATCGGGCACGCCGATCACGGCACATTCGGCCACATGCGGATGCGACAGCAGCGCCGCCTCTACCTCGGGGCCGGCGATGTTGTAGCCCGACGAGATGATCATATCGTCGTTGCGCGCGGCGAAATGCAAGTAGCCGTCTTCATCCATGACGAACGCATCGCCCGTCACGTTCCAGCCATCTTGCACATAATCCGCCTGACGCTGATCCGCCAGATAGCGGCACCCCGTGGGCCCACGCACCGCCAACCGGCCCACCGTGCCGCGCGCCACCTCGGCCCCGTCTTCGCCAATCACCTTGGCCTCGTATCCGCGGACGGGCTTGCCGGTACAGGCCGGGCGATGATCGTCAAAGCGGTTGCTGATGAAGATATGCAGCAACTCTGTCGCGCCGATCCCGTCCAGCATGGGCTTGCCGGTCTTGGCCATCCATTCCTGATAAACCGGCGCGGGCAGTGTCTCGCCTGCCGATACGGCCGCGCGCAAGGATGACAAATTCGCGCCCTGCTCCATCGCGGTCAGCATCGCGCGATAAGCGGTTGGCGCCGTAAAGCACACGGTCGCGCGGTATTTTTGAATGATCTCGATCAGGTTGGGGGGCGAGGCGTTTTCCAGCAGGGTCGCCGCCGCACCAAAGCGCAAGGGAAACACCGCAAGCCCGCCCAGCCCGAAGGTAAAGGCAAGGGGGGGCGAGCCCACGAACACATCCTCTGGCACCACCCCTAGAACCTCGCGCGCGTAGCCATCGGCGATGATCAGCAGGTCACGGTGAAAATGCATCGTGGCCTTGGGCGCACCCGTGGTGCCCGAGGTGAACCCCAGCAGCGCCACGTCATCGCGCCCCGTCGGCACGGCCTGGAATTGCACGGGCTTTTCCAGCGCCAAGCGGTCCAGTTCGGCATCATGGTTCGACGTGCCGTCGAACCCCGCCACGCGGGTCAGAAAGCGCGACCCCGCCGCACATTGCGCCATCTCGTCCATCAGCCGTGTGTCGCACAGGGCATGGCTGATCTCGGCCTTGTCGACGATCTTGGTCAACTCGCCCGCCCGCAGCATAGGCATGGTGTTCACCACCACCGCCCCCGCCTTGGTTGCAGCCAGCCAGCAGGCGACCATCGCAGGGTTATTGGCAGACCGGATCAGTACCCGGTTGCCGGGCTGCACCCCCAGATCATCGACCAATGCATGGGCCAGACGGTTGGTCCAGTCCGCCAACTCTTTGTAGGTCCGCCTGCGCCCGTTGCCGATCAGCGCGGTGCGGTCGCCGAACCCGCGCGCCACCATTGCATCGGTCAGTTCGACCGCGGCATTCAGCCGTTCGGGGTAATCAAACCCCTCTAGGAACAGATCAGGCCATTGCGCGGGCGGCGGCAGATTGTCCCGTGTGAAGGTGTCTACATGCGCGCTTGGTCCCAGCATTGGCATCACTCCCCCTGAAAGGCCCCTATGGCTTGGCGCGCGATGACAACGCGCTGCACGTCGGACGCGCCCTCGTAAATCCTTAGCGCGCGGATCTCGCGGTAAAGCCGTTCGACCACGGCACCCGCGCGCACCCCCTCGCCACCGTGCAACTGCACCGCCATGTCGATCACCTTTTGCGCCTCGTCCGTGGCATACAGCTTGGCCATCGCCGCCTCGCGCGTCACGCGCGGCGCGCCTGCATCCTTGGCCCAAGCCGCGCGGTAGACCAGCAAAGCAGCCGCATCGACACGCAGCGCCATATCGGCGACATGCCCCTGCACCATCTGCAGATCGAACAGCGGCGCGCCCTGCACCTGCCGCGCCTGCACACGGCCCAAAGCCTCGTCCAAAGCCCGCCGCGCAAAGCCCAGCGCCGCCGCCGCCACGGTAGAGCGGAACACATCCAACACCGACATCGCGATTTGGAAACCCTGCCCCCGCTGCCCGATCAGCGCCGATCCCGGCACCCGCACGCCGTTAAAGCGCAGTCTTGCCAGCGGATGCGGCGCGATCGTCTCCAACCGCTCGACCACCTCGAACCCGGGCAGGCCCGCAGGCACCACGAATGCCGACAGCCCGCGCGCGCCCGGCGCCTCGCCTGTACGGGCAAAGACGGTATAGACATCTGCAATTCCGCCGTTCGAGATCCACGTCTTTTCGCCGTTCAGAACAAAACCGTTCCCATCGGTCTGTGCCGTCATAGTTGAGCTGGCCACATCCGACCCTGATTGCGGTTCGGTCAGGGCAAAGGCCGAAATCGCGCGCCCTTCGCGCGTGCGCGCCAGCCATTCGGCCTTCTGATGGTCGGTTCCAAACAACGACAGCGCCCCGGTGCCCAGCCCCTGCATGGCAAAGGCGAAATCCGCCAGACCGTCATGGCGCGCCAATGTCTCGCGGATCAGGCACAGGCTGCGCACATCCAACGCCCCCTGCATCGCGCCCGAGTGCTGCAGCCAGCCACCCTGCCCCAGCATCGCCACCAGCGACCGGCAGGCCGCATCGGTATCGCTGTGATCTACCGCGCCAAGATGGCTAGCGCACCATTGATCCAGCGCACCGGCCAGTTCGCGATGCCGATCCTCGAAAAACGGCCAGTCCAGAAACGAGCGATCAGCCATGATGCGCAACCCCCGGTTTCTTTTGGCTCAAACCAATCCAACCCATCGTTCAATCCCCCGCGAAGACGGGTTTTTCCTTTGCGACGAAAGCCTCGTAGGCGCGCACGAAATCCTGTGTCTGCATGCAAATCGCCTGCGCCTGCGCCTCGGCCTCGATGGCCTGTTCGATGGACATGGACCATTCCTGCGCCAGCATGGTCTTGGTCATCATATGCCCGAAATTCGGCCCCGCCGCGATCCGCGCAGCCATTTCTTGCGCGGCCTCTGCCAGCCCTTGCCCCGGCACCAGCCGGTTGAAGAACCCCCAGCGCTCAGCCTCGTCGGCCGTCATGACGCGCCCGGTATAAAGCAGCTCTGCCGCACGCCCCTGCCCGATGATGCGCGGCAAGATTGCACAGGCCCCCATGTCGCAACCCGCCAGCCCCACGCGGGTGAACAAAAACGCGGTTTTCGCCTCTGGCGTGCCGATCCGCAGGTCGGATGCCATGGCAATGATCGCCCCTGCACCCACGCAGATACCATCCACCGCCGCGATCACCGGCTTGCCGCAATTCACGATCGCCTTGACGAGGTCGCCTGTCATCCGCGTGAAGGCAAGAAGCTCTTTCATGCTCATTTTCGTCAGCGGGCCGATGATGTCGTGCACATCCCCACCCGAGCTGAAATTGCCGCCATTCGAGGCAAAGATCACCGCCTTCACGTCATCGGCATAAACAAGGTCGCGGAACCAGTCGCGCAGCTCGGCATAGCTGTCAAAGGTCAGTGGATTCTTCCGCTCGGGCCGGTCCAGCGCGATCGTGGCGATGCCGCCCTCGATCTTGCACTGAAAATGTTTCACATCGCTTCGCATCACGCTCATTCCGTCGCTCCCTTGTCATCCAGTCGTTGTGCCAGCGTCCGCAGCCGCGCGGCATAGCTGCGCGCCTCTTCGGGGCTAAGTTCGGCCAGCATCGCGTCGATCCATGCCTCGTGTTCGGCGGCCTGACGCGCGAAAACCTCGGCGCCCTTGGCGGTCAGCCGCACCAGCGTGGCGCGCCGGTCGCCCGCCACCGGCACACGCATCACCAGCCCGTCTTCTGCCAGCCGGTCGACGATGCCCGTGATATTGCCATTCGACACCCGCAGCACACCTGACAGCGCGCTCATCCGCAGGCCTTGATCATGCCGGCTGAGCGCCGCCATCACGTCGAAACGCGGCAATGTGCTGTCGAATTCCGTGCGCATGCGTTCGCGCAGTTCCGCCTCGATCTTGCGGGTGACGGTCAGCAGCCGCAGCCACAGGCGCAGGCGCTGTTTCGATCCCTGCTCGGCCAGCGTGATCTGTGGTTTGCCGATCATATCTCGCCCCCTGAAACCGACAGCGCATGCCCGTTCACCATCGACGCCCCGGGCGAGGCAAGGAACATCACCGCTGCCACCACCTCGTCAGGCGCGATCAGCCGCCCCATGGGGTTGTCGCTGACCACCTCGGCCAGGGCGGCCTCGTGCGTCAGCTCGAACCGTTTTTGAATGGCGCTGATGGCCGTCTGGGCCAAATCGGTATCCACGAAACCGGGGCAGACCGCGTTGCAGGTGATCCCCTTGCCCGCCACATCCAGCGCGACCGACCGCACCAGCCCCAACACGCCATGTTTCGCCGCCGTATAGGCCGGAACCGTCGCGCCCCCCTTAAGGCTGGCGGTCGAGGCCATGGCAATCAGCCGCCCGCCCGCACCCATGCCGCGCAACGCCTCGCGGAACAGCAGGAACGTGCCCGTCAAGTTCACCGCAAGCGTGGCGTTCCAATCGGTCAGGCTAACACCGCGCAGCTTGCCCGCCACCGCGCCGCCCGCATTGGCGATCACTACGTCATATGGGGCATTGAACAGCGCCTGCACCTGCGCCTCATCGGTCACATCGGCGGTGCGACAGGTCATGTCGAAACCCTGCGCCGTCTCTTCAAGCGCAGCCAGACGCCGCCCAGTGATGGTCACCCGATCACCCGCCGCCGCAAATGCCCGCGCCACGGCGCGCCCGATACCTGACCCGCCACCGGTGACAAGAACGCGGCGCGTCATACCTTGCCCACCTGTTCGACGCCACGCTCGGCCAGCCGCATCGCCTGATCCCGCCCGGCTAGGTAGGGCAATGGCCAATGCGCCTGCGTGTCGCCCAGAGCCACACCGGCATGCAGCGTCCAGTAGGGATCGGCTAGATGCGGCCGTGCAAGGCACACCAGGTCGGCCCGTCCTGCCATCAGAATCGAATTGACGTGATCCGGCTCGTAGATATTGCCCACAGCCATGGTCGCCAGACCCGCCTCGTTGCGGATGCGGTCGCTGAATGGGGTCTGGAACATGCGCCCGTAGACCGGCCGCGCCTGCGTGGATGTCTGGCCCGCAGACACGTCGATGATGTCGGCCCCCGCCGCATGGAAAATGCGCGCGATCTCGACCGCCTCGGCCGGGGTCACGCCATCTTCGCCCGCCCAGTCATTGGCGGAAATCCGGACCGACATCGGCTTGCCCGCCGACCAGGCTGCCCGCATCGCGCCAAACACCTCCAAGGGCCAGCGCATCCGGTTTTCTAGGCTCCCGCCGTATTCATCCGTCCGACGGTTGGACAAGGGCGAGATGAAGGATGACGCAAGGTACCCATGCGCCGCGTGCAATTCGATCATGTCGAACCCGGCGCGATCCGCCATCTGCGCAGCCGCCACGAATTCCGAAGTCACCCGGTCCATGTCAGCGCGGGTCATCTCACGCGGCACGGCGTTGTCCTTGCTCCATGGAATGGCCGAGGCCGAGATCAGATCCCAATTGCCTGTCGCCAGCGGCGCATCCATCTTTTCCCAGCCAAGCTGCGTTGATCCCTTGCGCCCCGCATGGCCGATCTGACAGCAGATTTTCGCTTGCGTCTCGGCATGGGTGAAATC
>RFQY01000290.1 GCA_009924775.1 Paracoccaceae bacterium | reverse complement strand
GGCGCCGTGCCCTCGCCCATGGTGGGCACCATCTATCTGCAGCCCGAACCGGGCGCGCCTGCCTTTGTATCTGTGGGCGCACAGGTGGCCGAAGGTGACACGCTGCTGATCATCGAGGCGATGAAAACCATGAACCACATCCCTGCGCCGCGCGCAGGCACCGTCAAGCGTATCTTGGTCGAAGATGGCGGCGCCGTGGAATATGGCTCGCCCCTGCTGATCATCGAGTGAGGCTGCGATGTTCGACAAAATCCTAATCGCCAACCGCGGCGAGATTGCGCTGCGCGTGATCCGGGCCTGCCGCGAGATGGGCATTCAATCGGTGGCGGTGCATTCTACCGCCGATGCCGATGCCATGCATGTGCGCATGGCCGATGAAAGCGTTTGCATCGGCCCACCGTCTGGCACCGACAGCTATCTAAGCATTCCCGCCATTATTTCCGCCTGCGAGATTACCGGCGCACAGGCCATTCACCCCGGCTATGGGTTCTTGTCGGAAAACGCCAATTTCGTGCAGGTGATCGAAGACCACGGGCTTACCTTTATCGGCCCCAGCGCCGAACATATCCGCACCATGGGTGACAAGATCACCGCCAAAGACACAGCCAAGGCACTGGGCATTCCCGTTGTGCCCGGCTCCGAGGGGGGGGTGGCCACGCTGGCCGATGCCAAGCGTATTGGCGCCGAATTTGGCTACCCTGTGATTATCAAGGCCACCGCCGGCGGCGGCGGGCGCGGCATGAAAGTGGCCGCCTCCGAGGCCGAGATGGAGCGCGCCTTTACCACCGCCCGCGCCGAGGCCAAAGCAGCCTTTGGCAATGACGAAGTCTATATCGAGAAATACCTCCAGCGCCCGCGGCATATCGAAATTCAGGTCTTTGGCGATGGCAAAGGCCACGGCGTGCACCTGGCCGAGCGCGATTGCAGCTTGCAACGGCGCCACCAAAAAGTGTTCGAAGAGGCCCCAGGCCCCGCCATCTCGGCCGAGGAACGCGCACGCATTGGCGGCATTTGCGCCAATGCCGTGGCCAAAATGGGCTATCGTGGCGCGGGCACGATCGAGTTTTTGTACGAAGACGGGGAATTTTACTTTATCGAAATGAATACCCGCCTACAGGTGGAACACCCGGTGACCGAGGCGATTTTTGGTGTGGATCTGGTGCGCGAACAAATTCGTGTGGCCGAAGGCATGCCAATGTCCTTCACCCAAGATGACCTGACCATCAATGGCCATGCCATCGAGGTGCGCATCAACGCGGAAAAACTGCCAAACTTTGCCCCCTGTCCGGGCAAAATCACGCAATACCACGCCCCCGGCGGGCTGGGCGTGCGCATGGATAGCGCGCTGTATGACGGCTATAAAATTCCGCCCTATTATGACAGCTTGATCGGCAAACTGATCGTGCATGGCCGCGACCGCCCCGAGGCACTGGCCCGCCTAAACCGGGCGCTGGGTGAGTTGATCGTGGATGGCATCGATACCACGCTGCCGCTGTTTCATGCCTTGTTACAAGAAGATGACATTCACAGCGGGGCCTATAACATCCATTGGCTAGAAAAATGGCTGGAAACCGGCGTGTTAGATGGGCTGGCCAAGTGATAGCGCCTAAAAACTGGTCCAGTTTCATCAATTGGGCCAGTTTTATATAAATTTCCCCGATAAGGGGAAAAAATATCTAGGGTCTATAGATGAAACAAGCTAGGGTTGACGTAATTGGGTTGGGTGCATCCCTTTGATTCAAAAGTGGAGATTACCATGAAAAAACTTTCCCTGGTCGCAATCGCTGCCACACTGGCATTTGCTGCGCCTGTTTCGGCAACCGAAACCACCGTTAACCCCACCGTCAGCAGCCAGGCGTTGCCAGCCCTGACACTGGGCGGCATGAGCACCGCTGCAACTATCGCCACCGTGGTTGTTGTTGCTGGTGTTGTTGCAGCTGTTGCTGACAGCAGCTCGGGCACCAACTAAGCCCAACACACGTTTCCCGAAAAGGCGGTCTTTTGGCCGCCTTTTTCTTTGCGCGGGCCCCTCGCCTTTTGCTGGCAACTGGGGCAGTTTGCCGCCATGTCACAACCAGACACGCCAGAGATAACCGTTGATTTACTGTTGCATGCCTATGCAGCTGGCGTTTTTCCCATGGCCGAAAGCCGTGACAGCCCTGATATTTTCTGGGTAGATCCAAAACGCCGCGGCGTGTTTCCCTTGGCGGGCTTTCACGCCTCGCGCAGCTTGCAGCGCCGCGCCCGGCAAGGCGGCTTTCGCATTACCCTGAACCGCGATTTTGCCGGCGTGTTGGATGGGTGCGCAAGCCGCGCAGAAACATGGATCAGCCCGCCCATCCGCCAGCTTTACCTAGACTTGCACGATTT
>RFQY01000289.1 GCA_009924775.1 Paracoccaceae bacterium | reverse complement strand
CGGCACACCATTCCGCAAGAATTACGCCGGCCTTGGTTACACCTACGACGCGCAGCGCGATGCGTTCATTCCGCCGCAGCCCTTCCCTTCTTGGCAGCTGAATGGTGAGAGCTGCCTGTGGGAACCGCCGGTTGCAATGCCCGAAGACGGGCAGATGTATCAGTGGGATGAAAGCACGCAGCAATGGGAGGCAATCTGATGGCAGTCAAAAGCAAGACCGGCACCGGCAGCCTTCAGCATCAATCCGGCCCACCAAAGACCACACGCCAAGGCTATGGGCAGCGATCACGGCCACGCCGGCGCGGGCGCAAGCCTTTGCGTGGGCAGGGTCGGTAAGCTAGATCTGTAGCTGTTGCCGCCATGATCGAGATCATTGCTGCAGTGGCTGGCGCATCAATCACAGTGGCGGCCATGGGTGCCACGGGCGCCAGCCGGCGCAATGATCAGGCGCGTGATGCTGTGATCAGACTCACCTCAGCGGTAGAGCACATCGCCTCGCAGCTTGAGGTGCTTCACACCGATATCAAAGAAGACCGAAAGGAAACATTCGGGCGGCTATCGACGGTTGAGCAGCGCGTATCTAAGTTGGAGGCACGTCCACCATCGTGCTGATCATGGATCAGGCCACCACCATTGCGGTGATTGCCATCATCGTTGCGGCAGGCAGCGAGATCATTGCAGTCTCACCGCTGAAATCGAACAGCTGGGTTCAGCTGCTGGTGAAGGTGCTGCAGATGGCTTTCCCAAAGCAGCGCCGCTGAATCATGGCGAACGACGCGCCCATCAGCCTGCAGCAGCTGTTCAGGTATTACAAGGCGCTGCCGCACCAAGCCGCCGCGATTCAGCAGTTAGAGACCGATCTGAGCGCCAACGGCTACGACGCCGTGATGCGGCGCGACCGCGAGTGGTTTCAGACGTGGAGCCAAGACGGCAAGCAAAGCGATCTAAGCGCCGCGATCAGCTTGATCAAGGAGTTTGAGGGCTGCCATCTCTCGGCGTATCCCGATCCACTGAGCGGCGGTGACCCGTGGACCATCGGCTATGGCACTACCCGCTACAGCGGCGGCGTGCCCGTCAAACGCGGCGACAAGATCAACGTGATCGAGGCCGACATGCTGCTGCGGCTGGAGGTGGATCGCATCGCTGAGAAGCTGCGCACCACCATCCCGCACTGGAAGGTGATGGACGACAACCAGCGATCAGCGTTGGTGAGCTTCGCCTACAACCTCGGCGCTGGCTTCTATGGCACCGCTGGGTTCGAGACGATCACACGATGCCTGCGCGACCGTGATTGGGGTGCGGTGCCTGCTGCGCTTGAGTTGTACAGAAACCCTGGCACCAACGTGGAGGCTGGCCTGCTGCGGCGGAGACGTGCAGAGGGCAAGTTATGGGGGCAGCACCAGGCCGCGGCTGAACCCGAAACTGCCAAGCTGCGGCCGAGCAGCCCATTCAATGCGCGGATCACGCCGCACATCAGGTTGGGCGAGTTTGCGCTGGATCAGGAAGCGCGGCGATTCACCAACCAGGGGCAGCTCGATATCGCAGCAGAACTGGCCGCATTTCTAGAGCGTGTTCGCGTGCAGTTCGGCGGTAAGCCCATCGTGATCACATCGGGCTATCGCCCGCCAACCATCAATGCGCAGGTGGGTGGTGCCAGCAATAGCGAGCACCTCTACAAGCCCGGTTGTGGCGCGGTTGATTTTGTGATCGACGGAGCCGACATGATGGCGGTGCAACGTTGGTGTGATCAGAACTGGCCCTATTCACTGGGCTACGCGGCGCCAAACTTCATCCATCTGGGGATCCGTGCTGGCAGACCTAAAGTCCGCTGGGATTACAACTGAGCCTGTGCTGCTACCTGACCACGAGATCCGCCGACTGTGCCAACAGCATTCCATGTTGTCGCCTTACAACGAAGAACAGCTCAACCCGGCCAGTTATGACGTGACGCTCGGCGGCCAGATCATGATGGAAGTTGCCAGCACAGCGGAGCTGCAGAAGGTGCAGCTGCATGGCCACACGCAACAGGATCCGTTTTGGATTCAGCCTGGTGAGTTCTTCCTGGCTGAAACGCAGGAGATCTTCAACCTGCCCAATCATGTTGGCGCGCAGTTCGTGCTGAAGTCCAGTCGCGCACGTGAGGGTTGGGACCATGCAGAAGCCGGATGGGCGGACCCCGGATGGTTCGGCAGCAGGCTCACCATGGAGCTACGCAATCAGCGGCGGCTGCATCCGCTGCCGATCTGGCCTGGCCTGCGCATCGGTCAGATGAAGTTCTTGCTGGTCAGCGGCACCGTGGAGCGCAGCTACGCCGAAACCGGAAGATATAACGCAGACCTAGGCGTCACTGGATCCAAGGGCTAGCGTTCGTTCGGAGAGTCAAGGCA
>RFQY01000288.1 GCA_009924775.1 Paracoccaceae bacterium | reverse complement strand
GCCCAAAGGCCTCCCGCGTTCGTCGCTGTGAAGGTGCTGTCGGTGCCATTGGCCTGACTTGCGCCACCGCCACCAATCGTCGCGGTATATGAGACGCCAGAGGCAAAGGCGATGGTTTGCACCAAAGCACCGCCAGCACCACCACCGCCGCCACTGCCGAAACTTGCGTTGCCGCCGCCACCGCCACCACCGCCGATGCACAACACCTTTGCGGTGGCATTACGACTTAGCGATATCGTTCCGGTTGTTGTGAAAGTAACGACATCGTGAACCACCCCCGAATACGTTGCCACGGTTGCGGTGCCAGTCGTGGTGATCGTCAACGCTCCGCCGGTGCCGGTTTGCACAGCCCCAGAAAGGGTGCGCGATTTGTATCCCGCAAGATTCGCATGGTTTGCCGTCGTTACGCTCACGGCCCGGTCACCCCGTACGCGGTAATGTTGACCGCGGCGTTGCTGCTGTGCGCCACGAGGTAACGGTTCGTCGGGTCGAGCGCGATCCCCGCCACGAGGATCACCGTGTCGTTGCCTGCGACGGTCGCGCCGGACGCAATGTACGCGCCGTGCGTGCCAGTCGTCGCCGACGTGGACACGTTGTATGTGTACGCCGTGGACGACGTGTTGCAGATCACGATGGACGAGACGACGGTATAGGTCGAGGCGGTCGCACCGTTGTCGAACACGTTCGTTGCTGCGGTCGCCGTCGTTGTGCCGAGGCGCTTGATGACTTCGGCCATCTTATGCTCCCATCAGTAGGAACGTCTTGGCGATACCACCGCCCAAGACGCTCTCGGACCCGGTCGAGTCGACCTTCACGACGCTACCGTCGGTCTTCGCGTACAGGCGCGTGGTGCCCGCCGTCGCCGCGCCGGGCGACGCCACCTGCGTCAACTCCAGCGCGTTCTGAACGGCGACCACACCGTCAAGCCCCTTGAGGTACCGGAAGTCGTTCACGAACTCGTTCCAGTTGGCCGCGGTGACGACGTAGCCGGTGCTGCGTGTACTCGGCGTTACCCATGCCATCGCTTGTGCTCCTAATACGCCAGGCGGGTCGTACCGCCGAGGTCGGACACGTCGAGCGCCCAGAAGCCCGCGGCGTCCGCCGGGCTGAGCTGCCAGCGCGTCACGTGCAACGTCCCGCCGCTCGTGATCTCGTGCTCGATCCGCTCTATATGGTAGTCGCCGTCCAGACCGGAGAGGCCGGACGCGTCGCTGATGGTGACCCGGTCGGACAGTTCCCGCGCCAGCGCCTGCGTCATCAACGACGCCGACGCGTTCGCCACCACGGCCACGCTTGGGCGGTCGATGTCGTCCTTGCGAATGGACAGCGTCCACGACGCACGGTCGGACGCTTCCAACGCCGAGATGAACGGCGCCTGCACATCGAGACGCCGAAGGCCCTTGGCCGCCACGCTGGTCGCGTCGCTCACGGTCACCGTGCCGGAGACGTGCGTCACCTTGATCTCGTTGGCGAGGTCGGCGACGGGTCGTGTGGCTTGCATGTCGCTGATCTCGCCCGTGTCGGTCAGCGTGCCCTGCGACGTCGTGTACGGCGACTTCAGGCGGGTGTGCCGGTCTTGGAAGACCACGCGTCCCTGCCCATCCATGTACACCAAGCCGCCCTCGTTGTCGATGCCGATGCCCTGCACCTGATTGAGCACCGGCTGGTCGGTGTAGGACGGCGTGAACGTGCTCTGCCCAGTCGCCAGTGACCGCAGTCCCGCAGGCCACGATGCACTATCAAGCGCCACGCCGATGGACGTGCCGGAGGCGGTCGAGGTGTACGTCGGTGTGGTCACGGCAAGCGCCAACCACGCGAATCCGTCGGCCAGCTCGATGGACGCATCGCGCGCTCCGTGCGCGAGGTTCGGCGTGATTGTCTGGATGTAGCCGAAGAACAACGGGTAGGACGTGGCCGAGTACGTCGCGACGACCTTGACGGCGCGCATCGTCGCCACGTGCGGGTACAGCGGCGAGGACGTGCGGCCGGGACTGAAGCGCCCGTCGTCGTTGATGACGCTGATCGACGCGGTGCCCACCTGCACCTGCGCGAGCACGTCGTCGCGACCTCGCGTGATCGTCACGCCTTTGACGTACGCGGTGATGTCCGTCCACGTGGACGGGTTCGCGCCGTCGGCCGTCGCAAGGCTGATCGCGTAGGTGGCCGTGACCACGTCAGGCGAACCCGAGGTTGGCGCCGACCTGTCCCTGTCGCTTCAGGTAGGCCCACGTCGTGCGGGCGATCACCTGCCCGTCGAGCTGGATGATGACCGGCCGGTTGTCCTCGGCCATCGCGATCCCCGTCGTGGCGACGGACGCACCGCCACCGGCGCCTGCTCCAGCGGTCGCCCCAGCCATCGTCGGGATGCGCACCAGACCGCCGACCGCCTGATTGACGG
>RFQY01000287.1 GCA_009924775.1 Paracoccaceae bacterium | reverse complement strand
GCCTCAGCAGCTCTGCCATTTCGGGTATGCGCACGCTTAGCCCCGCAGAACGCCGCCATGCCATAGCCCAAGCCACCAGCCTACCCCCCGAATCGCTGGCCCCGCTGTTCAGCGCCGGTGCCCTGCCCCATACGGTGGCAGATGGTATGATCGAAAATGTGCTTGGCACATTCGAGCTGCCCTTGGGCGTGGCCACGAATTTTATCGTGAACGGGCGCGAATATCTGGTGCCCATGGCGGTGGAAGAGCCTTCGGTCGTGGCGGCGGCCTCGTATATGGCGAAACTGGCCCGCCCGCATGGCGGTTTTCAGGTCAGCACCACCGCGCCCATCATGCGCGCGCAAATACAAGTTCTGGGCCTCAGCGACCCGCATGGCGCGCGAGCACGCCTGTTGCGCCACCGCGCCGAAATCATCGCCACTGCCAACAGCAAAGACACCGTTTTGGTGGGTTTGGGCGGCGGCTGCAAAGATATCGAGGTGCATCTGTTTCCCGACACCCCCATCGGGCCGATGCTGGTGCTGCATTTGTTGGTGGATGTGCGCGATGCCATGGGGGCCAATGCCGTAAACACCATGGCCGAAATGCTGGCGCCCCGGATCGAGGCCATCACCGGCGGCACCGTGCGGCTGCGGATCTTGTCCAATCTGGCCGACCGGCGTGTGGTCACCGCCAACCTGCGCCTGCCGGTGGCCGCCCTTGA
The DNA here is from genome assembly GCA_009924775.1 of Paracoccaceae bacterium. Classification (GTDB taxonomy): domain Bacteria; phylum Pseudomonadota; class Alphaproteobacteria; order Rhodobacterales; family Rhodobacteraceae; genus CAJXSO01. The sequence continues at coordinate 1,696 of RFQY01000287.1, read as the reverse complement.
TACGGCCGCGTTAACAGGCGCAGATGTGGCCCAAGGCATTGTCGAGGCGTGCACCTTGGCGCTGATCGACCCGTATCGCGCCGCCACCCATAACAAGGGCATCATGAATGGTATCGATCCGGTGGTGCTGGCCACTGGCAACGACTGGCGCGCCATCGAGGCGGGCGCGCATGCCTATGCCGCGCGCAACGGGCGTTATAGCGCGCTGACCACCTGGGAACTGGCCGCCGATGGCCATTTGGTGGGCACGCTGGAAATGCCTATGGCCGTGGGCATTGTGGGCGGCGCCACGCGCACCCACCCCGGCGCGCAGGCCGCCTTACAGCTGATGGGCATCACCAGCGCCGAAGAACTGGGCCATGTGATCGCTGCGGTGGGGCTGGCACAAAACATGGCGGCCCTGCGCGCGCTTGCCACCGAGGGCATTCAGCGTGGCCACATGCGCCTGCATGCGCGCAATATCGCCATCACAGCTGGCGCCACCGGCGCAGATATTGCCCGCGTGGCCGATGCCATCGTGGCCGCGGGCGATATCACCGTGGCCCATGCACGCCACGTTTTAGGCAGCTAGACCCCGGTTTCATTGGATAAAGGAGTGCGCCCAATGGCGCTGATCGAAAACGGACATACCCACAGCTTGGCCGATCTGGCAGCCCACAGACAAGCCGCTTGGGCCGCGCAGGCGGCCTATGTCGCCGAAAATTCGGCCTTTTATCAACGGCTGTGGCAGGGCAAAACCCCGCCCAAATACCTGCAAGACCTGCCCGAACTGCCGTTTTCCGACAAGGCCGATCTGCGCCTGTCGCAGCCTGCCCACCCCCCGTTTGGCGACTATCTGGCCGCACCGGCGCATCTGGTGGCGCGGCTGCATCGCACCTCGGGCACCACGGGGCAGGCGATGAACCTTGCGCTCAGCGCGCGCGATTGCCAGATCACCGAAACCGTGGGCGCGCGCGCCCAAGGTCTGGCCGGGCTGGGGCCGGGCATGATGGTGGTGCATTGCCTGAATTATCAGATGTGGATGGGCGGGCTGACAGATCACATGACCTTGGAACGCACGGGCGCCACGGTGGTGCCCTTTGGCGTGGGCGGCACAGAGCTGCTGATCAACACCATATTGGAAACGGGCATCACCGCGATTTCGTGCACCCCCTCTTACCCAGCGGTGCTAGAGCGCGTGATCGCCGACCGCTTTGCCCATCTCAGCCCACGCGATCTGGGGCTGAAACTGGGCCTTTTTGGCGGCGAGCCGGGCTTGGATGACCCAGCCCTGCGCCAACGCTTTCAAGACACATGGGGCCTGCAGCCGCGCAATTCCAATTATGGCGTGTCGGATGTGTTTTGCAATTTCGCCTCGGAATGCCCGCATGACAGCGCGCTGCATTTTGTGGCTCATGACGTGCTGCATGCCGAATTGATCAACCCAGATACAGGTGCCCCCAAACCAATTGAACCGGGGGCCGAGGGCGAATTGGTGCTAACCCATCTGGCCCGCGATTGCCAGCCCTTGGTGCGCTTTCGCACCGGTGATATTTTGTCCATCACCGAAACCCAGCCCTGTGCCTGCGGCTGCCATGGCTTTCGGTTTCGGGTGGTGGGCAGATCAGACGATATGGTGGTGGTGCGCGGGCTGAACATGTTTCCCACCATGGTAGCGGCAGTGGTGACCAGCTTTGCCGAATTGTCGGGCGATTAC
>RFQY01000286.1 GCA_009924775.1 Paracoccaceae bacterium | reverse complement strand
GGCGTCAGCAGTGCGGCAAGTGCGCTCTACAACCAGATGCGCGACATTGCCAAGGGCGCGTTGGACGCGGCCAAGTCGGCGCTCGGTGTGCGCTCGCCATCAGTCGAGTTTCAGGTCGTGGGCAAGGCGATCGGCGATGGGTTGACGCTCGGCGTGAACCAGTCCGAGGCGTCCGTCAATCAGGCGGTCGGCGGTCTGGTGCGCATCCCGACGATGGCCGGAGCGACCGCTGGAGCAGGCGCTACGGGTGGCGCGTCCGTCGCCGCGACGGGGATCGCGATGGCCGACGACAATCGGCCGGTCGTGATTCAACTCGACGGGCAGGTCATCGCCCGTACGACATGGGCCTACCTGAAGCGTCAGGGACAGGTCGGCGCGAACCTCGGTTTTGCCTGACATGGTCATCGCGTCGTACGCCGTCAGCCTCGCCACGGCCGATGGGGCGAACCCGTCAACGTTCACCGATATCACGGCGTACGTCAAAGGCGTGACGATCACGCGCGGACGCGACGACGTGCTGACGCAAGTGCAGGTGGGCACGGCCACCATCAGCGTCATCAACGACGACGGGCGGTTCAGTCCCGGCCGGACGGCATCGCCGCTCTATCCGCACGTGGCGACGATGCGCGCGATCAAGATCGTGGCCACGTACTCGGCCACGTCGTACCCGCTCTATTTCGGCTACATCCAGTCCATCACGCCGAACCTGAACCCGTCGATCCGAGACGCGACGATCCAACTGGCCGACGGGTTCGCGTGGCTTGATCTCGCGAAGACGACTCCGACGTACGCGTCGGTTGCGTCCGGCACGTCGATTGGCACGGCCCTCGATAGCGCATCGTGGCCGGCGGGGCTTCGGTCACTGGCCACGGGGCAGTCGACCTTCACGCCGTCGTATGCCGACCAGAGCGTGCTCGCGCAGGTTCAGGGTATTGGGATCGACAACGAGGGCGGGCTGGTGTTTATGGACGAGGAGGGGCGCCTCGTCTTCCAGGACCGCCACACGCGCCTGAAGTCGCCGTACACGGTCTCGCAGGCCACGCTCACGGACACGGCGGACATCAGCGACATGCAGGCGACACGGCCCGTGGCCGACCTTGCCAACGAAGTGAAGGTCACGCATTCGTCCGGCAGCGTGACCGTGTCCGACGCGACCAGCATCGCGGCCAAAGGCCTGCGCCGTCTCGACGTTCAGGCGCAATTTGTTACGGCGCTTGAGGCGGCCGACCGCGCGGCGTGGGTGCTCTCGACGCGCAAGGACGATGTGGACCGGCCGAGCGTGGCCGTGGTTGCCAACGCGTCGGCCACGCTGATGGCGCAGGCGCTCGGGCGCGACCTGTCCGACCGGATTACCCTGTCGGATGCGTCAGGCCTATCGGGCATCGGTGGCGATTACCATATCGAGAGGATCGAGCACACGATCTCGAACGGCGGGACGCTGCACGTCACGCGGTGGCAACTGTCACCGGCCGACGCTGCGGGTTTCTGGGCGCTCGACGTGTCCGACCTTGACGGCACGACTCGACTGGCATATTAGGGGCAACGACGATGGCATGGGTAACACCGAGTACCCGATCAACCGGGTACATCGTGACCGCGGCGAACTGGAACGAGTTCGTGAACGACCTGCGGTACCTCAAAGGTCTCGACGGCGTGATCGGCCTTCAGAACGCGCTGGAATTGACGCAGGTGGCGTCGCCAGGCGCGTCGACCGCAGGCACCATCCGTCTGTACGCGAAGACGGACGGCAGCGTCGTGAAGGTCGACTCGACCGGGTCCGAGTCGGTGCTGGGAGGGGGGATCGCGAAGACCTTCCTCCTCATGGGAGCCTGACATGGCTGAAGTCATCAAGCGCCTCGGCACGACGACGGCGACCGCGGCGACGAACGTGTGCGACAACGGCGCGACCGCCTCGACCTATACCGTCGTCTCGTCCATCGTCATCTGCAACACGTCGGCCACGGCGTACACGTACAACGTGTCCACGTCGGCGACAACAGGCACGCACGGCGCGTACATCGCGTCCGGTGCGACCGTCGCAGGCAACGACAGCGTGATCCTCGTGGCGGGGGTGTGCCTCGATCCGACCAACCGGTACCTCGTGGCGCATGCCAGCAATGCAGCCGTGCATATCACGGCGTACGGGGTGACCGGGCCGTGAGTGTGACCAATGCTCGTGGATCAAATCTGACTGGGGGGAAGTTTCGTAACGTGCAACGTGCGACGGCAGGCAGTCTGTCGTTAAGTGGCGGATCACCGAACCGATACACCACCATCAATAATGGCACGACGTGGACGGTGTACGAGTTTACGGCCACTGGATCAATCACGCTTACAACCGGCACGTCCGTCAGGGCGGAGGTACTGGTGATTGCCGGTGGTGGTGGAGGAGGCGGGTAC
>RFQY01000285.1 GCA_009924775.1 Paracoccaceae bacterium | reverse complement strand
TCGTTCTAGACAGCACTGTCCACGACTCAATTCACATATCATAACAGGGAGAAAAACCATGACCAAAACGCCGCACCTTGCGGGGGCAGGCAGCGCAGCGTGCAATGGCGCAGGGTTAGGGCGGTTCCCGGTGTGGGCGCTAGGGTGGTCCAGATGCGATCATCCATTCAGGCGCTCTCCTTTTGGGTCAAGGGCGCAGGGGGCGCATATCTGCGCCTGCATCCTTTCGCCCAAATGAAACACCCCCACTGTTTCCCCCATCTGCGCCTGCCCGCCGTTCACCATTGCCAGCGCAATCGGCCGCCCCAAAAACGGGCTGTGATAGCTTGACGTGACAAACCCAAGCGAACGTGCCTGCCCCGAAAGCGGCACGATATGCGCCCCTGTCGGCAAGGGGGCGCCCTGCAGGGCCAACAGGCCCACCAATTGCCGCCGGTCGGGGCGCTGTGCCTCGGCGGTAAAAAGGGCGCGATCGCCAAAATAGGGGTCTTGGCGTTTCAATCTGGGGCCAGACCAGCCCAAATCATGGGGCATGGTCACGCCATCGGTGTCTTTGCCCACCAAAATATAGCCCTTTTCGGCCCGTAAGATCATGACCGCCTCTAGCCCGATCCACGCCCCACCCACGCGGGTTCGGGCGGTTTCTAGGGCGGCGTAAAGCTGCTGTGCATGGCGCAGTGGCACCGAGATTTCAAAGGCGCAATCGCCGGTGAAACTGACCCGCGCCAGCCGCAGCGGCGCATCCTGCCACTGGCTTTCGATCACCCCCATATGCGGCAAGGCATGGGCCGCGCTGCCCGGCGCAAGCAGGCCCGCTTGCACCAACAGCGCGCGTGCGGCGGGGCCGCTGGCGGTTAGGGTGCACCAGTTGCAGGTTGTATCGTGAACAAATACATCGCGGCCCAAGAACCGGTCTTGTCGGGCCTCTTCCAAGATCATCCGCACGCTGGCCACGTGCGAGGACGAGGCCGATACGACAAATCTGTCGGTATCAAGGCGCAAAACCACCCCGTCATCATGCACAATTCCACTTTCGGCCAGCATGAACCCATAGCGCGCGCGCCCTGTCTTTAGGCTGGACATGGGCACATAGCCGCAAAAATCCAACAAGGCGGCGGCTTGGGGGCCGATCACCTCGATCTTGCCCAAGGGTGAGGCATCGTAAAGCCCCACGGTTTGGCGCGCGATCAAGGCTTCGGCTTGCACGGCTTGGGCCTCGTTTGGGCCGTAAAAGGCCGGGCGCAACCAGCCGCCATATTCGCGCAAACGCGCGCCCATTGCTTTGTGCTGTGGCTCTAGCGTCAGCCGTTTTGGCGGGTCGAAGGCGGTGCCACGGCGCAGGCCGCCGATCACGCCCAAGGGCACCGGCACGAAAGGCGGGCGATAGGTGGTGGTGCCGGTTTCGGCGATGCTGCGCCCGGTCAATGCGGCCATGGCGGCCAGCCCGGCGAAATTGGCGCTGCGGCCTTGGTCTGTGGCCATGCCTAGGGTGGTGTAGCGCTTTAGGTGCTCGACCGCGCTGTAGCCTTCTTGCGCGGCCAGCTTGACGTCTTTCAACGTGACGTCGTTTTGCGGATCGATCCATTGCCGCCCGGGCAGCTGCGGGTTGGGGCGGATGGCGGCAAAGCCCCATGCCGGTGCGGTGGCTTGGGGCGCGCGGCCTTGGCCCTGTGCGGCGCTGTGGCCTTGGGCCAATGCCAGCGCCAGCCCAAAAGCGCCGTTTGCGGCGCCAACGGTGGCAAGCGGGGCAGTGCCTGCGCGCGGCACCAGCGCATCACAGGCGGGGGCCCAATCCAGCTTGCCGCCCGCTTGGCAATGCAGATGCACCGAGGGCGTGTAGCCCCCCGAAACCAAAATAGTGTCGGCATCGATATAGTGCCCGTCGACGGTGGCGGCCCCCACCGACCGGCTGCCATGGGCGCGGCTGAGCGTGGCACCGGGCATGTGGCGCACGCCTTCGGGGGCGGGGGGCGTTTGGCGGCGGGTATCGGCCAGCACCACCTGCGCGCCCGCCTGCGTCATGGCGGCCGCCACGGGATAGCTGGCATCATTGCCGGTGGCCAGTAAAATGCGCCGCCCCGCCACGGCACCATAAAGCACCAGATAGTGCAGCGCGGCCTCGGCCGATAAGATGCCGGGCAGATCGTTATTGGCAAACCACATGGGCCGTTCGATGGCGCCTGCGGCCAAGATCACCTGCTGGGCCCGAAGCCGCCAGTGCAGATCGGGGCGGTCGGCGCGGCGTTGCCACGCGGCATAAAGCCCATGATCGAAGGCACCCCATAGCGTGGTGTTCACCAGCACGCGGCCACCCGCTTGCACCACCGCGCGTTCGGTGGCGCTGGCAAATTCGGCCCAAGGCGCGCCGTCAATCTCGCCTCCGCGCCAGCGCAGGCTGCCGCCCAAGGCGGGCGCC
>RFQY01000284.1 GCA_009924775.1 Paracoccaceae bacterium | reverse complement strand
TAAAGCCACAGCACGCTGTCGGTGAATACGCCAGCTGGCGGCTGGGCGCACCAGTAGTTTTCAGTGTCATGGCATAAATCAGTTTCAGCTTCAAACAATGTGGGCTGGTCAACCACTACAAAATAGTCAGTAGTTGCAGTTACCGTGGTAACGCTTACACCTTCGCTGGCCAGTGCTGCTGGCGTGAAGGTGGCAATGATCAGGGCGGCAATCAGTAGCGCCCTGGTCACTTCCCCTGCCCTTGTACCCAAGTCAGCAGCGCACCAACGCCAGACACTGACAGGAACGCAAGCACCAGCTTAGCCAGGAATAGTGCGCCCTTTGCCTGGTCAACTTCGCTAGTCAGTCGGTCAAGCTTTTTTTCAATCACTTCAAGCCTGCGCGCTAAGTCAGCATTAGTTTCGCGTGTGGTCGCCACAGGTGGTTACCCTTCCAATGCGGCAAGTCTTTTTTCTAGGTCTTCAATTCTAACAAACAGCGCTGCAATTAACGCCGTACTGTCAAGTGTTTCTGGTCGCCCTTCAGCGTCAAGCCCAACCGCGTGGGTAAGGCCAGCGTCATAGACTTCTTCAGCGATAAAACCAAGGCGTGTAGCGCCGGCTTCATCTTTAATAGTGCTGGTGTAGTGCCTGGCTTTAACACGCTTAGCAGCTTCAAGCACTGCAGTGTCAGCGTCAGTAATGTCAGTTTTATAACGTGCGCTTGAAGTATTGCGCCGCAGGTTATAGGTGGTGCCTGAAGTCAATACCCAAATAGCAGCGTTAGTAAAATATAACGGCTAGCAGTGCTGCCGTTCATTGGGTAAATACGCGCTGCCCATAACTGCCCGTAGGTGGTTGCGCTGGTACCGCTTAGCACTTGCATGACGTTAGCAGCGCCAGCTTTAAGCCCTGTGTAATACGTGCCTGCGGCGTCGCGGAATAGCAGGCGTGGGTTTGTACCACCACTTGCCGTGTCACGTAGGATAACGTCGGAACCACCAACGTTTAGTGATAGGTCACCACTAGTGGTAGTGCTGCCCAATGTCAGGCTGCCATCAGCACCGGCACCATTGCTAATTGACACGCCAGTAGGTGCGCTAATGTCAAGGGTGCCGCCTGAAGTTAATGCAATGCTTTGGGTGCTGGTAATACCAGCGGCAATACCACTAATGTTTGACAGGTACAGCTTTGAAGTACCGCTACCGTCATACATTGCTAGCACTGCATCTTGGTTGGTAATGCGTGCTGGGTTACGTGTTGCTGGTGAGTTTTTATCAGTTAGCAGCAATTCAGGTAGGCCATGTGCTAATCGAACTTCAGTTAGGTCTACCGTTCGGTCAGCTGACTGGGTGGCTACTGTTGCAATCGTAATAGTAATTTTCAAATAGGCAGCGTCAGCTGGTGCTGTAGTATTTGCTAGGCTTGGCGTACCAATATATTCATATAGGTTAGGTGCGCTAATTCCTACGCCGGTAGTACCTTGCAAGTCACTGAACGTGAACGTAGCGCTAGTAAATGCTGTACCAGTGGTAGTGGTTTGGTCAGCTTTATAAAACTGGCACGTCACTTTTACCGTGGCCTGCGTACTTGCAGTACCTTTAAAAAATGACGCTTCAGCGTAGTAACTAAATGACCGTGAAGCTGACGACGCTACAGGAATAAAACGCGTAAGCGTTCCCGAATTGCCTGACAAAGTGCCTGACGCTACGGTAAACCGCAATACGCTATTTGACGCTGCAGTGGTGTCATACACAATAGCGGCACTAATACCGGTGCCTGGTGACCATGACCAATACGGCAGCGGGTTATCAGTGGTTATTGCTGCATCAGGGTCAGGTGGCAATGCAGCCCAAGTACCGTTGGCCACCCCCGCTTGCACTTCGCGCAATACGGCAGGCCCTAGCAATATTGACGTTTCGCCGCTGCTGCCAGTGTCGATTAGCGTCAAACCGTCGGCCTTCCTAATGAAACTGCCAGGTTCAAAGCTCATGCTAATTTGTTCAATTTTGTACAGGTCGCCATTCAGCCCCATAGCAGTGTTAGTCAGTTTCACATACTGGTCGCATGACCAGCCGCTGACCAGGCTATATGGCGTGGCTGCTGCCTGGGCATAGCCGCTGACCCAGCCATAGGCATTGTCACCAGTGCCTGCACCGCGCACGCTAAACGTGATTGAACGCAATGGCGCCATGCGGTATGGGTAGGCGTTAGTGCCGAAAAACGCGTCAGCCAGTTTGTTAATACGCGCACCACGCCCAACGTTGACGCGAATGGTGGTAGCGGCCTGCACCAGCCCACCGGCTAGCGGCCCTTTACGCTCAGTGCGTGCGCTGCCCTGTGGGCTTGCCAGGTCATACTGGCGAAGCTGGGGGTCAACCGTGTTGGTGTCATAGTTGCTGTCAGAATTTTTTAGCACAAAGCGCAGGCGCTTCACAATGCTGTCATGGTC
>RFQY01000283.1 GCA_009924775.1 Paracoccaceae bacterium | reverse complement strand
CGGGCCTGGTCGGGGAGGGCAGCTCCGGCTCGGCACCTTCGACGCGCGCTTGCTCGCCGGCCCTCGGGCCGGGCTCATTGTGACGGATGAGCCGATGCCCGAGTCGGTCTTCACCGAGCTGCTCGGGCGCGGAGTCGGGCGCTCCGACCGCATCCGCATGCTGATCGGCTTCACTCCCACCTCCGGCAACTGCCACGGGGTGGAGTACTTGTGGCACCTCGTCGATGACCCCGAAAAGCCATGGGTGGGGCAGGTCCAGATGGAGCTCAGCGCGGAGAACACCACCCCCCGCGGAGGGCTGGTGCAGCGCCCCTGGATGTCCCAGGAGCGTGTGGACGAGTTCGCGGCCACGTTGCCCGCCCGTGAGCGGGACATGCGCCTCGGTCGCGCGCGCGCACCACTTCAGGCCTCGGCATACTTCGACCGGTGGGACGCCGCCTCGATGGTGAAGGCTCGCTCGCTCGGCGAGCTTTCCGGCTGGCGGCTGGCTGTGGGAGTGGACCACGGGTCGCGCCCGGGGGCGCAGTGCGCCTACCTGGTGGCCGTGCTGCCCATTGGAGAGGGGCAGTGCCGGGTCCATGTGCTCGGGGAGTACGTGGCGACCACGCAGACCAGCGCCGAGGATGGCGCCGGCATCGTGGAAATGCTGGCCCGGGTGGGGGTCGATGTGAGGGCGGTAGACCTGTGGGTGGGCGACCGCGCCCACGAGAGCAGAAGCAAAGCCGTCTGGAAGACCAACCAGTTTTTGCGCGCTGGCATCGCGCGAGCGCTGGGCATCGACGTGACCCGGCGCGACTGGGTAAAGCACATCCCGCGCCCCCTGGCGCAGATGCGCACCCCGAAAAAGTACGTGGGGTCACACTGGGCGCGAGCTCTGGTGCTGCATCGGCTGATGACGCAGGGCGCCCTCACGGTGGAGCCATCCTGCCCCCACCTCATCCACGCGCTGGGCGCGTGGCAGGGGGGCAGCAAGGAGCCCGAGAAAGACAAGCTCGATGCGTTCGGTTATCCTGTCCTTGAGGGCTCCTGGATGGCCGCCGCATGACTTACCCCCTTGCTCTTGCTGTGCGGATCATGTCCGGGGACTGGGGTCCGGACGTGCTCCAGGTTATGCGGTCCTACCTCGGCGCCGAGCGCGCCGCGTGGCAGGGCAAGCCTGACCTTTCGCGCAATACCTTGCGCAGGTGGGCCCACCGGGTGGGCACGGCCTATGATGGCTTCGCACCGCTCACGGTGGGGGTGGAGCCCGAGCTGGCAGCGGCTCTCGGGGACCACTCCGGCCTTGGAGCGCTGGCCTCCTACCAGGACCTGGACTCCCGGGCCCGCCCCCTGCCCACCTCGCAGGTGCGCACCTGCCGGGAGGCCCTCCACCTCCGGCTCGGGTGCGGGTGGGCCGGAGTGCTGCTGACGCACCTGGAGCCGGGGGTAGACCTGCCCCCGACCGCTGCGCCGCGCGTCTCCCTCCAGGTGGTGCCGCCGACGCAGCTGCGGCTTGAGTACGGGCCGCACCAGGACGAAGAGCCCACGGTGGTGGTGCGGGCCATCCGATGGCGCGAGGGGGGCCAGGATGTGGCGGCGGAAGAGGTGACGGACCTTTCCGACTGGCGGCGCCCCTCCCGGGTCATCCGGGAGCGCGAGGGCGGGCGCGTCTACCTGGAGCAGGTGGGGGATGCCTACCCCTTCAAGCTCGCCGACGGCACAGCCTACCATCGGTGCGTGATTCTCGGGCACCCCGACTACTTCGCCGAGGTGCAGCCTTTGGTCCACTCCTCGCTGCGCGTGGCGATGTCCTGGACCGTGTGGCTCGCGGCGCTCACCGACGCGGGGTTTCCGGCGCGGTGGGTGATCAACGGCCGGGTCGCTGGCGTTTCCTCCCCTTCGGGGGTGGAGGTCGCATCGGGTAGCTCCACCAGCAGTGTGGCCACCGGGCCGCAGGTGGTGCACCTCATCGAGAACATCGGGGAGACAGAGGCTCGGGCGGGAAATTGGGGGCCTGGCTATGACCCCCTCGCAGTGGCGCAGGCGGTGCGGGAGTACGAGGCCGATGCGGTCTCCGCGCTCGGCCTGCCGGTCTCGCTGGAGCGCACTGGGGGCGAGCCCACCGAGGCCGAGGCCCGCGCCCTGCGAGGCCTTCAAGTGCGCCTCTACCCCGAGCTGCGCTGGCTGGACTCCGAGCTCTTGCGCCGGGCGGCGGCCATGCTCGACCCCAGCGGCGCCCGGCTCTCTCACGGGGTCCGCCCCGTGGCCTATCACCACGAGGTGGAGGAGCTGCTGCGCCTCCGCCAGACCGCTACCACCCCAGCGGCGCCAGCCACGGCGCCGGAGTCACCCTGATGGCTGATGCACCTGCACCCGCTCCTGCTCCTGCCCCTGCCCCTTCGCCATCTCCCGCACCCGCGCCGAGCGGCGGAGATGACGCCTACGAGCGCG
>RFQY01000282.1 GCA_009924775.1 Paracoccaceae bacterium | reverse complement strand
CACGAAATTACCCGCATCCAGCAGGCTGGCGTGGGTGCCGGTATCAAGCCAGGCATAGCCGCGGCCCATTTTTTGCACGGTGAGCTGGCCGTCGTGCAGGTAGCTTTCCAAAAGCGTGGTAATCTCCAGCTCGCCCCGGGCCGAGGGGCGCACCGCGCGGGCGCGTTCGGGCGCTGTGGCATCGACAAAATACAGCCCCGTCACGGCATAGTTCGAGGGCGGTGCGGGTGGCTTTTCGATGATGCTTTTGACCGTGCCATTGGCGTCAAAATCCACCACGCCATAGCGTTCCGGGTCTGACACGCGGTAGCCAAATACCGTGGCGCCAGCGGTGGCTTTGTCTGCCTCTTGCAAAAGGTTCGGCAGGCCGTGGCCGAAGAAGATGTTATCGCCCAGCACCATGGCCGCCGGGCTGCCGGCCAGAAACTCTTCGGCCAGAATAAAGGCCTGCGCCAGCCCATCAGGGCTGGGCTGCACCTTATAGTGCAGCGCGATGCCCCATTGGCTGCCATCGCCCAAAGTGCGGATGAACTGCGCTTGATCGTGGGGGGTGGTGATGATCATGATCTCGCGGATGCCCGCCAGCATCAGCACGGTTAAGGGATAATACACCATCGGCTTGTCATAAATCGGCAGCAGCTGTTTCGACACGCCCATGGTGATGGGGTACAGCCGCGTGCCCGAGCCACCGGCCAGAATAATGCCTTTGCGCTGTGTCATGTGGGTACCCCTAAATCTGTTAAACATTCCTTCAGCCCTGCGTGCCAATCTGGGCGCGCCAAACCAAAAACGGAGGTGGTTGTGTTGCACTCAAGGCGGCTGTTCAGCGGGCGGGCGGCGGGCGTGGGGTAGGCGCTGGTGGAAATCGCCTGCACGCGGGTGGGCCGGGCTGCCTGCTCAAATATCGTGCGGGCAAAGGCGCACCAGCTGGCATCGGGCGCGCCGCTAAAATGATAGGTGCCGGTTTTTTCTGGCGCATCCTGCAACTGCCCGACGATGGCCAGGCAGGCGGTCGCAATGGCACGCGCGGGCGTGGGGCCGCCGATTTGGTCATCGACCACGCTGATCTGGTCGCGGGTGTCAGACAGGCGCAGCATGGTTTTGACAAAGTTCGTGCCATGGGCGGAAAACACCCAGGATGTGCGCAAAATGGCATGGGTGCAGCCACTGGCGCGAATGCCCTGTTCGCCCGCCAATTTGCTGCGGCCATAGGCATTGGCGGGCTGTGCCATATCAACGGGCGCCCAAGTGGTGGCCGGTGCCGGGAAACACATAATCGGTGGAGATATGCACCAAGGGAATATTCAGCGCAGCGCAGGCCAGGGCCATTTCCGCAGGCGCCGCACCGTTGATGGCGGTGGCAAGGTCTGCCTCGTCTTCCGCGGGGTCAACGGCGGTGTAGGCGGCGGCATTGATCACCGCGCGGGGGCGGTGGGCGTGGATGGCCGCAGCACAGGCGCCGGGCTGCGCCAGATCGGCCGCATCGCGCCCTAATGCCAAAACTGGGGCCAAATGCTGCAGCTCGCGCGCCACCTGGCCCGTGCGGCCAAAGACCAACAGACCGCTCATGGAGTGGCCCTGCCCATTCGTTGGCCCACGCCCTGACGGTTCAACAGCGGGCGCCACCAGGCCTCGTTATCCAGATACCAGAGCACGGTGCGCTCCAACCCCTCGTCCACTGTCACGCTGGGGCGCCAGCCCAGCTCGGTGCGAATGCGCGTGGGGTCGATGGCATAGCGCGCGTCATGGCCGGGGCGATCGGTGACGAAGGTGATCAGATCGGCGTAAACGCCCGTGTCACGCGGGCGCAACCGGTCAAGAATGGCGCAGATCGTTTGCACTAGCTGCAGGTTTTTGCGCTCGTTCTCGCCGCCGATGTTATAGCTGCGCCCCAGCGCGCCCTTGGTGGCCACCAACAGCAGCGCATCGGCGTGATCTTCGACGTAAAGCCAATCGCGGATATTGCTGCCATCGCCGTAAATCGGCAGCGCCCGCCCCGCCAGCGCGTTCAAAATGACCACCGGGATCAGCTTTTCTGGAAAGTGATAGGGCCCGTAATTATTCGAACAATTGCTCAGCACCACGGGCAGGCCATAAGTCTCATGCCAGGCGCGCACCAGATGGTCTGACGCGGCTTTCGAGGCGGAATAGGGGCTGCGCGGGTCGTATGCTGTGGTCTCGGTGAATCGCAGGGCCGGGTCTGCGGGCAGCGAGCCAAACACCTCGTCCGTCGAGATGTGATGAAAGCGAAATCCATCCGGTCGCCGCGCCGCCTGCCAATATTTGCGCGCCGCCTCCAACATGTTGAACGTGCCGGTGATATTGGTGTCAATAAAATCGGCGGGCCCATCGATAGATCGGTCGACATGGGATTCGGCCGCCAAATGCATCACGATATCGGGCTGGTGCGCGGCAAAAGCCGCATCCAGCGCCGCGCTGTCGCGGATATCGGTCTGCTGAAAGGTGTAAAGCA
>RFQY01000281.1 GCA_009924775.1 Paracoccaceae bacterium | reverse complement strand
AGCGGCGGGCAGCTTGGGCGGGGCCTTGGCCACGTGTTTGGCGCTGACATGGCTGAACCCGCATGTTTATTTGGATACGGTGGTGCTGTTGGGCTCGGTCTCGGCGCAATATCCGCCCCTGCCTTTTGCCATTGGGGCGATTTGCGCCAGTTTTGTCTTTTTCTTTTCATTGGGCTACGGGGCGGGCCTGTTGGCACCGGTCTTTGCACGCCCCAATGCATGGCGTGTTCTAGACAGTTGTGTGGGGCTGATCATGTGGGCCATCGCGCTTTTGTTGATATCAGGCGCTTAGGCCCTTGCAGTTAACCCGTTAACAGGTTTTCATGCAGCCATGACGCCTGAAATTCGCCCAACGCGCCCCGTTTTAGGGGTATTCTGGATGGTTGTGACCGGCCTGCTTTTTGTTGGCGTGACGGCGCTGGTCAAATACCTTGGCACCGATATTCCCGCGCCGCAGGCCGCCTTTATTCGCTATGCTTTGGGGTTGGTCTTTTTGCTGCCAATGATCCGCCCGATTTTGCGCGCGGATCTTAGCGCCAAGCAATGGGGCCTGTTTGCTGCGCGTGGGCTGGCGCATTCGATTGGTGTGGCCTTGTGGTTCTTTGCCATGGCGCGCATCCCGATTGCGGATGTGACTGCGATGAATTATCTGGCGCCGATTTACGTGACCATTGGCGCGGCGCTATTTTTGGGCGAGCGTTTGGCGTTGCGCCGGGTTTTGGCGGTGGTGGTGGCGTTGATCGGGGCGTTGATCATCTTGCGCCCGGGCTTTCGCGAGATCGGATCTGGCCATTTCGCCATGTTGGCCGCGGCGGTGGTGTTTGGGGCCTCGTATCTGCTGGCCAAGCTGCTGACCGATCAGACCAATGCGGTGATCGTGGTGGGGATGTTGTCGTTTTGGGTGACGCTGGTGCTGGCACCGATGGCGGCACATGTCTGGGTAACGCCCGATCTGCATACCGTCTTGGTCTTGTTTGTGGTGGCCTGTTTGGCCACGGCGGGCCATTATACCATGACACTGGCCTTCCGTTCGGCGCCTTTGACGGTGACGCAGCCGGTGACGTTTTTGCAGCTGGTCTGGGCCGTCAGCGTGGGCACGCTGTTTTTTGGCGAGGCGGTGGATATTTGGGTGGTGATTGGCGGGTTGGTTATTTTGGCATCGGTCAGCTTTATGACGTGGCGCGAAGCGATGCTAAAGCGCCAGATCACCCCAGCAGTGCCCGAAACCAAGCTTTAAACCGCGCCCCACTGCCCTAGCGCACCACTGCCCTAGCGCCCAGTGCCTGGCGGGCCCTAGGGCTGTGGGGCGTCATTGCGGGGCTGCGCGCGCGACAAGCGGGCCATCACCCCATCGGCGCTTACCTGCCCAATCACATGCCCTTGGGGGCCCAAAACCGCCAAGGGGGCTGCATTTTGGTGTAGGGCGGCCATGACCTGTGTGATGGGCGTATCGCCTGCCAAGGGCGCCCCGGTTGGCGGTGTGGCCCCGATGGGCTGCACCAAATCGGCCGCGCGCAATACGCCCAGCGGGTTCATATGGGCCACGAAATCGGCCACATAGGCATTGGCAGGGGCGGTGAAAATTTGCTGTGGTGTGCCGCATTGCACGATGCGCCCGCCCTCCATAATGGCGATGCGGTTGCCAATTTTGAAGGCCTCGTCCAGATCGTGGCTGACAAAGATGATGGTGCGTTTCAGTTTGGCTTGCAGGTCCAGCAATTCGTCTTGCAGGCGGGTGCGGATCAACGGATCGAGCGCGGAAAACGGCTCGTCCATCAGCAAAATTGGGGCGTTCGTGGCAAAGGCCCGGGCCAAGCCCACGCGCTGCTGCATGCCGCCCGATAATTCGCCCACCTTGCGATCAGCCCAATCTGACAAACCCACCAGCGCCAATTGCTGGGCTGTGCGGGCCTCGCGTTCGGGTTTTGGAACGCCGGCCAATTCCAAGCCCAGCCATGTGTTTTCGCGCACGCTGCGCCATGGCAACAGGCCAAATTGCTGAAACACCATCGATACGGTCTGTTGGCGTATGCGGCGTAAACTGCGGGCATCGGTGTGGGTGATATCGATCATGCCCGCGTCGGTGGCCACCTCGACCTTGCCGCGCACCACGGGGTTCAGCGCGTTCACCGCGCGCAGCAGCGTGGATTTGCCCGAGCCTGACAGCCCCATCAGCACCAGTATTTCGCCCGCCTCTACGCTAAGGCTGCAATCGTGCACCCCCAGCACTTGGCCCGTGGCCTGCTGCACCTCGGCGCGGGTTTTTCCTGCATCCATAAGGGGCAAGGCGCTGTGCGGGTCTGGGCCAAACACAATCGAGACATTGTCAAAACGCACCGCGGTCATTTCCGCTCGATCCTTAGCATCCGGTCCAAAATGATGGCCAAAACCACGATAACAAACCCCGATTCAAAGCCCAAAGCCGTGTTCACCTGGTTCAAGGCACGCACAACCGGCACGCCCAGCCCATCGGCCCCCACCAGC
>RFQY01000029.1 GCA_009924775.1 Paracoccaceae bacterium | reverse complement strand
GCGGTGCCGCGGCACCGCCCGGCCACCCTGCTTAGGCCAGCCGCGCGCCGGGCGCTATGGTGGGTGGGCTGGCATTCAACCGTTCGATGGCAAAACCCGCAGCAGCCTTGTAGCCTGCCATAAAGGCATCGCGTTCGGCCTGCGGGATAATGCTGTTGATATCGTCAAAAACGCCGCCGCAGCGTTCATCTACCAAGTTTAGCAAGCCAAATGGCCCAGCCCCACGGTTGCGCAAAACCAGCTCTGACACGGGCTGGCACAACTGTGCATCATAGGCGGCCAGCGCGTCGGGGGTCAGCCCGTGCTCTAGAAACTTTGCGCCCAAAACCCGGCCATCGATAATCGCCTGCGACGCCCCGTTCGAGCCGGTGGGATACATCACATGCGCGGCGTCCCCCAGCAGCGCCATGCGCCCGTCAACCCAGCTTGGCACCGGGTCGCGGTCGATCATCGGGTATTCAAACACCTCGCTGGCGCCACGGATCAGGGCCGGCACATCCAGCCAATCGTAATTCCAGCCCTCGAAATGGTGGATAAACCGCTCGATATCTACCTTGCGGTTCCAATCCCCCTCCCAGCCAGCGGAATTGTCCACCGTTTGCTCGGCGATCCAGTTGATCGTGGCCAGCCCATCGGCATCGGGGGCGGAAATGGGGTAAATCACCATCCGGTGTTTATGCGTGCCCAGCCCCACAAAGGACGAGCCGGTGCGAATGGGCGCCGCCCGGGTCACCCCCCGCCACAAAATGGCGCCGCCCCACTGAATGGGGGGCTGGTCTGGATACATCTGCGCCCGCAAGGCCGAATGCAGCCCATCGGCCCCCACCAGCACCGCGCCCGTTTTTTCATGCAACTGCCCTGCCGCATCGCGCAGCTGCAGGGTAACGCCCGCCTCGGTTTGCCTGTAGCCCACGGCGCGCAGGCCGGTTTGCACCGCATCCGCCCCAAGCCGCTGTTGCACAAGCTGATACAGCATCATCTGCAAGGCGCCGCGGTGCACGGCGTATTGGGGCCAGTGATAGCCGGCCTTCAACCCACGCGGTTCGGCATGAATGTCGTTGCCATTGCGCCCCACCAAGGCCCATTCCAAGGCAGGCAGGCCCACTTGGTCCAACATATCGGCGCCAAGCCCAAGATCGAACAATTCGCGCACTGCGTTGGGCTGCAGGTTGATGCCCACGCCCAACGGCTTGATCTGCGCAACAGCCTCGAACACGGTGCAGGGCACGCCAATTTGATGCAGCGTCAGGGCCAATGCCATGCCGCCAATACCGCCGCCTGCAATTAAAACCTGCTGTTCGCCCATGCCGTGCCCCCCAAATTGCTGGGCACTATTTATCAGCGATACCCCGATTGGCAAACCGCTTAGGACAGCATACCGCCATCTGTGTCATCGCCCGCTTCTTCCAACAGGCGCGCGAAATCTGGCACCGTGACATGGCGCTTGCCTTCCAGCGTGATCACACCATCGCGTTTGAGCGCCGAAATCTGGCGGCTGACCGTTTCCAGCGTTAGGCCCAGATAGTCGGCCATGGCTTCGCGGGTCAGGGGCACGTCAAACACCAAAGCCCCCCGCGCCGGGCGCAAATTCAACGACGCATCGCGCCGCGCGATGATAGACAACAACGAGGCAATCTTTTCGCGTGCGGTTTTGCGCCCCAAAACCAACATCCATTCGCGCGCGGCATCCAGCTCGTCCAGCGTCATTTCAAGCAGGCGATGGGCAATATGCGGGGTGCGCCCCATCATATCTTCGAAGGGTCTTTTGCGAAAACAGCACATCACCACATCGGTGGTGGCCACCACATCATAGGCCGCGCCATCGCGCCCCGGCCGCCCGACAAAATCGCTGGGCAACAACAGGCCCACCATTTGCGTGCGCCCATCTTCCATGGTTTGGGTCAGCGTGGCGATGCCAGACACGACCGAGCCCACGAATTCCATCTTATCGCCAGACCAGACAATGGTTTGGCCCGCCTGAAATGAGCGGTAATATTTAATTTCTTCCAATCGCTCTAGTTCATCCACCTCGCAGCGCGCACAAACCGCCCTATGGCGAATAGGGCAGTCGCTGCACTCTTGGGTGACCGAGCTACTATGTTCATTCAACATGTATATCTTCGCGCGCTTGATCTGGGTCAAAGTCCACCCCTGCCCCATGAGTTTAAGGCTAGATCCATGGTCTCAAAAACGCAACTCGCAAAGCTAGGTCTGTTCGATGCCAAAGTGCCGCGGTACACCAGTTACCCGACCGCGCCGCATTTTTCGCCAAACGTAGGGCCCAGCGATTTTTCGCACTGGATCGGGGCAATTCAGCCCGGAGACCAGATCTCGCTTTATTTGCACGTGCCCTTTTGCCGGCGGTTGTGTTGGTTTTGTGCCTGTCGCACCCAAGGCACGCAAAGCCAAGAACCCGTGCGCGCCTATGCCGAAACCCTGAAACAGGAACTGGCGCTATTGGGCCAGCACCTGCCAAAAGGCGTTACGCTGTCGCGGCTGCATTGGGGGGGCGGCACGCCAACCTTGATGCCTGCCGATATGATGGCAGATCTGGCCGCCAGCATTTTTGCCGTTGCGCCCTTGGCCAAAGACGCCGAATTCTCGGTCGAGATTGACCCAAACGAGATTGATGCCGCGCGGCTGGATGCCTTGGCCGCGGCGGGCATGAACCGTGCCTCGATTGGCATCCAAGATTTCGATGAAGACATCCAGAAA
Source organism: Paracoccaceae bacterium (assembly GCA_009924775.1). GTDB lineage: Bacteria > Pseudomonadota > Alphaproteobacteria > Rhodobacterales > Rhodobacteraceae > CAJXSO01. The sequence goes on along the minus strand of RFQY01000029.1, from coordinate 18,511 downwards.
ACCATTGGCCGCCTGCAAGGGTTTGAAACCACGCGCAACGCCGTAGACATGATTCGTGCCCGCGGTGTGCACAGCCTGAACGCTGACATCTTATTCGGCCTGCCCAACCAAACGCAGGCCCGCACTACCGACACGGTGCAAAAGCTGCTCAGCTTTAACCCAGATCGCGTGGCGCTTTATGGCTATGCGCATGTGCCATGGATGGCAAAGCGCCAGCAAATGATCCCGTCCGATGCGCTGCCCACCCCCGAAGAACGCTTGGCGCTGTTCGAAACCGCAAAACGCCTGTTTGTGTGGGATGGCTACACCGAAATCGGAATCGACCATTTCGCCCGCCCCGAAGATGGGATGGCACGCGCGCTAAAGGCGGGCACGTTGCGGCGCAATTTTCAGGGCTATACCGACGACCCGGCCCAAGTTCTGATCGGCGTTGGTGCCTCGTCTATTTCCCGTTTCCCACAGGGCTATGCGCAAAATGCCCCCGCCACCTCGGCGCATGTGGCCGCGATACGTGCGGGCAGGTTTTCCACCGCGCGTGGGCATATCTTTACCGGCCAAGACATCATGCGCGCCCGCATAATCGAGGCATTGATGTGTGATTTCCGCATTGATGCACAAGAGATGAAAGACAGCTTCGGCCTGTCTGACAGGCAGGTAGCGGCGCTGTTGGTGCCGGTGGCGCAGGCATTTGACGGGCTGTTGCACCTGTCCGACACGGGGCTGTTCATTCCCCCCGCCGCGCGCCCGCTGACGCGGATGGTGGCGCGCGCCTTTGATGCCTATGACCTTAGCAAAGCGGGGCACAGCTCGGCCATTTAGGCCGGGCTTTCAATGGCCCAAAGCCGCCGCAAGCAAGCGGCGCGTATAGTCTGATTGCGGGGCCTCGAACACCTGTTCGGCGCCCCCCGCCTCGACGATGTCACCCTGTTTCATAACAATGATCTTATGGCTCATGGCGCGCACAACGTTCAGGTCGTGGCTGATAAACAAATAGGCCAGCCCATATTTCACCTGCAGATCGCGCAGCAAATCCACGATCTGCACCTGCACCGTCATATCCAGCGCGCTGGTGGGTTCGTCCAACACCACCAGTTTGGGGCGCAAAATCATCGCGCGGGCAATGGCAATGCGCTGGCGCTGGCCGCCAGAAAATTCGTGCGGGTAGCGGTGCATAGTGGCCGGGTCCAGCCCAACCTCTTGCATGATTTCGGCCACCATATCGCGCGGCTGGCGGCCATCTGGCACGCCATGCACACCCAGCCCTTCGGCGATGATCTGCTCGCAGGTCATACGCGGGCTTAGGCTGCCAAACGGGTCTTGAAACACGATCTGCATTTCGCGGCGCAGGCTGCGCAGGGTTTTCGTGGACCACGCGCGCACATCTTGGCCCTTATAGGTAATTTCCCCCTCCGAGCGGATCAGCCGCATGATCGCCATGGCCAAGGTGCTTTTGCCCGAGCCGCTTTCGCCCACAATGCCCAGCGTTTCCCCCGCCCGCACCGACAGGCTGGCGCTGTTCACCGCCTTCACATGGCCCACGGTTTTTTTCAAAAACCCTTTTTGGATGGGAAACCACACTTTCAGATCGCGGGTTTCCACCACCGTTTGCGCAGCCTCTGGCACGGCGGCGGGCTGGCCCACTGCCCGGGCGGCCAGCAAGCTGCGTGTATAGGGGTGCTGGGGGGCGTTGAAAATATCTGCCGTTGGTCCCGCTTCGACAATCTGGCCATCTTTCATCACGCAGACCTTATCGGCGATGCGGCGCACGATGCCCAGATCGTGGGTGATGAACAACAGCCCCATATTTTCGCTGGCTTTCAGATCGGCCAACAAATCCAAGATCTGCGCTTGAATGGTTACGTCCAAGGCGGTGGTGGGCTCGTCCGCGATCAACAACGCAGGCGTATTGGCCAGCGCCATGGCAATCATCACCCGCTGGCGCTGCCCGCCCGATAATTCGTGCGGGTAGGCGCCCAAACGGTCTTCGGGGTCGCGAATACCCACCTTGCCCAGCAATTCCAAACAGCGCCGCCGCGCGGCGCTGGCATCCAGCCCTTGGTGCAGCTGAATCGATTCGCGCAATTGTTTTTCGATCGTGTGCAGCGGGTTCAGGCTGGTCATCGGCTCTTGGAAGATAAAGCTGATATCGTTGCCCCGCACCTTGCGCAGCAGGGTTTCGGGGGCCTGCACCATGTCTTGGCCATCATAACGGACCAAGCCGCCCACCTGCGCCGCAGGCGGCAACAACCCCACCGTTGACAGGGCAGTCACCGATTTGCCCGAACCGCTTTCGCCCACCAAAGCCACGGTTTCACCACGGTCCACCGAAAAGCTGACGCCGCGCACCGCGCTGTGCATGCGGCCATCTTGGTGAAACGCAACGGTCAGGTTTTGCACCTCTAGCACGCTCATTGAAACGTCTTTCTGGGGTCAAACGCATCGCGCACCCCCTCAAAGATAAAGACCAGCAGCGACAGCATCACCGCAAACACGCCAAAGGCGGTAAAGGCCAGCCATGGCGCCTGCAGGTTTTGCTTGGCTTGCAAGGTCAGCTCGCCCAAGCTGGGCGATGACGAAGGCAGGCCAAAGCCCAGAAAATCAAGGCTGGCCAACAGCCCGATTGTGCCGGTTACGATAAAGGGCAGCATCGTCAAAGTGGCCACCATGGCATTGGGCAACATGTGGCGGAACATAATCACCCGGTTCGACACACCCAGCGCCCGCGCCGCGCGCACATATTCAAGGTTACGTGCGCGCAAGAATTCGGCGCGCACCACGCCCACCAGCGCCGTCCAACCAAACAAGACGGTGACAAAGACCAACAGCCAAAAGCCCCGCCCCAAAATGGCAAAAAGGATGATGATGACATAAAGCTGCGGGGTCGAAGACCAAATCTCGATGATCCGCTGAAAAATCAAATCCAGCCAGCCACCAAAAAACCCCTGCAGCGCCCCCGCCACAATGCCCACAGCCGAGGCGCAGACCGTGACGATAAGGGTAAACAAAATAGACAAGCGGAACCCATAAATCACCCGCGCCAGCACATCGCGCTTGGTATCATCCGTGCCCAACAGGTTTTGGCCATTGGGTGCCAAAGGGGCGGCGCCGGGGCGGTCTACCGTGGTGTTAAAGCTGTAGGGAATGGGCGGCCACAGCAGCCAACCGGGCTGGAACCCGGGCGTATCAGCGCCAAAGCTGCCCGCCGCGATTTCTGCTAATATGCCGTCTGGGTCGTCAAAACAGGCCTCTTGGCCACCGCTGCGGATCAGGCAACGCACCTCGGGGTCGCGATAGGCGGCTTCGGTTTCGAAATCGCCGCCAAAGGTGGTTTCGGGGTAAAAGCTAAACACCGGCGCGTAATATTGCCCGCGGTATTGCACCAGTATCGGTTTGTCATTGGCGATAAATTCCGCAAACAGCGACAGCCCAAACAGCACCGAAAACAAGATCAGCGACCAATAGGCCCGGCGGTTTTGTTTAAAGTTGCGCCAGCGGCGCTGGTTCAGGGGGGACAGCGCCATGCCTAACCCTCGCGCCGTTCAAAATCGATGCGCGGGTCTACCAGCACATACATCAAATCAGACAATATCCCCACCAACAGGCCGATCAGGCCAAAAATGAACAGCGTGCCAAAAATCACCGGGTAATCGCGCGCCACCGCTGCCTCGAACCCCAATCGCCCCAGACCATCAAGGCTGAAAATCGTTTCAATGATGATCGAGCCGCCGAAAAACACCCCCACAAACACCGCCGGAAATCCCGCAATCACAATAAGCATGGCATTGCGGAACACATGGCCATAAAGCACCTGCTGCGGGCTTAGGCCCTTGGCGCGGGCTGTCATCACATAGTGTTTTTTGATTTCATCCAGAAAGCTGTTTTTGGTCAGCAACGTCAGCGTCGCAAATGCCGAAATGGTCGAGGCGGTGACGGGCAGCGCGATATGCCAGAAATAATCGCCAATCTTTGCCCAAAGGCCCAATTCGTGCCAATTGTCGCTGGTCAGGCCCCGCAGCGGGAAGATCTGCAGATAAGACCCGCCCGCAAATAAGACCAATAGCAAGATGGCAAACAAAAAGCCCGGTATCGCATAGGCCACAATAATCAGCCCGCTTGTCCATGTGTCAAAGGGGGTGCCATCGCGCACAGCCTTGGAAATGCCCAGCGGAATAGACACAAGATAGGCAATCAACGTCGACCATAGGCCCAGCGTGATGCTGACCGGCATTTTTTCCAAGATCAGATCAATAACCGAGATGGAACGGAAATAGCTTTCGCCAAAATCAAGGCGCATATAGTTCCAGATCATCGTCAAAAACCGCTCGAGCGGGGGTTTATCAAACCCGAACTCGCGCTCTAGCTCGGCGATAAATTCGGGCGGCAGGCCACGCGCACCGGCATAGCCGCTATCTTCGCCCCCCGCACTGCCCCCGATGCCCGCATCGCCGCCACCGGCAAAGCCCTCGAACACATCGCCTTGGCCCTGCATTTGGGCCAGCACCTGTTCAATTGGGCCGCCCGGCACAAATTGCACCAGCGCGAAATTGATCACCATGATCCCCAGCAAAGTGGGCACGATCAGCAGCAATCGTCGAAGAATATAGGCGCCCATTTGCCGATGCCCCTAGCGCAAGGCGCCGGCGGCACGCAGCGCCTGGGCTTTGTCTGGGTTGAACCACCAAATAGAACTTTCCCCCAACGATCTGGGCGGCGGGGTGTCGGTATAGGGGCGTTCGAACATATCGAAATAGGCAATGTTATGCACGGGCTTGTACCATTGCGGCACCCAGATATGCAGCGCGCGCAGCACCCTGTCCAGCGCCTTTACCGCCACGGTCAGCTCGTCGCGGTTGGTGGCGTTCTCTATATGGCGGATCAGCGCATCAACGGCAGGGTTGGCCACACCGGCAATGTTGTTCGACCCCTCTACGCCTGCGGTTTCCGAGCCAAACATCGCCCGCAATTCCGCCCCCGGGGTTTGCGACATGGAATAGCGGCGCGTGGTGATGTCGAAATCGAATTTCTTCTCGCGCTCTTGCGCCTGCGCGTTTTCGACACGTTCGGTTTTTACCGCAATGCCCAACCGCCCCAGATTTTCAACATAAGGGTTCACGATACGCTCGAAACTGGGGCTGTCGTTCAAAAACTCGACCTGCAGTTTTTCGCCCGCCGCGTTCTGGCGAATGCCATCTGCGCCAACAACCCAGCCTGCCTCGTCCAACAGCTTGCCCGCTTGGCGCAGGGTGCGCCGGTCTGCCACGCGATCGGGCGCAGACACGGCAGGCACCCATGCCTCTTGGGTGAAAACCGCCTCGGGCAGATCAGCGCGCAGCGGGTCCAGCAGGGCTAATTCTGCCTGGCTGGGCATGCCTTCGGCCTGCATGGCCGAGTTTTCCCAAAAACTATCGGTGCGCGAATAAAGCCCATAAAACAGGCTTTCGTTTGACCATTCGAAATTGAACGCCATGCCAATGGCCTCGCGCACGCGGGGGTCTTGAAACACTGGGCGGCGCAGGTTGAACCACCAGCCTTGGGTGCCAGCCGGGCGGCCATCGGCCAAGGTTTCCACCTTGACCCAACCTTTTTCAACAGCCGGGAAATCATAGCCGGTGGCCCAGATCAGCGACATGAATTCCTCGCGGAAGGAATAGGCCCCGGCTTTGAAAGCCTCGAACGCGGTGGTGTAATCGGCGAAATATTCGATTTTAAGCAGATCGAAATTGTTATGCCCCACCACAACATTCAAATCTTTGGCCCAATAATCGGGGTTGCGCCGGTAGGTTACGCTGGAACCTGAAATCACCTCGTCCAGCATATAGGGCCCAGATCCCATGGGCGCCTCTAGCGTTGATTCGGCAAAATCGCGCGTGGCGTAGTAGGCGCGCGAAAAGATCGGCAGGCCTGCGGCGGTCATCGGCAATTCGCGCAAAGGGCCATCTGGGTCAAAGGTGAATTTCACCGTGTGATCATCCAGCGCCTCGACGTTTTGGAAATCTTTCAAAATCACCTTATACACGGGCTGGCCTTTTTCGCGCAGGATATCGACGGAAAACACCACATCCTGCGCCGTCAGCGGCGTACCATCCCAAAACCGCGCCTCGGGGCGCATGTGAAAGATCACCCATTCGCGGCTTTCGGGGTATTCCACGCTATGGGCCACCAGCCCATACATGGCGTCTGGCTCGTCCAGCGTGGCGGTCATCAGACTATCGAAAAACACCGTGGAACCGGCGGCGGGGTTGCCTTTCAAAATATAGGGCGACAGGCTGTCAAAGGTGCCAAAGGCCCATGTGGAAAACATGCCACCTTTGGGCGCTGCCGGGTTTACATAATCGAAATGCGCAAATCCTTCGGGGTATTTCAGCTCGCCAAAGGCCGACAGCCCATGCGCGCGCACTATCTTTTCTTCGGCGTGCAGGGGCGTGGCGGCCAAGGGATAGGTGCAAAGCAAAAACAAGCATACGCGCATAAACGCCCAGAGCGGTGCAAAAATGCGGGGGTGCTGTGCCGTAAAAACCAGCCTGTTCGATACCATGCTGTCACTCCTGCTGCTGCGTGTTTTTCTTCTGCTATGTCAGACTTAACGTAATTGCCGCACGGGGCCACGTTCAATTTAAGAAAACGTGATCAGCGCAAAAAAGGCCGCACCCGCAAGGGCACGGCCTATCAAAGCAGGCGCCGCCGCGTGGGCGTGCCATGCGCTGTTCTTAATTGTCCAGGCTGTCCAGATACGCGATCAGGTCGGCGCGGTCTTCGGGCTTTTTCAGGCCCGAGAAGGACATTTTGTTGCCGGGGGCATAGCCGCGGGGATCTTCCAAGAATGCATACAGGTTTTCTGGCGTCCACACATCTGCGGCCTGCTCCAGCGCGCCAGAGTAGCCATAGCCCTCGGCGGCATCAACCGCGCGGCCCACAACCCCATACAGGTACGGGCCTGTTGCATTGGCGCCTTTTTCCAGCTTGTGGCAGGCTTTGCATTTCGAGAATACTTTTGCGCCGCTGGCAACATCGCCTGCGGCCAGAATGGCTGCCACGTCAACAACCACTTCTTCTTTGGCTTCGCCGCCGCTGGCTTCTACTTCGATCACGTAGCCTGCAGCATGCTCTTCGTCACCATGGCCGGCAGTGCCAACATGGTACAGGCTTTCGGCAGCCAAATTGCCCAGCAGAAACACAAGCAAGGCACCACATAGCGCGCCGCCAGCTTTGGTAATGGTCATCGTGTCAAACATGGTTCGCCCGTTTTGTTCGTGTCTGTCGCCGGGTATCTATATGCTTCCCCTTGCCCGGCGCAAGGTATACTTACCGCGACCAAACGCCCATTTGGGCCATTTTTCGATGGATTTGACATGACAAAGACCAATTGCATCGCTTTTCAGGGGGTTTTGGGCGCCTACGGCCACGAGGCTTGCGCCCTCTCGCGCCCCGATATGCAGCCGCTTCCCTGCGACACATTCGAAGAGGTCATCGACGCTGTGCGCGATGGCCGCGCCGATATGGCGATGCTGCCTGTTGAAAATTCTACCTATGGGCGGGTGGCCGATATTCACCGCCTTTTGCCGCAATCGGGCCTATACATTATGGACGAGGTTTTCGTGCGCGTGCGCATTGCCCTGATGGGCCTGCCCGGCAGCACATTGGCCGATATTGCCAAGGTGCGCGCGCATTTGGTGCTTATTCCGCAAGCCAAAACATTTCTCAAGGCCCATGGAATCGCCGCCGAAGCCGCCGCCGACAGCGCCGGTGCCGCCGAAGAGCTGGCCCAGCACCGCACCAAGGGCGAGGGGGTTTTGGCCTCGGAATTGGCGGCGCAAATCTACGGGCTGGATGTGTTGGCCCGCGACATCGAAGACCACGGCCACAACACCACCCGGTTTTTGCTGATGGCACCGCAGATGAACCGCGCCCGCCGCTCAGACCATATGATGACCACTTTTGTCTTTCAGGTGCGCAACATCCCCGCAGCGCTGTACAAGGCGATGGGCGGCTTTGCCACCAACGGCGTGAACATGACAAAGCTGGAAAGCTATATGGTGGGCGGTTCGTTCACTGCGACGCAGTTTTATGCCGATATCGAGGGCCACCCCGATGATGCCAATGTACAGCTGGCGCTGGACGAGCTGGGGTATTTCACCTCTGAGATGAAGATTTTGGGCACCTACCCCGCCGATCCCCGGCGGTTTTAAGCACCTCTTAGGGCTTTGGCGCCTCGATCGGCACGACGGCAGGCTCGGTTTCGGGGGCCAATTCCTCGAAATCGAAATTATCCAGCCTGCGTGCCCGGCGCCCGGCCTTGTCGGCGCTGATCTTGATTTCAGAAATATCTTTGGCCGCCTGCGAGAAATGCCGGTCTAGGTTTTCCACCCGCGCGCCCAGCCTTTCAACATCGCCAAACAGCAGCCCCAATTCGCGGCGAATGGCGCCGGCTTGCTCGCGCATGCGGGCATCTTTCAAAATCGCGCGCATGGTGTTCAGCGTGGCCATGCAGGTTGTGGGCGACACGATCCATACCCGGGCGGCAAAGCCTTCGCGCACCAGTTCGGGGAAACGCGCGTGCAATTCGGCATAAACCGCCTCGGATGGTAAAAACATCAGCGCGCCATCGGCGGTTTCACCATCAAGGATATATTTTTCCGATATCGCCTTGATATGGCTGCGCACCGCCTGCCGCATCAACTGTGCCGCGCGCGCCAGCTGGTCTGGCGTTTGGGCGTTGACCAGCGCCTCGTAGGCCTCGAGCGGGAATTTGCTGTCAATCACGATGGGGCCGGGCGGGTTTGGCAGATGTATCAAACAATCGGCCCGCTTCCCGTTTGACAGCGTGGCCTGCCAAGTGAAACTGTCGCTGGGCATCGCCTTGCCCACGATATCGCGCAGCTGAATTTCGCCAAAGGCGCCGCGGGTTTGTTTGTTTGACAAGATATCTTGCAAAGACAGCACATCGCCCGACAGCTTGGTGATGTTTTCCTGCGCCTTGTCGATCACCTGCAAACGCTGCTGCAATTCACCCAGCGAATGCGCCGTGCGCCGGGCCGATCCTTGCAGGTTTTCGGTCATCGCCTCGCTTACCTGCGCCAACCGCCGCTCCATCAGCTGCAGCATATGGGTTTGCGCCGCCGCCTGCGCATCCGAGACATGCGTCAGCCCGCCGGCCAATTGCTGCTGGCCATCCGACAGCGATTGCACCCGCTGCCCCAGCTGCCCCAACTGCGCCGCCAAAGGCGCGGCCATCTGCGCGCTGCGCCCCGCTGCCCGCACCGCCATAACCAACAGCACCAAAATCAGCACCACCACGCCTAAACCAACAAGCCCCAGCCAAAACAGCGGGTCGCTGAGCAAGATAACATGCGTGCCAATTTGTATCATGTGCGCCCAAACAGCCTTTCAATATCGCTCAGCCGCAGTTCAACATAGGTGGGGCGGCCGTGGTTGCATTGCCCAGAATGCGGCGTTTGTTCCATTTCGCGCAGCAACGCGTTCATTTCTTCGGCCCGCATGCGCCGCCCCGACCGGATAGAGCCATGGCACGCCACCCGGCTTAGTATCGCCTCTAGCCGCGCTTGCACGGCTAAACTGTCCCCCTGATCGGCCAGCTCGTCCAGAATGTCCATCACCATGGCCCGGGCGTTGACCTGCCCCAGCAATGCGGGCGTTTCGCGCACGGCAATGGCCCCCGCACCAAACGGTTCGATGTGCAAACCCAGCTTTTCCAACTGCGGGGCGATCTCTAGCAAGCTGGCACAGTCGGGCGCCTGCAATTCAACGATTTCGGGGATCAACAGCGCTTGGCTGGCCACGCCATTTTCGGCCATTTGGCGTTTAAGCTTTTCGTAGACCAAACGCTCGTGCGCGGCATGCTGATCGACGATCACAATGCCCGTATTGGTTTGCGCGATGATATAGTTTTCATGCACCTGCGCCCGCGCCGCCCCCAAGGGCAGGCCCTCGTCATGGGCCGCCTCTGGGGTGCCAGCGGCCGCGGTGTTTGCATCAACCCTGCCGCTAAAGGCGCCCATGGTTTCGGCAAACCCGGTCTGCAAGGGTGGCGCGGCAGGCATTGGCGCTTGGGCGCTATAGGCGCTGCGCAGGGCGCCAGCGCCGGGCCGGTCCATCTGGTAGACGTGCGCCACCGGGCCTTGGGCTGCGCCTGAACCTTCGGGGCGCATGGCCCCCAACGTGGCCCCCGCCACCGTGCTAGAGGCACGATGCCCCGCCTCGGCCAAGGCATGGCGCAGGGCGCTGATGATCAAGCCGCGCACCAACCCCGGATCGCGAAAGCGCACCTCGGATTTGGCCGGGTGCACGTTGACATCCACCAATTGCGGATCGCAATCCACAAACAAGGCCGCCACGGGGTGGCGATCGCGGCTGAGAAAATCGAAATAAGCCGCGCGCAGGGCGCCCAACAGCATTTTGTCGCGCACAGGCCGGCCATTGACGAACAAAAACTGCGCCACAGCCGCGCCGCGCGAATAGGTGGGCAGCGCCGCATAGCCGCGCAAATGCAGGCCATCGCGGGTGGCATCTATGGGCAGGGCGTTTTCGGCAAAATCATGGCCCAAAACCTGCGCCAAACGGCCATGCAACGCATCGAACAAATCGCCGCTTTCGGCATCGGCGCGAAACAATTGCCGGCTGGCGCCGTCGCTGGCCTCGGTCAGGGTAAAGCTGATAAAGGGCTCGGCCATGGCAAGGCGCTTGATCGTATCGGTCACGGCCTGCGTTTCGGCGCGATCGGTGCGCATAAATTTCAGCCGCGCGGGCGTGGCGTAAAACAAATCGCGCAGCTCTACCACCGTGCCCCCGCTGAGGCCTGCAGGTTTCACCGGGCCCAGATGGCCGCCCGCCACGGTGATCTGCGCCGCCTCGTGCCCCGCTGCCCGGCTGGTGATGGTTAGCCGCCCCACTGCGCCTAGGCTGGGCAGCGCCTCGCCGCGAAAACCAAAGGTCGAGATATTGAGCAAATCGCTGCCATCAATTTTCGATGTGGCATGGCGCGACAGGGCCAGCGGCAATTCAGCCTCGGTCATGCCGCAGCCATCATCGACCACGCGGATCAGGGTTTTCCCGCCATCGCTGATGGTAACATCCACCCGGCCGGCCCCCGCATCGATGGCGTTTTCAACCAGCTCTTTCACCGCAGAGGCCGGGCGTTCAACCACCTCGCCCGCAGCGATACGGTTGATCGCAGCCTCGTCTAGCTGGCGAATGATGGGGCGTATGTTGGGGGCTGCAGTGTTCATACCACAACAGCTAGCACAGGCACGGGCGATTCTGCCACCGCTTCATGCGCGGGCAGGGTGCTATAAATCGGCTTGGTAAAGCCGCACTTTCAGCCCACCATGGGGCACTGGCGGACCGGCCTGCAAATCCAACCCCGTGGCCCGCGCCAGCCCCCCATCAGTGGTGATGATGCCCAGCCGCCAGCCCGCAAAATGCTGGCCCAGCACCGTGCCGATGGCGCCATAAAGCCCAAAAAGCAGCTTTTTATTGCCGATCCTATCGCCATAGGGCGGGTTGATCACCACAATACCCGGCGCCGTATCGGGCGGGGGCAAAAGCGCGCTAAGCGGCTGGCAGACAAAGCTTGTGCTATCCGCCACACCGGCGCGCTGTGCATTTTCCTGGGCCATCCGCACCGCACCAGCATCACGGTCATATCCGAAAAAGCGCAGCTGTGGCTGTGGCTTTGGCTGTGGCGCCCCCGCCAGCAACGCCTGCCATGCCACGGCATCAAACCCGGCCAAATGCTGAAATGAAAACCCCCGCGCGCGCCCGGGGTATAGGCCCAGCGCCTGTTCTGCCGCCTCGATCGGGAATGTCCCCGAGCCACACATCGGGTCAACCACCGTTTGGCTGCCATCAAAGCCCAATTGCCGCAAGAACACCGAGGCCAGCGTCTCGCGCATGGGGGCCTTGCCCATGGCCTGTTTGTGGCCGCGCTTGTGCAGGCTATCGCCCGAGCTATCCACCGAGATGGTGACCAAATTATCGTCTATACGCACTTTCAGCGTAACCGGCGCATCAGCGGCAATAGGGGCCCCCAAGGTTTCGGTTATGGCCCGTTCAATCCGTTGTGCAGCGGCGCCTGCGTGATAGATTTTCGATTTCTTCGAGGTGCTCACCTCGACCCGCACCGCCACATCGGGGCGCAGCACATCGGCCCATGGGAATTTGCGCGCGCGTTTGTCCAGCTGGGCCAGATGAAAGGCGCGAAACGCCCCCAAACGCACCAAAACGCGGGTTGCCCCGCGCAGGCATAGGTTTGCACGCCATACCTCGGGCCAGCCGCCCTGCGTGGCCACACCGCCGGGCTGCACCGTCGGCATGGCAAAGCCCGCGGCGCGCGCCTCGTCGGCCAAAACCGGCTCTAGCCCCGGGGGGGCCACCAAAAAGATCTCGAAATCGCTGTCCATGCCGGGGCCTTAGCGCGAAACCATGCCGCCGGCGAGGGAATTATTGCACCACAGGCGCGCCAGCCCCGGTGGCATTGCGATACCAAGCCACGATCTGCGCGCGCTCTTGTGGTTCGATAAACGACAGGTTGGCAGGCGGCATTGCGTGGCTGATCCCCGCTTGCAAATAAATTGCGCGGGCATGGCTGGCGATTTGGTGGTCGGTTTCCAGCACCACGCCTTTGGGCGCCCAGTGCAGCCCCTCCCAGCCGGGTTCGGCGGCATGGCACATAGAACAGCGCCCCAACACGATATCGCGCGCGGCATCAAACCCCTCGGCCTGCGCAAAACGCAGCGCGGCGCCATGGGCTGCCTGCTGGGGCTGATCGCGCCACATCGGCGCGGTAGACAGCCACATGATCAGCACGAAAATGATGGCCGTGGCCGCCCATGTCCACCAAGGGGTGCCGCGGCGGGCGTGCTGGCTGTTGAAAAAATGCCGAATGGTCACGCCCATCAAAAACACCAACGCAGCAATCACCCAGTTCCATTGGCTGGCAAAGGCCAAGGGATAGTGGTTGGACAGCATCAAAAAGATCACAGGCAGGGTTAGATAGTTGTTATGCGTGCTGCGCTGTTTGGCGATTTTGCCAAATTGCGGGTTGGGTTTGCGCCCCGCGATCAGATCGGCCACAACGATTTTTTGGTTGGGAATGATGATCATGAACACATTGGCCGACATGATCGTTGCGGTAAACGCCCCCAGATGCAGCAAGGCCGCGCGCCCAGAAAACACGCTGGTGTAGAAATAGCTCATGCCCACCAGCACGCCAAAAAGCGCCACCATCAGCAGGGTTTGGTTGGCCTCAACAAAGATCTTGCACAGCGTGTTGTAAACGATCCAGCCAAAGGCCAGCGACGCCATCGAAATGGCAATGGCCGCGGGCACCGACAAATCCATCACCGCAGGATCGACAAGATAAAATTCGGCGCCCAGATAATAGACCACCGCCAACAGCGCAAAGCCCGATAGCCACGTGGCATAGCTTTCCCATTTAAACCACACCAGCCCGTCGGGCATATTGGCCGGGGCAACTAGATATTTCTGAATGTGGTAAAACCCGCCCCCATGCACCTGCCATTCCTCGCCATCGGCACCCGTGGCCAAATTGCGGTCGCGGTGCAGGCCCAGATCCAGCGCGATGAAATAGAAAGACGACCCGATCCAAGCAATGGCCGTGATCACATGCAACCACCGAATGGCAAATTCGGCCCAAGCCCCGATAACGGCCAGATCAAACATCTGTCTCTCCCTCTCTGTGTTGTTCAACAGGCTATCTTAGCGGCAATTTATTTGTTAATCCTGCCAATGGGCGGAACAGTTTCAATGAATTCCTGATAATGGCCTATGTAAACAACATCAGAATGTTCGTGCGTGTCTATGAATTGGGCAGCATGAGCGCGGCTGCCCGCGATCAGCGCACCTCGCCCGCGGTTGCCTCGGCGCGGGTGGCTGATTTGGAAAAGCATCTGGGCGTGCGGCTGTTTAACCGCACAACCCGCGCGCTGCGCCCCACGGAACATGGGCGGCTGTTTTACGAAGGCGCCTGCCGCATTCTCGAGGCGATCGACGCCGCCGAAGCGGTGGTGATGGAGGCCAGCCAAAGCCCCCGTGGCACGCTGTTTGTGGCCGCACCGCTGGGCGTTGGACGGCGTTTTATTGCCACGGCCGTGCCCGCCTTTAAGGCGCTTTACCCGCAAATCGACATCCGCCTACGCCTGTCTGACCGGGCGATTGACGTCACAGGCGAAGGGCTGGATCTGGCCTTTCATCTTGGCCCCTTGGCCGATAGTGACCTGAAAATTCGGGTGATTGCCGATTGCCCAAGGGTTTTATGCGCCGCCCCCAGCTATGTGCAACAGCGGGGCATGCCAGCCGACGGTGCCGCCTTGGTGGCTGAGCGCCACGATTGCCTAAACCTGCGTTTCCCCGGGGCGCGCGAATTTCAATGGACGCTGCAAACCAGCAGCGGCGCCAAGAAATTTGAAATCACCGGCCCGCTGGAAAGCGACGATGGCGATGTTTTAACCGCATGGGCGCTGGCGGGGGCGGGCATTGTGCTGAAACCCGTCTTCGAAGTGGCAGATCATTTGCGCAGCGGGGCCTTGGTGCCTGTGGCCACCGACACGCCGCCCTTGGCCACCCAGTTGGTATGCCTGACCCCCAGCCGCAAGTTCCGCGATCAGAAAGTGCAGCTGTTCACCGAATTCATGGTGGCCCATTGCAAAGAGCAGTTGGCCAGCTTGCACGCAAATGCCAGCATGGCCTAGCTATGCACCCTTGACTTTCACCCCCCCGCCCGCCATTGGGCGCGCCATGACAAAACCCTCACGCCAGCATCAAGTTTACACTCTTTTGGTTCAGGTCGGCCGCAAGGCCGATGATGGCCTGCCCGAAAACAGCACCGGTGCTGCCTTGCTGTGCTATGCCAGCGGCGTAGACGAGGCCGAGGCCGTGCGCGAAACGGTGGCCATCCTGAAACAGGCCGATATGGCGCCCTTGGATGTCACCGGCTACGGCTCGCTGGCCGAGCGCGAGGCACAAGACCACGAGATCGACGCAGAAGAGCGCGCGCTGATGGAGCGGGCCTTGCAAGAAAATTCCGTGGTCGTGGCCCAGATAACACCGTTTTTCGACAAAGATTAAGCCAGCAGCGCGCCTTAGGGCCCGCGTTGCGCGGCCAATGTTGTGGCTTAGAATGCATTCAGCAACGGGTAGGGTGAAGGCGCGTGTTCGGGCAGATGCGCGCGATTGAGCCCAGCCAAAAGGCTGGCACGCAAGGCCGGCGGTTTGCGCCGGATACGCCCGATATTGACGCTTTGCATCGGCACGCCTGCCACGATAACCGCTTGCGCCTCGGGCAAAACAAACCCAAAATAGGGCACGCTTTGCCCGCCTTCTGCGCGCAGGGCCACGCTGCCCCCCAACAGATCTTGCGCCACCAGCGCCACATGTTCGCGGCCAAGCAGGTATTCCACCTCGGATCCACCCACCACCAAACGCTGGCTGGGCGAAACAAAAACATCTTGCTGCAACCCCAAATATGGGCTGCGCAGCTGCACCGGGCGCCAAAGCCCGCGCGCGGGCACCGTGCGGCGCAACACCTGCAGCACCGGCACCAAGCCACCCGAAAGGCAGCGCAAAAGATCCCCCCGCCGAATGGCGCTGGCAGGGCGCGGGCCAAAGGCGGTTTCCACCGGCACATGTGCCGTTAAGCAGGGCATCGGGCCCAATGGCTCGATCCCGCAAGACAGGGCGACAAAATTCAAATGACTGTCACGCTCGGCACTGGTTGGGCCACAGATGCATTGGTGCAACTGCTCTAGCGTCACGGGCTGTGGCTGCGGCACGCGCGCCATGGCCTGCAAATCGCTCATCGGCGTTTCTGCGGCCAACCGGCCCCAGCCAAGCGCACAATCCCATGAATAGGTCAGGCGCACGGTATCGCCGGGGCGCACCCCCTCGAGCGGCACAATCACATGGCGCAACACCCCGCCAATGGCCAGCACCAGCACCCCCGCACCTCTGGGCAGCACCTGCAGCTACAGCTGAAAACGCGGCCCCTTGCCCGCCAACAAATGCGCGGGCCGGTCGCCCGTGGTCACCTGCCCCTCGGCCACAATCGAGCCGCGCAGCATTGGCGCCGCGTCGGGCAGGGCCGCAGTGGCTGCCCGCCCGACCTGTGCCCCCAAGCCGATTTTCGAAAACCGCGCACTGCGCCGGTCGGCCAAAGCAATCCACACCATCACACCACCCCAAAGAGGCGCTGCCAAACAACGCTGTAGACTGGCCAGTACTGTGCCTGTTTGCCCATTTTTTGCCTGTTGCGCCGCGCCTGATTTTTCAGGTCTGCACCGCCTATCCCTGCCCGGGGTTGTTGTTGGCCCCAGCTTAGCCCCACAACCGCAAGATTCCATTCTTTTGAGTGTTAATCATATTCTTTCGCATATTTCCTGCGCCATTTTCGCCACATTTGCGCCGCCCCTCATTCCGCGCTAGCAAAGGCACATCACCGGCGCCTGCCACGCGCCCCATATATCGGAGCCGAGCATGACCACCCCCCAGCAAACCCCTGTCGATGCCGCCACCCTGACGGCCCAGCTGATCCGCTGCGCCAGCGTTACACCCATAGAAGGCGGCGCCTTGGTGCTGCTGCAAACCATGCTGGAAGGGGCTGGGTTTCACTGCACCCGCGTCGACCGTGGGGGGGTGGCCAATTTATTTGCCAGATGGGGGCAAAAGGGGCATGCGCGCAGTTTTGGCTTTAACGGCCATACCGATGTGGTGCCCGTGGGCGACGAGGCGGCATGGACCCACCCGCCGTTTTCGGGCCATCTGGAAGATGGTGTTATCTGGGGCCGTGGCGCCACCGATATGAAATCGGGCGTGGCCGCTTTTGTGGCAGCGGCGATCGATTTTGTGCGCAACTCGCCACCTGATGGCGCCATTATCTTGGCCATCACCGGCGATGAAGAGGGCGATGCCACCGACGGCACCACCGCGCTGCTGGACTATATGCAAACCGAGGGCGAGCAAATGTCGGTCTGTCTGGTGGGCGAACCGACCTGCCCTGAAACCTTGGGCGATATGATGAAAATTGGGCGGCGCGGTTCGATGAATGCGCATGTCACCGTCACCGGGGTACAGGGGCATTCGGCCTATCCGCACCGTGCACGCAACCCGCTGCCCGCCATGGCGCGCCTGATGGATCGTCTTTCCAGCCATCAGCTGGATCAGGGCACCGCGCATTTCGACGCCTCGACGCTGGCCGTTGTCACGATCGACACCGGCAACCCCGCCACCAATGTGATCCCCGCCAAATGCAAGGCCACGCTGAACATTCGTTTCAACGACCTGCACAGCGGCGCCAGCCTTGGCACATGGCTACAAGACGAGGCGCAGAAAGTGGCGGCAGAATTTGGCGTGGACATTGCCGTGCAAACGCGGGTCTCGGGCGAGGCGTTTTTAACACCGCCCGGCCCGCTGTCGGATTTGGTGGCCAAGGCGGTGCAGGCCGAAACCGGCCTGACGCCCGAATTATCCACCACCGGCGGCACATCGGATGCGCGGTTTGTCAAAGCGCATTGCCCGGTGGTAGAATTCGGGCTGGTGGGCCATTTCATGCACCAAGTAGACGAACGCGTGCCCGCCGCCCAAGTGACCCAGCTTAAAGGCATCTATAGCCGCATTTTACACGACTATCATCGCTGGCGATAGTGGCCAAATTTGCACCGGCTGTTGCCCCCATTTTCTGCGAGATCTGGCTGGCCAGCTCTTCGATTTGGGCACCGCTTAGCAAAGGCATCTTTGTTTTGGCCTCGATCCGGCGGCGCAGGCCGCGAAAATGTGCCGCCAGTGCCAGCAAAAACACCACCAGCCCCACAGCCATTACAGCAAGGATCATCTGTTCATTCATCATTCTAAGCGGCCTTACCTAGACAGTGCTGCGTAATCTTGAAAAATACTATCGGCAATGCGCTGCGGGTCGATGGGGTAGCGCCCTTCGGCCACGGCTTGCTTGATACGATCTACCCGCTCGACATCGAAATGCGGGCCCTTTTCGGCCAAGCTTTCTGCCAGCTGCACTGACATCGCCTGTCGCTGTTCGACTGCATCAACAGCGCCGACTGGCGCCGCGCTTGAGCCCCCCTGCGGGGCAGTCGATGCACCAGCGGTTTTACCCGCGCCTTCGCCAAGGCTGGGCATGCGTAGCCTTCCGGCTAGTGTGTTTGAGACGGACTCAACCCGGGCCGCATTTCACGGGCGCAGTTGCAATGCAGGCCCGGCCTTTGCCCGCCTTAGCATTGGCAGCGCCAGCTACGAGGTGGCCGACGCCCTGTCAGAAACCGCGCATTTGGCCTTTCGCGCCACTGGCGGACATATTTGGACAGCGCTGGACCGCACCATTGCCGATGGCTGGATCAAGATTGCAGCCGATATCGTTTTGATCGACCCAGATTCGCGCTATCAGTTCTTGCACACCCATGCCGTGCGCCAAAGCCAAGACGAGCCCAGCGGCGCGGCGCTGGAATTTTTGACACTGGGCACCAGCTAG
>RFQY01000280.1 GCA_009924775.1 Paracoccaceae bacterium | reverse complement strand
CGAATGGCCTTTCGGCCGGTTATGCCCCGTCAAGGCCCACTATGGGCGTCTCCGGGGCGGGAAAGGGAGTTATTTGAGGTCAGGATTTGGCGGAAACGGCGGCAGCCCGCCCCACCATGCAGGCGCGATAGCTGCGCGGCCGGTGGAGGCGAGAGCGCAGAGACGGCGGACGGCTCGGGTGATTTCGGCGTCACTCACGGTACCCCCGGCTTCCCGCGATGTGCGGGCGGTTGGCGGCGTAGAAGGTGTGCCACGCTGCCGGGAGAGCGGCGCGGATCATGTCTGCTTCGGGGCCGGTTGCGATGGTCAGCGATTCCAGGGCGTCGTAAATCAGGCAGCCGCAGTTGGCGGCCAGAAGCGCGTCGCCGGATTGGATCAGCAGCTCCAGACTGGTGCGGACCTCATAGGGGCGCATCTTGATCCGACCATCGGCGAGCCGGATCAGCAGCGCGCTGTGTACCCCGAAGGTGCGGGCGTTCATGGCGACCGGAAGCCGGAATTCGCCGCGTGGGTAGAAGTTGGCTGTGGGCTCGGGCGCGCTCATTTGGCACCCCGCAACGCCGCCAGGGCGTCGATAGCCGTGGCCAGCCGCCCTACGCGGGCGGCGAAGGTGGAGGGCTCGTAGCCCTCATGGGTGTAGGGGGTCAGGTGGTACTCCACTCCGCCCACGCTCACCTCTGCGGCGCACATCGCCATGCTGCCTTTGAGCCCGATGATGATGGTCGCCTTGCCCTTCTTCAGTCTTACGGAGTTCCCAAACATAAAACCGATGCGGTCCACGTCGGAAATGCGCAAGCGTGGGAAGGCGGCGCGGACGATGTCCAGGGCTTCGGTGTGTGTCATACCTCACCCCCAAGCGCCGCAAGGGCGCGCTGCGCAATGTGGTAGCGGCGGAGCGCGAAGTCCAGGCGCTCACCCTCGATGCTGGTGGGGTCCGCCTTGTACGCCGATTTCTGCGCGGCGTAGTCGTCCGATGCGCGTCGCCAGGCTGCGTGTGCATCGGACAGTTCGTAGCTCCCGCCCGCGTGCCGGGCTTCGGATGCCGCGATCAGCGCGGCGCTGTTGTCCAGAAAGAAGTCCATTCTTGCCTCCCCCTCCAGCCTAAGCTACCCCGCTCGGACAGGCAACCGGATTTTTGCAGAAAAAATATGGTGCGCGTTTCGGGGAGGTGGGATAGCAGTGGGGGAGGAGGTCGGAATGGAACAGGAACGATTGAAAGAGCTGGCCGAAACCTGCCGCGCGCTGCTGCCCGGCGTGACGCTGGTGCCTTGCGCCAACGGGCTGCAACTGGCGACGCCGATGATGTATGTGGCGGTGGAGGAGCATGGGCGGCGGGCGGAGAATCTGCGCGTAGAGGTGCAGCTTGGGCCGCTCGCCGTGGTCGAGGTCGGCACCGGCGACCGGGCGACGGTGGAGCGGATGCGCGAGCAACTGGTGCGGCTGCATGGCGCTCTCGGGGTGTTGTTGGGGGTGTCCGATGGATAGCACCGGTGGGTCGGTGGGTGCGGCTCGGTCGCCGTCCATGTGGAGGTGGAGGCAGACGGCAGCGCATGGGCGCACGGATGGATCGGCAACGACACCAGCATCGGGGCGACGGGCGTTGACCCCGTGGCGGCGGTGGAGAAGCTGACCATCCACAAGGGCTTTGCCGATGCGCTACACGCGGCACCCGTCCAGCCGATGCGGGCAGAGTACATCCCGCCCACGCCGGAACAACTCGCGACGGCACAGACGCCGCAGAGCACCCCCTACCCGGCGCTGCTGTTCCGGGCGGCATGGGCGGCGCTGTGGCCCGATGTGGCGGCGCTGGCCGGGCTGGCGGGACTGATGGCGGTGGCGATGGTGTTGGGGTGGATCGGGATGTGGTGGCTCACGGGGGGTGGACAATGATGGAGCTTACAGGCGATATTCCTGGGCTGTTGCGGCGGTGCAGTCCCCTCATTGACCCCAGCGACGGGGAGCGGTCGGTGGTGGTGTCCGTTGTGGAGGGCATCGGTGTGCGGTGTAGCGTAGAGCGGGATTGTAGGGTGGAGTCCTACAACTACACATTCCGCTCGCTCTGTCTCGACACCTCCGACCCCACCGGCCGCTTTCACGCGCGGCTGTGGCTAAGGGAGCACGGCTACGACATGGGCACCGAGGATAGCGCGGAAGTGTTGGCGTGGTCGGTGTTATGGGCCATTGGTGGCAGCAGGGCGTGACGTGGCGGCGTGACGGGTGGCGAGGCATGGACAAGGTGACTGCCGCCGTAGGGCCTACAAACTGCTCCGGGATAGAGTGGGAGATCCTGACGTGGTTTCCCAACAGCACCAGCCGGGATGCGGGCCACTATGGCCGCGACTTTGCGAGTGTCGAGGCCGCGAAGGCTGCATGTGATGCCGCAGCCATCGCAAGCCGGTGGGCTCTCACCAACCCCGACGGCAGCCTGACCCTGCCGCCGCTGCCGGGTGCCCCATGATCCGCCTCTGGACCGAGGTTGGCGTTCTGGA
>RFQY01000279.1 GCA_009924775.1 Paracoccaceae bacterium | reverse complement strand
ATTTCCGGGGTGGCAGCATCATCCAGCAACAGGCAATTGTCTTGGTCGCTGACGCCGGTTTGCTCTTGGCGCCCCTGTGATCCGCAGGCCAGCCACAGATAGGGCACAGGCGGTGGGCCCAGCTGGGCCTCGGCCAAGGTTAACAAGCGCCGCGTTGCGGTATCGGCGATATCGGTGATCAGGCGCGTCACCACCTGATGCGGGCTGCCACCGGCCACCAACTGCGCCAAAAGGGCGGGAATGCGGGCGGTTGCTGCCGCCATGGCACTGGCTGTGTCTGCTTTGGCGATGTCGCCCACCAGTTCCGCCGATGACAGCGCTTGGTGGCGGGTAAGGTCTGTTTGGGTCACTATGCCCACCAATTGGCCATCTTGGACAATCGGGATATGGCCGATGCGATGCTCCATCATCGCGTGCAGCACATCCGAGCCGATGGCCTGTGCGGGCAGGTGCAGGGGGTTCGACGTCATCACCTCGGCCACCGGGGTGGTGCCGGGCAGGGCCTTGGCCACAACCTTTCCCGATAGATCGCGCAGCGTGACAATGCCGCATAGCTGCCCGTTCTCTTCCACACATAGCGACGAAATGCGCGCTGCATGCATGCGCTGTGCGGCGCTTTGCACCGTGTCGCTGGGGGCACAGGTTTGCGGGTTGCGCGCCATCAATTGATCAACCCGCACCGTGGCCAGCGTATTTGTGCCAGCGCTGCTGTCTTGGCGGGTGCGCGCCGTTTGGCCGCGCGAAAAGAACCGTTTGATAGGAGGTTGCGCATGAATCAGCGCTTGAAACGCGGCGGCGGGCAGCATCAGCAGCAAACTGGGGGCGGTGGTCTGTTGTTGAATTTGTTCGGCCAATTGCGCCAGTTTTTCCGCGCTCAGCGTATCGTAGGGATGCACCGAGCGTAAAAACAGCAGCAACTGATCATCAGAAAGTGGCATCATTTAAGCCCTAGAAAAAATTGTCCCGCCCAAGGCTTGCCCGGGCGGGACAGGATTTCAACTGGCGCAGTGCCGCAGGGCGCCGCGCCTTGGGCCATTAGTGGCCCGTTGCAGCCCCTGCGCCGCGGGGAACACGGATGGATTCAACCAGATCCTGTACTTCCTGCGGGGGTTCTTTGGTCATGCTCGACACGACATAGGCCACCACAAAGTTCAGCAGCGCGCCAATCGGCCCAAAGGCGGTGGGCGGAATGCCAAACAGGTAGTTTGCCGGCACGTTATCCAGCATGTTGGTGCCCTTGACGAAGAACCAACCCAGATAGGTGAACAGATACAGACACGTCACAACCAGACCTGTCAGCATGCCCAAGGTCGCCCCAATCGAGTTGATGCGCTTCGAGAAGATGCCCATCATCAGCGCCGGGAAGATCGTGGCTGCCGCCAAACCAAAGGCCAGTGCCACGGTTTGTGCCGCAAAGCCCGGGGGGTTCAGACCCAGATAGGTGGCCACCGCAATGGCACCCGCCATCGAGATACGCGCCGCCAGCAATTCGCCCTTTTCCGAGATGCCGGGGTTCAGGAACTCTTTGATCAGGTCATGCGATACGGCCGAAGAAATGGCCAGCAGCAGGCCCGCCGCGGTGGACAGCGCAGCAGCCAAGCCGCCCGCTGCGATCAGCGCGATCACCCAGCCCGGAAGCTGTGCGATTTCAGGGTTTGCCAGAACCAGAATGTCGCGGTTGAAGGTGACCAGCTCGTTGCCTTGCCAGCCCTTTTCAGCTGCGATTTCCTGCATTTTCGGGTTGGCGTCGTTGTAATACTGCAACTTGCCGTCGCCGTTTTTGTCCTCAAACTTCAACAGACCGGTTTTTTCCCAGTTTTCCATCCACTGTGGGCGGTCTGCCATGGCCAGCGCGTCGCCGTCCAGGGCTTGGCCCGCAGTGGCGTTTGGCCACATCGTGGTCATGATGTTCAGGCGTGCCATGGCACCCACGGCGGGGGCCGTCAGATACAGCAGCGCAATGAACACCAGCGCCCAACCTGCCGACCAGCGCGCATCTGCCACCTTGGGAACGGTGAAGAAGCGGATGATCACATGCGGCAGACCGGCGGTGCCGATCATCAGCGACAGGGTGAACAGGAACATGTTGAAGGTCGAGCTGTGCAGCGTGGTATAGTCGTTAAAGCCCAGCTCGGTCAGCAGGCCGTCCAGTTTCACCAACAGCGGCAGGCCCGAGTCTTGGTGGGTCGAGAACAGGCCCAGCCCCGGGATCGGGTTGCCCGTCAGCTGCAACGAGATGAACACCGCCGGAATGGTATAGGCGATGATCAGCACGCAATATTGGGCCACCTGCGTGTAGGTGATGCCCTTCATCCCGCCCAGAACCGCGTAGCAAAACACCACGCCCGAGGCGATATAAAGGCCGGTCGAGTTCTGCACTTCCAAAAAGCGCGAGAAGGCCACGCCTGCACCCGACATCTGGCCAATCACGTAGGTCACCGAAATGACGATCAGCGAGATAACGGCGATCAGGCGCGCAGATTGGCTGT
>RFQY01000278.1 GCA_009924775.1 Paracoccaceae bacterium | reverse complement strand
CCACCGGACCCAAAAGGATAAGAACCGCAGGGGCGCAAGCGCGATCGCTTTTGCCCATCAGCAGAGCCTGCGCTGACGGGATGCCCGCCATGCAATTCCCATGAATATCATAGGGTTAGATTTCCCCACACAGGGCCGCCAATCACGCGATGCAGAATACGCAGGACATTGGGCATGAAAGCATCGCAGCGCCCGCCCGCCCGCAAGATGGTTTCGCCACAGGCGGTGCGATGCAATTTCGCGGGGCGACAAGACGCGACCTGAAGACAAGCACTGGGAAATCACGGATTTTGAACTTTCCACCCTACGCTCTTGCATCGAAGATGCGGAAGGGACCGAGAAGGAGTTGATGCAGCAGATCATACGAGTCTACCAAGTACTCATTGCTCGCTGGAGAAGGTCGGAATTTGCCGATCTGTTCACTTCAGATGTTTTGGATGAAGGCGATCATCGACTTCTGAACAGATTAGAGCAGTTCTATGCAATGCTAAACTGGCTCACCTTGAGAGCAATAAGCGATGCGTTATTTGACTATGCACGAGGTGAAGACTCAAACCCTAACAAGGAAGAGATGAAAAAGTCTGTCTTCTTCTCTCTCCGTCATATTGGCTCCGGTGGTTCAGATGGCGGCGGTGGATGGCTTCTGACAAACAATGCTAACTACTCCAATTTTCTAGATCGCCTGATCCAAAAAAACCGCGTCACCTTTATCGATGATGATTGAAAGTGAAGTTGCGCGCACCGTCGAACTTTGGGATGGCGCGGTATCAGATTAAATCCGGGGCTAGACACGAGAAGTAACGGCCCTTTTCAGATCTTCGTGTCCGTCGCAACTAACGCCCACTCCCCGCCCCGCCTGTATTTGAGGCGCATCCGATGTAGGTGCGAAACGAATATCCCCTTTGGACTGACTCCGACCATCTGCTGCACAAGGCATGAACGTCAGAAAAGGGCCGGTCACAACCCGAACGCAGACGATCGCCCCCTACCCTGCAAAGCCTCCCCCTGCGCATAGCTGCCCTGCGCTGCGCAAGTAAGCTCCATCCCCACCCATCCTGCGTCTGGGCGGTTCGGTATCATTCGGGCCCGCCCCGGGCGCATGGTCGCCCGGGGCATGCGCCCGATGGGTCAGCGCAGGCCGTCTTTGCCTTCGGCCTCGGCATGGGTCAGCCCACCCACACGCGGCAGGGGGCGGCCGCTGTCGGTGACGGCCACGGCCACCAAAATTTCGTTTGCGCGCGGCGCATCGTTCATCCGCACTTCGACGCCATCAAAATGGCTGCGCACATAGGCGGCATCTTTGTGGCCCAAGGGCACATCCAAATCTTGGCCCGGTCCCCCCATCTTTTTCGAACTGGGCACAAGGGCCGCGCCCTTTTCCACCGCTTGGCGTAGGGGGGCGCCCAATTTGGGGTGCAAGATGGCGGCGGCATGTTCCAATTCGCCATTCTCGCCCACCATCGCCGCCTTGCCATAGCTTTCCGCCTGTTCCGGGGCGATGCCCAGCGCGGCCACGCATTTTTGGCCCAAAAGCCCGCCCAATTCGGCACCGATATCGGACAGCAGGGCCAAATCTTGCTGAAAAAACCCGTCAAAGGGGTTTTTTATCACCGCCACGGCCACGGCCTTGCGGGTGGGGGGGCTGATCTGCTGGCCCATTTCTTGGTGGGTTTCCTCGACCCAGACCGCCAGTTTGCGAATGTCTGCGCTCATCTCAAACCGTCCTCTCCCTTGATCTCGCTGGCCACCAAGCCGCCGGCGCGGTTGTGCACGCGCGCGCCGGTTGTCATAACCAAAATCACGGCCATTTCGCGCGCGCGGGGGGCATCGTTCAGCCCCACTTCGATGGCATCAAAATGGCTGCGCACGTAGGAGGCATCGATATGGGTCACCGGCACATCCAGCCGCGTGCCCACGCCGCCCACTTTCTTGGTCGAGGGCACAATGGCCTTGGCCCCGCCCAGCACCTCGCGCATGGCATAGCCACCGGGCGCGTGCCACAAAGCGCCATGCTCGATCTCGCCCTCGGTCCCAACGATGGCGCCTTTGCCATAGCCCTGCACCAAAGCCGTATCGCCCCCCATTTCTGCCAACAGCCTTTTGGCCATATCCACGCCCAAGGGTTTGAGATCGTCCATAAAGGGCTGAATGTCTTCGACATAGGCACCTGCATAGGGGTTTTCGATCACCGCCATCACATAGCCCCGGCGCAAGGGCACATTGGCCCGCGGCCCGCCCTCGTGATAAACCTCTTCGATCGATGTGACCAACTTGCGGATCTTAACCTGTGGCATGGTGTGCATATCCTTCCAATACTGCGGGGTTCAGGGGCAGGCGTGGCATGGCGGGCTGCGCCACGTCAAGAGGGGCGCCAATGATACATGTCTGCCCCTGAAGGCACAAAACCGCCCCCATAATTTGGCCTGAGGCGTGATAACTTTGGGCCTCGGCCATGCCGTTGGCCAGCGCTTGGGCGGCCTCGGTCGGGGCCAGCGGGCCCAGCCCAACCACCACAGGGCG
>RFQY01000277.1 GCA_009924775.1 Paracoccaceae bacterium | reverse complement strand
TCATCGAATTCGTGGATCGTGATCCCGAAGCAAAAGGTGCCGCAGACCGTGCGCGCCTTGCTGCAGAAGAAGCGGCTGCTGAATAAGTATACCCCTTTTGCGAATAGTTTTGAAAACCCCTCGCGCCAATCGCGGGGGGTTTTCTTTTTGCGCGACCGCGCATGGGGGATTTTCCTCTGCCCCTGCAAAGGCTAGGCTTTGGCCATGAGTGATCTCTTTCAATCTGATCCAGACCCCTCTCCAAAGGCGCAGGCCATGCGCCCCTTGGCAGATCGTGTGCGCCCGTCCGAGTTGAAGGATGTGATTGGTCAGCAGCATTTGCTTGGCCCTGAGGGCAGTTTGCGGTTGATGTTAGATGCAGAGGCGCTGTCTTCGTTGATTTTTTGGGGGCCACCTGGTGTGGGTAAGACCACGCTTGCACGGCTTTTGGCGCGCGAGACGGATTTCCACTTTGAACAGATCGGCGCGATTTTTTCAGGCGTGGCAGAGCTGCGCAAAACATTCGATGCCGCAAAGCTGCGCTGCAAAGCAGGGCAGGGCACGCTTTTATTTGTGGATGAAATCCACCGCTTTAACAAAGCCCAACAAGATAGTTTTTTGCCCCTGATGGAGGATGGCACAATCCTGTTGGTGGGGGCCACGACCGAGAACCCCAGTTTCGAGATCAATTCCGCCGTGCTGTCCCGCGCTCAGGTTCTCACCTTGAATCGTCTCAGAGAGGACGACCTGCGCGCCCTTTTGGTACGGGCTGAGCGCGAATTGGCGCGCGATTTGGCCTTGCCTGAAGAAACCCAAGCGGCCCTCATTGCCATGGCCGATGGGGACGGGCGCGCCATGTTAAACCTCATCGAACAGGTGGCCGCATGGCCCGATCATGCGGGGGTGTCCTCGGCAACGCTCTCCGCACGGCTACAGCGCCGCGCCGCGCAATATGACAAGTCGGGCGATGGCCATTACAATCTGATTTCTGCTTTGCACAAATCCATTCGCGGGTCTGATCCAGACGCTGCTCTCTATTGGTTCTCGCGCATGTTGGAGGGGGGCGAAGACCCACGGTTCTTGGCGCGCCGTCTGACGCGCATGGCGGTTGAGGATATTGCCCTTGCTGATCCACAGGCGCAGCAGGTGTGTTTGGCCGCGTGGCAAAGCTACGAGCGTTTGGGTTCGCCTGAGGGTGAACTGGCCTTGGCCAATGCTGTGATCTATTTGGCCCTGGCGCCAAAATCGAATGCTGCCTATGTCGCCTACAAGGCCGCCCGTAAATTGGCGGCGCAGACAGGGTCACTTGCTCCCCCGAAACATATCTTGAACGCCCCAACCAAGCTGATGAAAGAGCAGGGCTATGGCGCAGGCTATGCCTATGACCACGATGCTGAAGATGGGTTTTCCGGGCAGAATTACTTTCCTGATACAATCACACGCCCCAGTTTATATGATCCCGTAGAGCGTGGGTTTGAGCGCGATCTTGGAAAGCGGGTTGCTTATTTTGCGAAGCTTAGGCGCGACCGAAACCGCGATGAGTGACCCGCGCCGCGGCTTTTGGTTGACAACAGACAGGCAGGGGCAGAAACAGCCATCCATGATTTGGACAGTTTTTCAGGTGGCCCTTGGGGGCGCGATTGGTGCATCGCTGCGCTATCTCGTTGGCGTGGGTCTACATCGTGCGCTTGGGCCGACCGCTTTTCCCGTTGGGGTGATCTCGGTCAATATCCTTGGGTCTTTTTTGATGGGTCTTTTCGTGGGCCTTGCCGCACAGCGCGGGCTGACCCATTTATCCGTGAAACCCGCGACACGCCTGCAATCGGGGCAGGAGGTGCGCATTCCCCCCTTGCCTGACCCAATGCCCGAAGATGCGCTTGGCGCGCCGCGGATGCAGAAATCGGCCATATCGGATGCGGATGCCGCGATGGTGCGCCGTGCGGTCATCTATCAAGATGATCA
Organism: Paracoccaceae bacterium; assembly: GCA_009924775.1. Taxonomy (GTDB): domain Bacteria; phylum Pseudomonadota; class Alphaproteobacteria; order Rhodobacterales; family Rhodobacteraceae; genus CAJXSO01. The sequence continues at coordinate 580 of RFQY01000277.1, read as the reverse complement.
TCTGATTGCGATTAACAAACCCGCAGGCTTGCCCACACAAGGCGGCAGCGGGCAAGGGGGGCGGCACGTGGATGCGTTGGCGGCCTGTCTTGCGCGCGAGGGTGATGATAAGCCGCGCCTTGTTCATCGCTTGGATAAGGACACATCGGGTGTTTTGCTCTTGGCGCGCAGCAGGCAAGCCGCGCAGGCCCTCATCGATGCCTTTCGCCATCGTGAGACGCGCAAGATTTACTGGGCCGCCGTTGCAGGCGCGCCTTTGCCCCGTATGGGCAAAATCAAGTTTGGGCTGGTAAAGGCCGCGGGCCATGGCAAAGGGGGCGAAGGCGAAAAGATGCGCTGCCTTCATCCGTCCGAAATTGCGATCACCGAAGGGGCCAAGCGCGCCGAGACGGATTACGCAACGCTCTCGGCGCTTGGGGGGCGGGTGTCATGGGTGGCGATGGTGCCGATTACTGGCCGCACCCATCAATTGCGCGCCCATATCGCAGAGCTTGGCCACCCGATCGTCGGGGATGGCAAATATGGTGGCAGCAGTCAGGAAAATTTGGGCGATGGATGGGGCGCGCAATTGGGGGGTGAA
>RFQY01000276.1 GCA_009924775.1 Paracoccaceae bacterium | reverse complement strand
TTGCCAAATGGTTCTAGGTATAGAGTTGGTACGAATGTAGCGATTGCTCCACCCATCAACTCTGCACGCTTCTCAGGTCCTACTGGTCCAATATATTCACCATAGTTAGGAATATGATCCCCTGGTCCTGCAAGAATCAATCGTGCTCCGATTGTCCTACAGATATGAGCTGCAATATCTACACCTTTACGGGCAATCATTCGCCCGACATACAGGTAATAATCTCCATCACCTTTGCCCATTGGAAACATCTCAGGGTCTAGATAACCTGGAATTACCGCATCAAAGAATGAACCATCTACTGTGGCTGCATCTTTATGCTGTGCATATACTGAGTGCATCCAAGCGTAAGATTCAAATACTTTGTAATTAGAAAATACTCCAGAGTATCCAACACCAAACTCGACTGTCATCATATTTGGAAATGCCAAAGCAATTGGCTGATGGCTTCCACCTGCAATGACGCAGATAAAATCCTTTTGATCTGCTCGTTTGCGGATTTCCGCAATAGCCTTCTTATTGAATTTTTGCCAGTGAGGTAACTGATAGTTGAATGGTGCTTCTACATATGGCTTGTTGCCTACAACGAGTCGTCGTTGTGTCTCAGTAATACAAGGGATAAGTTCATCTACATTGGCTTCATTTTCTTCACCAGCGTAAAGATAGACTGTATGACCTAGACTTTTCATCATATTGCAGAAGCGCCTAACCTTTTCAGTATAGGCGCAACCTGCAAAGTCTTTAGTTGTCTGCGTGTGTGGCAGTGATACGACGTGGAATCTCATATCACAATCCTATCAAATTGTCTATACTGCTAGGTCTCCAACTGCTACCCACGTGTCGGTGCCGCGTTTGATAAGGGTTGCCGCAGACCATTGTGCTCGAAGTTTCAAGCCAGGCGTAGCGTTGATAGTAACGCCACCTGTTGCCACGATTGTAGTCTGCCCAGCTCCTGTTTGCACAACGTTGATTTGAGTTCCTGTAGCAAAGGCCACAGATGAGTTGAGTGGAACTGTTAGGTTATTAGCAGAAGCGCTATTCATTTCTACTAACTTTGAAGCATCTGCTAAAACCAGCGTGTAAGAAGTTGTCTGTCCAGTAATGCTAAGAGTTGGGTCACCATTAGGACCAGTAGGTCCAGTCGGACCTGTCGGTCCAGTTGCACCAGCAGGGCCAGTTGCACCTACAGGACCAGTTGGTCCTGTGGCTCCAGTGGCTCCAGCAGATCCTGCGGGTCCTGTAGGTCCAGTTGCGCCAGTTGGTCCAACGTCTCCAGTTGCACCGACAGCACCAGCAGCGCCAGCAGGACCAGTGGGACCAGTAGCACCAGTAGGGCCAATATCACCTGTAACTCCTTGCGTTCCTTGAGGACCTGTCGCTCCGATAGGGCCTGTTGCTCCTTGTGGACCTGTTGCTCCTGTTGGTCCAGGCACTGTTGAATCTGCACCTGCTGGTCCAGTAGGACCAGTTGCACCAATAGGACCAGTTGGTCCTGTAACACCAATAGGTCCAGTAGGACCTGTTGCACCGATAGGTCCTGTAGGGCCTACGATACCGACTGATACGATTGCTAAAATTATGTTTGCATTGTTAGAAAAGTTTGTACTTCCAGTACCGCCAGATGCAATCAAGGTCACTGGAACTTCTACATAATCGTTAGATACGATTGTAATTGCAGATGAAACTTCCCACTTCTGATAGTTAGCAGAGTTAGTTTTGTCTTGAATAACAAGAACATCACCTACACCAAGAAGCGCTAGGAAGATATCTACGTCAACGCTATCTGCGTTGATATGGTCAATGTTGATTTGAGTAGCTGAAGTTTGAGTAGCATTATTCCATAGCAAATATGTATTTCCTGGAGATCCGCTAGTAGCGGTTGTCTTTGCTAGGTAATCGTAATAACTTGCAGATTGTCCATCAGCACCTGTCGGTCCCGTAGCACCTGTAGCACCTACGGGTCCTGTAGCACCCGAAGGTCCTGTTGGACCTGTAACACCGATTGGACCTGTAGGTCCGACATCTCCTGTCACACCTTGTGGTCCAGTGGCTCCTACAGGGCCTGTAGCGCCCGTAGGACCTACATCTCCTTGTATGCCTTGTGGTCCTGTGGGACCAGTAACGCCAATCGGTCCTGTGGCTCCAATAGGCCCTGTCGGGCCTGTGTCACCAGTTACGCCTTGCGGCCCTGTAGCACCAACTGGTCCTGTCGGTCCAGTCGCTCCCGTGTCGCCTGTAACTCCAACAGGTCCTGTTGCACCTGTTGCTCCCGTAGGACCCGTAGGGCCTGTGGGTCCTGTATCACCTGTTGGTCCCGTTGCGCCTGTAGGACCCGTTGGTCCCGTCGCACCAGTCGGACCAGTAACTCCAACATCACCTGTTGCTCCTGTCGCCCCTGTAGCGCCTGTTGCGCCAGTAGCGCCAGTTGGACCCGTAGGTCCAGTAGCACCTGTTGGTCCTGTCGGACCAGTGGGGCCTGTTATGCCTTGACCGCCTTGCGGTCCTTGATCGTTTGATAATTCTACCGCTACTTGAGGAGTGATAGATTCA
>RFQY01000275.1 GCA_009924775.1 Paracoccaceae bacterium | reverse complement strand
AGAAGGTGGAGGCGGGGGAGGTGAAGGAATTGCACACCCCGCTCACCGTCGAGAACGTCACCCTCTCGACGGGGAAGCCGCTCAAAACGGCGGAGGAGATCGCCGCCTACAGCAAGCTCGTCCTCGCCGCCGAGCGGGACATGCGGCTGAACGGCGGGTGGGAGATCGTCACCCAGGATCGCCTGCTCGACAATTGGGGACCCCACTGCGTCGCCCCGGTCCGGCTGGCGCCCGGCGCATTGCTCGCCATCGGGATCGACCACGGCACCGGCGCCGGCAGACAGACGGCGGCGCTCGTCCAGCTCCAGCTCGCCGACAGGGTGTTCCCCAAGGTCGACCTGCTCGCCGAGTCCCGCAGCAAGGGCTTCTCCACGCCGGAGCAGGACGCGGAGGCGATATTGACGATGCTCCGCTCCCTCGGCCTGCGCTGGGAGCACGTTGACGCGTGGTTCGGCGACCGTGCGACGAACTTCAACAAGAGCGGGATCCGCAAGACCAATAAGGATTTACATATTCACCTCGCCCGCCTCGTGGGCGTGGGCAGCGACGCCTTCCCCCGGATCGAGGTTCCGAACAAGGCGGGCGGCACTGTGACCTACGGCTACCGCCTGATGAACGCGATCATGGGCCGCCGCGACGAGGCGGGCGTCAGCCACTTCCGCGTCAACCCTGCCGCCCTCCACTTCCGCGAGAGCTGCGACCGCTACAACGGGCGCAACCCCAAAGACCCGCTGAAGGACATGCTCGACGCCGTGCGCTACCCTATCGAGGAGCTTATCAAGCCCCGAGAGTTCAGCGGCCTCACGGCCATTTACTAACCATTTCCACGGAGCACCTATGTCTACCCCACCGAACCCGCCCCCGATGCCCTGGAGCCAGCCGCGCGCCGAGCATCTCCGCGCCCGCCTCGCCATCCTGGAGGGCGACGCCGAGCAGATCCTGGAGGCGTGGACGGACGTCCGCGTGAGCGGCGAGCGCCGCACGGTGTTCGGCCCGATCGATACCTCGGCCAACCCGCTCGCCGACATCTGCGCCCAGCTCGCCACGCCCGGACTGTTCGGCACGCCGCCGACCGTCACCGCGCCCGCCGGGGGCGAGGGGTTGCTGACGACGCTCGCCGCCGCGCGCCTGTGGGGGCTGTTGGCCCGTGTAGAATTCCTGACGCGGGGCCTCGGGGACATGCTGGTGCGCCCCGAGGTCACCGCCGACAAGCGCCTGGTGCTGCGGCTGGTCGATCCGGGGTACGTCGAGGCGATCCCCTTCGACGACGACCCGACCCGGATCCGCGTCCTGTGGGAGCTGCGCCTACGCTGGCTCCAGACCCCCGAGAACCCGGACGGCGGCTGGTGCTGGACGTGGGACAAGTACGACCTGGAAAACAGGACGTTCCGGTGCGTCCGCGTAGACACGGGCGGCAAGGAGATCGGCGAGGTGCCGAACCCGATCGAGGGTTGGCCCTGGGTGTACGGCGACGGCACCGCGTTCCTGCCCTTTGTCCACTTCCGCGCCACCGACGACGGGCGCCTCTGGCACTGGACGGACAACCGGGGGCTGCACCGGGGGACGCTCAACAGCGCGCTGCACTGGACCTGGGCGGGCTACGCGGCGATGTACGCGACGGGATCGACGGTGCTGCTGATGGGGGCGCGCCTCCCCCGCAACATCAAGGGGACGGGCGAGGGCGGACAGCAGGCGGCCTACGTCAACCTCACGCCGGGCTGTATGATCGAGCTGGACGTGGCCGGGGACACGCAGCCCCACGTTGCGCAGATCGGGCCGGGGACGAATGTGGGCGCGCTGCGCGACTGGGCCGCCTCCTACGATCGCCGCCTCCTCAGCCGCGCCGGGGTCAAGGCGGGCGACTTCGGCGCTGACGCCGCCAACCCCTGGAGCGCCGCCGCCCTCGTCCTCACCGACGCCGCCAAGCGCCGCGAGCAGGAGCGCCTGCTGCCCGTGTTCGCGCCCTCGGTCGACGAGCTGCTCCGCCAGTGCGCGGCGCTGCTCTCGATCGCAGGGATCGCGGACTACCCCGAGCAGGGCTACGCCATCGGCTACCACCTCCTCCCCGCCAGCCCCGCCGAGCAGCAGGCCAACCGCGACGAGGAGACGTACCAGGTGGAGCGGGACATCCTCTCCCCCGTCGACGTCTACCAGCGGCGCTTCCCCGGTGTCGGGCGCGAGCAGGCGATCGAGGCGATGCGCCAGAACAAGCGCGAGAAGGCGCTGATCGCTGCGCCCGATCCTGCCGACGCCGAGGACATGCCCGCCGACGACGCGGTGCTGGTGGATCTGCTCCGCCGCATCCCTGGCGCCGACCCCGAGACGGCGCGCGCTCTGGTGGACGACGCGATCGCCATCCTCGCGCCGGAGCCAGCCGGGGGCGCCGATGCCGGTTGAGCGCGTCACTGTCAGCGGCAAGCCCGGCTACCGCTGGGGGCAGTCGGGCAAGGTCTACACCTACACCGCCGGATCGGCAGCCTCGCGCGCCCGCGCCTACGCTGCCGCGACTCGGCAAGGGCAGGCTGCCCGCGCTGCCGGGTACGTCGAGCGCAC
>RFQY01000274.1 GCA_009924775.1 Paracoccaceae bacterium | reverse complement strand
ACACTGCGCAGCTGGATCAGGCCATCGAGCGTCTTCATGCCGAAGGGCGCTATCGCACGTTTATCGACATTGTGCGCGAGAAGGGGAATTTTCCGCATCAGTTTTTTACCGGCGCCCTGCATCTTTTTAAGCCTTAGCTGCGCCAGTCAAAAAACCCGGGCCCGGCCTGTTCCAACAGGTCATGCGCCATATCAGCACCCAAAGCCGCAGCATCCGAGATGGGGGCGGTGCGATCTGCGGTAATGCTTTCCGAACCATCGGGGCGCAGCACCTCGCCGCGCAGGCGAATGCTGTTGCCCTCTAGCTCGGCCAAACCGGCGATGGGTGTCTCGCACGATCCATCCAACGCGGCCAGAAACGCGCGTTCTGCAGCCAGCCGTTGGCCCGTGGGGCCATGGTGGATGGCCTGCAACAGGGCTGCTGTGTCGTGATCGGCGTGCCGCCGCTCGATCCCGATTGTGCCTTGGGCGACAGCCGGCAGCATATCTTCGGGGGCAATCGCTGTGCGCGCCACTTCGTCCATGCCCAGCCGGTTCAGCCCTGCCATGGCCAAAAACGTGGCTTCGGCCACGCCATCGCCCAGCTTTTTCATGCGCGTCTGCACATTGCCGCGAAACTCGACCACTTGCAGATGCGGAAACTTGTTCAGCAGCTGTGCCCGCCTGCGCAACGAGGACGAGCCCACCTTGGCACCCGCAGGCAGGGCATGCAGGCCCTCGAACTGTAGGCTGACAAAAGCGTCGCGCACATCTTCGCGCGGCAAATAGCAATCCAGCACCAACCCGTCTGGCTGCGCCACGGGCATGTCTTTCATCGAATGCACCGCAATATCGATGCGCCCGTCCAGCAATTGCTCTTCAATCTCTTTGGTAAACAGCCCCTTGCCACCGATCTCTTTCAAAGGCCGGTCTTTGGCAATCAGCGCGGCATCGTCGCCGGTGGTTTTAATGACCACGATCGCAAACGCGTCTTGGGGCAGTTGATAGGCCTGCATCAGGCGCGCGCGGGTTTCATAGGCTTGCGCCAATGCCAGCGGCGATCCGCGGGTGCCGATCTTCAAAGGTGAGGCGGGGGTGGGCAATTGCGTTGTCATAATGTTTGCTTAGACGTGTCAGATTGTTCTGACAAGTCGCTCGTGCTTGACATAGGCTTATTGCCAGTGATCCAAGGGCGGTAACGGAAAGGAATTACCATGGCAGAAAAAACTATTTTAAAGGCGCTGGCAGGCGAAACCCAAGCAGTGCCGCCAATTTGGATGATGCGCCAAGCCGGGCGCTACCTGCCAGAATACCGTGCCACGCGCGCGCAAGCGGGCGATTTTTTGTCGCTGTGCTACAACTCGGATTTGGCAGCCGAGGTCACGCTGCAACCCATCCGCCGCTATGGGTTCGACGCGGCGATTCTGTTTGCCGATATCTTGTTGCTGCCACAGGCACTGGGGGCAGATCTGTGGTTTGTCACCGGCGAAGGGCCGCGCCTGTCAACCATCACCACCCCCGAGCAGCTGGCCCAGCTAAAGCCTGTCGATGAAATCGATGCCACATTGAACCCGGTTTACGAAACCGTGCGTATTTTGGCGCGCGAATTGCCGCGTGAAACCACGTTGATCGGCTTTGCCGGGGCACCGTGGACAGTGGCCACCTATATGATTGCCGGGCGCGGCACCAAAGACCAAGGGCCTGCACATGCGCTAAAGGCCGAAAACCGCCCCCTGTTCGAGGCGTTGTTGGCCCGTATCACCGAAGCCACCATCGAATATCTGTCGCGCCAGATCGACGCAGGCGCCGAGGTGGTAAAGATTTTCGATAGTTGGGCAGGCTCGCTGAAAGGCGACGATTTCCAGCGCTATGCCGTGGCCCCCGCCGCGCAGATCATCGCCGCGCTGAAAGCCCGCCACCCGGGCACACCCATCATCGCCTTCCCGCGCGAGGCTGGCGATGGCTATATCGGGTTTGGCAAACAAACCGGTGCCGATTGCGTGGCCGTAGATGACAGTGTCAGCGCCGAATGGGTGGCCCAGCATGTTCAGCCCGATGGCTGTGTGCAGGGCAATCTGAAATCATCGCATATGGTAACGGGCGGCCAAACGCTGATCGATGAAACCAAGCGTATCGTTCGGGCGCTGTCAAATGGGCCGCATATTTTCAACTTGGGCCACGGCATTACACCCGATGCCGACCCTGACAATGTGCAGCGCATGATCGACGCGGTGCGCGGGGCCTAACCCCGCCCCGCAGGCGCGCGCCCGGCCTATGGCCCATATCGCATAGCCTAGGCCGGGGTGGCGCGCCCGGCGCGGTTTACCAGCCAAACCCCTGTGATACAAATCAGCATGCCCAGCAGGGCCAGCGATGTCATCTTCTCGCCCAGCACCACCCATGCAATCAACAAGGCCAAAGGTGGCACCAAATACATCAGCGCTGAAATCCGCGTGGCATCACCCCGTTGCAGCAACCCCACAAACAAGCTGATCGAAACGATGGAATTTACAATCACCAAATAGGCCAGCGAAACCACCAGCTCGGTGCCCCAATCGATATGGCCAATGCCGCTGGCCAATGCCACCGGCACCAGCACCGCCG
>RFQY01000273.1 GCA_009924775.1 Paracoccaceae bacterium | reverse complement strand
AGAAGGCCCCGCAACCTGCGCGCCTGCCTTGCAAAACCCCGCATATTGGTAGGCCCCACCACCAACGCGGTAATGATGTGACCCAGACCCTCACCCACAATGCCCGCCTCAGCGTGGCGCCCATGATGGATTGGACGGATCGGCATTGTCGTTATTTCCATCGTTTGATGTCGCGTCACGCTTTGCTTTATACCGAAATGGTGACCTCCGCCGCTTTGGTGAATGGGGAGGCTTCACGGCATTTGACCTATGATGCAGCCGAGCATCCCGTTGCACTGCAATTGGGGGGCTCTGATCCTGCTGAATTGGCGCAGGCGGTGAAAATTGCTGCGCCCTATGGGTATGATGAGATCAATCTCAACGTGGGGTGCCCGTCTGATCGGGTGCAATCAGGGTGTTTTGGGGCGGTTTTGATGAAGACCCCACAGCTTGTTGCGGATTGCGTGCGGGCCATGCAGGATGCTGCGACTGTCGAGGTGACTGTGAAATGCCGCATCGGGGTGGATGATCAAAACCCCGCCGAGATTTTGCCCGCATTTTTGAAACAGATGGCACAGGCAGGGGTCAGGCGTCTGACAATTCACGCACGCAAAGCGTGGCTTGAGGGGCTAAGCCCCAAGGAAAACCGCACCATCCCGCCGCTTGATTACGCCTTGGTGCGGCGCATGAAGGAAGAATTTCCGAACCTGCATCTATCAATCAATGGCGGTGTTGAGGATCTAGACGCGGTCGCATCCCACCTTAGGGATGGTCTTGATGGGGTGATGGTTGGGCGCGCGGCCTATCATAGCCCATATGTGATCTTGGGCCACGCGGATGCAGTGATTTTTGATGACCCGCGCACAGTGCTGTCGGCGCATGAGGTGGCCGAGGCGATGATCCCCTATGCCGAGCGCCATATCGCGCAAGGCGGGCGGTTGCATCATGTGACGCGTCATATCTTGGGGCTATTTGCGGGGCAGCCTGGCGCACGCGCATGGCGGCGTATTTTGTCGACCGAGGCACAAACAGCCGATGCAAGCCCCAAGGTGATTGCGCGCGCGATGCAGATGATGCGTGAGCCTGCCTAGTTCGGCACCCGTGCCGCGCGCCCGCCACGGCGCTTGCTCAAAAGACTTGCGCGGCTTGGCAGGGCCTTCATGATGTCAGCGCGTTCTTCGGGTGACTTGCGGCCCCATGTGCTGATTTCATCAATCGTGCGATAGCAACCTGTGCAAATCCGTTCGGTCGGATGAACAAGGCAGATTTTTATGCAAGGCGAAGCGATTTCTTCGCGCGACCAAACCTCATCCACCATTGCCTGCCCTGCCTCTATTCTGCGCTGCGGATCACCCGCATGCGATCCAGTGATCCTTGCAATATATAGCTTGCAGCGACCGCATCAATCACCTCGGCGCGACGTTTTCGGGACGTATCCGCCTCTAAAAGCGCCCTTTCGGCGGCCACAGTGGATAATCTTTCATCCCAAAACGCGGCAGGCAAATGCGACAGGCCCTCAAATCGGCCAATATTGCGCAAAAAAGCGCGGGTTGATTGGGCGCGCGGGCCTTCGCTGCCATCCATATTTCGGGGCAGGCCAAGGATCAGGCCGCGAATATCGCGTGCCGCCACCAGTTTCGCCAATTCGGCGGCGTCTTGGGTGAATTTCTCGCGCCTGATTGTGACCAAAGGGGTTGCAACGCTTTGGAACAAATCACTGATGGCAATGCCAATGGTTTTGGTGCCAAAATCCAAACCCAAAATCGCGGCGGGCGGCGCGGTGGCCGCGGCAAAGTCGTGAAGGTCGACAAAACCCTCGGTCATTGGGGCAGGCCTGCCTCGGCATTGTCCAACACTGCCGCAGCGCCGTCTTGGCCCGCAAAATTTGCGCGCGCCTCAGCCAGAATTGTGCGCGCCTCATCAAGGCGACCCAAAACCCCCAAGGCCGTAATCAGCTGTGCATATTCTTCAACAGTGCCACCCTCATTGGCCAAACGGGCCGATAAATTGCCAACCATGCCTTCAATCATTGCAGCGCGATCTTCGGCGCTCATTTGACCTGCGGCTTCCATTTGCGCGGCATCGGGGCCGCGAAGAGGGGCGTCTTCACGGCGGGGTTGAGGCAGGTCATCCACATTGATGGGATCACCCGCAAGGAAGGCCACTTCTTCAATCTGCAAGCGGATGGGTTCAAGCCATGGCGCATCAGGCGTGCTTTCGGCCAAAAGAGTGCGCCAGATTGTATAGGCCAGATCAGGGCGGCCCCCTTGGGCATACATGAGGCCCATGTAATAGCGCGCGGTTCCATTGCGCGGTTCTTGCGCGATGGTGTCGTTCAACACGGCCTCTGCTTCGGGCGAAACATACCCACCTGCCGCCAAAATCATCATTTCCGCCAGATTGGCCCTCACGGCTGCGCCCTCGGGGGTTTGTGGGTCAAGAAGGCCTACGAGTTGCTCTTGTGCGGCAACGGCGGCCTCGAAATTTCCAAGGCGCAACTCGTTTTCTGCCAAAAGGCGCCATCCGGTTGGGTCATCGCGCCGCTCGGCCATAATTGCGCGCAGACGTTCAACCAAGGCCTCAAGTTCGGGGTTTGCGGGTATGGCGGGACGGGCCGAAACCGAAGCCTCA
>RFQY01000272.1 GCA_009924775.1 Paracoccaceae bacterium | reverse complement strand
AGGCGGCGCAGGCGGCGGGGCTGCTCAGCCAATCGGGGGGGCGCGATTTGCTGAATGCCTATGACTTGATCGCGGAAACCCGTCTGGCCCATCAGGCCCAGCAGGTGCGCGCCGGGCAAAAGCCTGATAATTTTCTGCCCCCCGCCACCCTGTCAGAATTTGAACGCAGCCATTTGCGCGATGCGTTCGTCATTGTAAAAACCATGCAATCCGCCTTGGGCCACGGCCGGGGCGGGCTGCTATAAACGCGTTGAACGCAAAAAAGGGATCTTACCCATGCTATTGGAACTGATTGCCACCGTTATTGCGGGCATTGCCGGGGCGGGCGTAATGGCGCTGATTATCCGGGCAACGGGGCGGCGTTTACCGAAATGGCTGGTGCCTGTGGGCGCGGGCGCGGCCATGTTGGCAACGGCCATCTCCAACGAAATGGCGTGGTTTGGCAATGTCACCGGAAACCTTCCAGAGACGATGGTTGTGGCGCAAAGCTACGAAAACAAATCGTTTTATCGGCCGTGGAGCTATGTTGTGCCCTATGTCGATCGCTTTGTCGCGCTCGATCAGGCCTCGGTGCGCACCCACACCGAACAGCCCGATATGCGCATGGCGGATCTGTATTTTTTTGCCCGTTGGATGCCCGCCAACACGCTCAGCCTGTTGGCCGATTGCGCGGGCCAACGCCATGCCCCGTTGACAGGGGCGGTCACCTTCCAAGACGACGGCAGCATTCGCGGCGCCGAATGGTCAAACGTGCCAGCCGATGACGCCTTTTTGGCGCTGCTGTGCACCAAGGCCTAGCCATGCATCGCCTTAGCCTACGCCTGCGCATCTTTCTTTTCTTCGCGCTTTTGGCCCTTGGCGGCATGGGGCTGGCCGGGCTGGCGGCCTATTTGGGCTATCGCCGTGCGGGCCATGCGGGGCTAGAGGCTGGCTTTTTGCTTAGCGCGATCGTGGCAGGCTTTGGGCTGCCGGCCTTGGCGGCGGGCATTTGGCTGTTGTTTGACGAAAACGTCGCCAAACCGATCGAGCGTTTGGCCGCCAGCCTGCGCGTCAGCGCCGCCGGGTCAAATGGCGCGGGCATCGATGGCCATAGCGCGCGCTACTTGGGCGATTTGGCGCCCGCCGCACAGGCGGTCAGCCAACAGCTTAGCCAAACCATGCTGGACAGCGCCGCCGCAATTGCCACCAAAACTGCAGCGTTGCAGGCTGAAAAAGACCGCTTGATCGCCCTGCTGACCGAGGTTCCCGTGGCCATGATCGTGGCCAATGCCCATCATCAAATCGTGCTCTACGATGGCCAAGCCGCCGAAGCGCTGGCACAAGTGGCCCCGCCACGGCTGAATGCCTCGCTTTTTGATTATTTCCAGCCGCAGGCCTTGCAACAGGGCTATGAGGCCATGATCAAAACCGGCAAAGAGGTTGCATTGGTGGCCCAAGGGGTGCACGGGCAATTGCGCTTTGATGCCCGCATGAAACCGCTAGAGGCCGCGCAGGGCTATATGCTGATAATCGATGATGCCCATGCGCAATTTAGCCCCGATGCCATGCGCCCCATCACCTATGATTTTGCGCTGATCGCCCCTGTGGCCCCCACACCGCTAGACAACCGCCCGCTGCAGCAGTTGGCCTTTATGGTGTTTGACACGGAAACCACCGGCTTGTTGCCGCATAAGGATGATATCGTGCAACTGGGTGCTGTGCGGGTGCTGAACGGGCGTATCATCGAAAACGAAACGCTGGATCAGCTGGTCAACCCGGGCCGCCCCATTCCGCCCGCCTCTAGCCGCGTGCATGGGATCACCGATGCCATGGTGGCCGGGGCGCCGGGGCCAGAAGACAGCATTCGCCTGCTGCACCATTTCGCCCGTGACGCTGTAATTGTGGCCCATAACGCCCCGTTTGATATGGCGTTTTTGCGCCGCTACGGGGCCCAAGCTGGGCTGGACTGGCCGCAGCCTGTGTTGGATACGGTCTTGCTGTCGGCGGTGCTGTTTGGGGCGTCGGAAACCCATACGCTGGATGCGCTTTGTGCCCGTCTTGGGCTGGTGATACCGCCGCACCTGCGCCACACCGCTTTGGGGGATGCCTATGCCACTGCGCAGGCCTTGGTGGCGATGCTGCCCATGCTACAGGCGCGCGGGATGGATAATTTGGGCGCGGTCATTGCGCAAACCCGCAAACATGGGCGGCTGTTGCAAGATTTGAATGGCTAACCCTAGCCCAAAGCGGCCAAGGCGGGGAATGTTTCCAACAGCCAATAGGAAAACGCCGAAAAGCCGCCCGTGAGCATCAACAGCCCGATGGTCCACAGCAGCAGGCCCATCACCCGCTCGATCTGTTCCATGTGGCGCTTCATCCAGCCCATCAGCCCGCCCAAGCGGGGCAAGAAGGCCGCCACCAGCAAAAACGGAATGCCCAAGCCCGCCGCATAGACCGCCAACAGCAGCGTGCCCCGCGCCACCGAGGCCTCGCCCGCCGCAAGCGACAAGATCGCACCCAGCTGCGGGCCAATGCAAGGGGTCCAGCCAAAGGCAAAGGCCAGCCCCAGCACATAGGCACCAAAGGCCGATCCGCCACGATCGCCCGCATCCATGCGCGCCTCGCGGTCGAGAAACCCAATGCGATAGACACCGAT
>RFQY01000271.1 GCA_009924775.1 Paracoccaceae bacterium | reverse complement strand
ACCTTGGCCCACTGGAGCGAACCAGCGGGCGACACGATGACTTTGGATCCCATCAGCTCTGAATGGATGCAGATGCGCTGCAAACGTACAGCTTCAACACCTCCTAGGCAACACCTAGGACCGTCTTAGGAGAGTCCTAGGAAAAGACGTAGGGGTTCTGGCCGATGCGAGCCGGGTTCAGCGTGCCAACCATTGGCGGCGCTGGCAGGCCAGGAATGCCGCTGTGTGCCGTGATCTCGGCTCGGATTTCATCAAGCCAGTCCGGCATGTAAAGAGAGCGCAACTCGCCAAGCAGCGTCTGGTGCAGCCACCGAGCCCGAGCTGGCGTCACGGCAAAGCAATCGTGATTTGTCAGGACGTGTGCGCTCACTGCTTCAGCCCTGCAGATCACGGCATGGACCAATGCCGCGTCAAACGAATGCACCAGGTTGGCGGTGATGCTTCGGTTGGTTGCCAGCACGCTCAGCTCGCGCCGGCGCTCGTCGCTGTCAGGTGTCTCCCATCCCCTGGAGCCATGCAGCAGCGTGTGAGCTGGCGCATGAGCCCGCCGCTTGCCGCCTAGCACCACCGGGAAACCGCTTGGTGACGTCCAGCGCAACTGCTGCTGCTGTTTCACCACGGCGGCGCTGGCTCCCTTCAGCCAGTCCTTCAGCGCCAGCAACGGCGCCAGCTCTGGCTGAAGGGTCTCCTTCATCAGCTTCGCCAGAAAACGCGCCGGAATCACCACGCTGCGCTCGTATTCACTGGCCCGCTTTGGCAGCGACGCATTGCGCAGGTGGTCCGCCAGACCATCGAACAGGCTCTGGAACTGCCCTCCATAGATGGCCGCCATCACCGGCTCCTTGCACAGCGAGCGGGTAATGCCGATCTCCAGCCACTGCGCGGCATGGCGTTGATGGGATGGCAGCCCCGCCTCCAGCTCACGCTGCAGCGCGGCCACCAGCTGATCGGCCACCCGCTGATAGATGTCGTGCCGGGTAGACCCGATCAAATTGGTTTCACGCGCCAATCGCTCGTCGCGCACCAGGGCCGCGGCGATGCCCAGGCCAGAGGTGGTCTGATCGAGGCGCACCGGCGCACCGATCGGGGTTGCCGGATCCTCCAGCCACAGCCGAAAGGCGCGGGCCATCTGCAGGAACTGCCAGGGATCGGCGGCATCACGCCAGAGCTCCACCTGATCCAGCGGCGCGTCGGCCACAGCGACCAGCCGATCGATGTTGTCCCGCCCCCAGCGCAGCCGTTCATCCCAGCTGGCGCGGCTCAGTCCCCAGTGACCAGCGCAGGCCCGCAGTATCCAGTCGGCGGCCTCCTCGTCGCAGGGCTCGGGCGGCAGCCACAGCAGTGCCTTTTCGTGGTCAGGCCCCTGATGGGTGGTCGTGCGATTGGCGGTGTAGACCCGCCCGCGAAAGTCCAGGTCGTAGCGGAACCAGATCGATTGTCCGGCGAGGCACTGCGCCTCGCGGATCGCTTCGTCAATGCGCTCGCGGGCACGGCCATGCTCCCGCCCATCAGCCCAGGCGGCCCGCTCCTGCCGTCTCCAGTTGGCCATCGCCTCGTGGTCGGTCGCGTCGTGCGGTCGCGGCGGGGCTTGCGCCGGATCGCGGGTCACAGAGAACAGGCCGCGGATGTTTGCCGCCCATGCCTGCTGCTGCACATCGGCCATCCAGGGGTCAACCGTCACCGGCTGGGCCTCCAGCCGCTGCACGGCAGCCAGCGCAGCCGGGCCGGCCTGCTGCATGTAATCCGTCGGCGCATTGTCGCGCCGTCGCACCAGGTCGGCGTAGTCGGTTCGCGGTTCGGGTGGAGTCAGCTGGGGCCGGCCGCGCTCTGGCCTGATGTCCAAGGGCATTGAGCGCACCAGCTCCAGCGTTGCCGGTGTTGCCTCCACCATCAGCACCATGGCGCCCCGCACTGCTTGGGAGACGATCTGCACCAGGTCGGTTTCGGAGACGATCAGCCGCAGCAGCAGGGATCCCACCGATACCCGATCGTGCTGGGTCCATCGATCGGCTGGCAGGCGGAGGCTGCGCAACGTGCTGGGGGCCAGCACCGTTCGCTTGCCTTCATGCCGGAGCAAGAGCCGCAGGGTGTCCCGGTCGTGGTGCTTGATCCGCCCGGCTCGCACCTCGTCCTCAATGGCGCGGCCGATGGCCATGGCCAGCTTGCGGTGACGATGCCTGGCGCTGATCCCGTCGAGCACCTTGGTCAGCGCCACGCTGGCGACTGGCCGGACGCCCACCGTGGCGAAGTGCAGCAGCAGCGGCAGCGCCTCGTAGTGGGGGCCAGCGATGGCCGGGTCCACCACGAAGCGGGTCATCAGCGCATCAAGCGCGTCGGCCAGGGCCTGCCCATGGGTGGCAAACAGAGCCCTGCCGTATTCGGTTGAGCTCTCCTGGCCGCGGCTGATCAAGCGGGCGCGGATGGCCCGGGCGGATGCGATCTGCTGCTGCGTCGGCATCAAATCCACAGGGGTGGACGCACGTTTTCTGATTTCGCGCCGCATCCAACTGGGGTTTTCAGCGGCTCGACCGCTTCACCCTCGCAGAGCCGCGTTTCGCCTGCCACAGGCTGCTGTTTCGCTTAACTCTGGGTGGATGCAGATGAGCAGAGCGGTTTTTAAGTCCGCTGCGTCTGCCA
>RFQY01000028.1 GCA_009924775.1 Paracoccaceae bacterium | reverse complement strand
ACGGCAGCATCAATCTGGGGCTGGCCCGCGTGGCTTAGGCGCGCCAGCGTGATGCCCGTTGCCGGGTTGATGCTGTCAAACGCGGGCTGGGGCGGGGTGAAGCGCCCGTCGATAAAATGGCCAAAGCCGCCGGCGTGGCGCTGCAGCCAAGCCTGCGCTTCGGTGGCACTTTCGGGGGCGGGGCCAAGGGCCATGGTGTCGAAAATTTCTGAGATACGCATGATCTGCCTCGTAATGTGCCTGTGTGGTCTGCCTGTGTGATCTGCCTGTCTGATCTGCCTGTGTGATCTGCCAATTGGCCCGCGGGTGGGCCGGGCATCAGCCCATTGGGTGGTGCCAAGGGGCCGAATAGGCGCCGGTGATGAAATGTTCCAACTGCTGCTCGATATCGCCCAGCAAGCTAGAGGCGCCAAAGCGCAATAAATCTGGGTGCAACCAATCTGTGCCCAGTTCCTCGTGGACCAAGGCCAGATAGGTCAGCGCATCTTTGGCCTTTGAAATGCCACCGGCGGGTTTATAGCCCACTTTATGCCCGGTGCGCTGGTAATAGTCGCGAATGGCGCGCAGCATCACCAAGCTGACCGGCAATGTGGCGTTCACGCTTTCTTTGCCGGTCGAGGTTTTGATGAAATCGGCCCCGGCCATCATGCACACCAAACTGGCACGCGCCACATTGCGCAGGCTGCCCAATTCACCTGTGGCCAAAATGGCCTTCACATGCGCCCCGCCGCAGGCCGCGCGAAAGCTGCGCATCTCGTCGTACAGCGCGCCCCAATCGCCGCCCAGAACGTGGCGCCGGGAAATGACGATATCAATCTCTTGGGCGCCCGCCTGCACGCTGGCCTCGATTTCGGCCAACCGCAGGGGCAGGGGCGACAAACCCGCAGGAAAGCCCGTTGACACAGCCGCCACTGGAATGCCACTGCCGGCCAAGGCCCGCACCGCCGGTGCCACCATTTCATGATAGACGCACACCGCCCCAACCTGCAGCCCCACAAGGCCCAGCTGCGCCAAGATATCGGCGCGCACGGGCTGGCGCGCTTTGGCGCATAGGCGGGCAACGCGGTCGGCGGTGTCGTCACCCGACAGCGTGGTTAGATCGATGCAAGACACCGCGCGCGCCAGCCAAGCCGCCTGATAGGCGCCTTTCACGCTGCGCCGCCCCGGCAGGCTGGCCACCCGCCGCTCGATCGCCGAGGTATTGGCCTGTGCGCCGCGCAGCCACGCCATATCCAACGCGGTGCCGGGGTTGCGCGGCGCGCCAAGTTGCGGCAGCTGCGCGGGGCGTGCTGGCTGGGTGGTTTGTGCAGGTGGGGCACTGTGAGGCGGGTTTTGGGTAACGCTCATTTCGGTATCCTTGTTGGGATGGCGGAAAACTGGCATGCGCACCTGCCCTTGGCAAGCAGGCTGCGATTGCACGCGCCGCCGCAATCGGGTAACCCCAAGCGGCAATATCAGGGGGCACCTATGTCGCTTAATAGCTTTGGGCATCTATTCCGCGTCACCACTTGGGGTGAAAGCCATGGGCCAGCGTTGGGCGCAACGGTGGATGGCTGCCCGCCGGGTGTGCCCATTGACGAGGCCACGCTGCAGCATTGGCTGGACCAGCGCAAGCCCGGGCAATCGCGCTACACCACCCAGCGCCGCGAGCCGGATGCGGTAAAGATTTTGTCGGGCGTCTTCGAGGGGCAAACCACTGGCACACCGGTGCAGCTGATGATCGAAAACACCGATCAGCGCTCGAAGGACTATGGTGATATCGCCGAAAAATTCCGCCCCGGCCACGCCGATATTACCTATTGGCAGAAATACGGAATCCGCGATTATCGCGGCGGTGGCCGTTCCTCTGCGCGCGAAACTGCGGCGCGGGTGGCGGCGGGCGGCTTGGCCCGCGCGGCCTTGGCACAATTGGCGCCGGGGCTGCAAATTACCGGGTATATGACGCAAATTGGCCCGCATGCGATTTCGCGCGCGCGCTTTGATGCCGCGCAAATTGGGCAAAACCCGTTTTGGTGCCCCGATGCCGAGGCCGCACAGAATTGGGCCGAATATTTGGACGGTTTGCGCAAAAGCGGCAATTCGGTGGGCGGTGTGATCGAGCTGGTGGCGCGCGGTGTGCCTGCGGGGCTGGGGGCGCCGATTTATGGGAAAATGGATACCGATCTGGCTGCGGCGATGATGTCGATCAACGCGGTGAAGGGCGTTGAAATTGGCGAGGGCATGAATGCCGCCACCCTGACTGGCGAAGAAAATGCCGATGAAATCTTTATGGGTAACGATGGCCAGCCGGTCTATTCCAGCAACCATGCGGGCGGTATTTTGGGCGGTATCACCACTGGCCAAGATGTGGTGGTGCGCTTTGCGGTGAAACCCACCTCGTCTATTTTGCGGCCACGCCAGACCATTACCAAATCGGGCGATGCGGCCGAGATTATCACCAAGGGGCGGCACGACCCCTGCGTGGGCATCCGCGCCGTGCCTGTGGGCGAGGCGATGATGGCCTGCGTTTTGCTGGACCATATTTTGCTGCACCGTGGCCAGATTGGTGCCAATCGCGGCCGGATTGGATGAACGCGGGCCTGCAGGCCCAATTGCGCGCTGCGGCGCAGGCCCAGATGGCGGCCGATAGTGCGCATGATATAGCCCACCTTGACAGGGTTTGGGCCAACGCCCAAGCGATTGCTGCCAGCCATCATGGCATTGATCGCGCCGCCCTTTGCGCAGCGGCCTATCTGCATGATCTGGTGAACCTGCCCAAAGACGCGCCCAACCGCGCGCAGGCCTCTGCCCTGTCGGCGCAGGCGGCTATGCCGTTGATGGCCCGCTTGGGCATGGCCCCCCCCAGCATGGACATCGCGCGCCACGCCATAGAGGCGCACAGCTTTTCCGCGGGCATCACACCGCAAACCCCCGAAGCGTGCATTTTGCAAGATGCCGATAGGCTGGATGCGCTGGGCGCCATTGGCATTGCGCGCACATTTTTGGTTTCGGGCGCGCTGGCCCGCCCGCTTTATGATGCCGCCGATCCCTTTGCCCAAAAGCGGCCCTTGCAGGATGGGGCCTTTGCCATAGATCACTGGCCCATCAAGCTGTTGCGCCTGCCCCAGACCATGCAAACCGATGCCGGGCGCGCCATGGCCCGGGCGCGCGTGGCGGTGATGCGCCAGTATCTGGCGGCATTGGCAGCCGAGCTGGGCCAGCCCGTGCCGCAGAATTGGGGCCTGTAGATGGCCGCGATACTTGGCATTATCGCCCCCATTTTCGCCCTGATCGGTTTGGGCTGGCTGGGCCTGCGCGTGGGCGTTTTTCGCCCCGGCGATCAGCGCGTTCTGTCAGGGCTGGTGATGAATTTTGCACTGCCTGCGTTGTTGTGCGGGGCAATCGCGCGGCGCGATCTGGCCGATGTGCTGCAGCCGGGGTATTTGCTGGTGTTCTTGGCTGCGGGTTTGGGCAGTATGGCGCTGACCTATGGGGCCTTTTTGGCGCAAGGGCAGGGGCGTGCGCGCGCGGCCACGGCGGCGATGGGCGCGTCTTGCGCGAACTCTGGCTTTGTTGGGTTTCCGGTGATGCTGATGGTGTTTCCCGATGCCGCAGGCATGATTTTGGCGCTGAATTTTCTGGTCGAGAACTTGGTTCAAATTCCCTTGGCCTTGGTGCTGATCGGGCTGGCGCGGCCAGAGGCGCAGGCGGGCGGTGTGCTGCGCATGGCGGCGCATAGTGTGCTTGGGTTGCTGCGCCGCCCCTTGGTGATTGGGCTATTGGTGGGGCTGGCGCTGTCGGCCTTGCAGCTGCCCGTGCCTGCCCCGGTGATCAGGGTGCTGGATCTGCTGGCAGCCAGCGCCGCCCCCGTGGCGCTGATCTCGATCGGGGTGGCGATTGCGGGCTATCCGCTGCAGGCCGATCGCGGCGCGGCGCTGCAAATCAGCTTGGCCAAGCTGCTGCTGCACCCTGCCTTGGCAGTGGCGCTGCTGCTGGTTCTGCCGGGCTTTGGCCTGCCCGTGCCCGAGGGCATGATGGCCACGGCATTGGTGCTTTCGGCGGCCATGCCGATGTTCAGCGTTTACCCGCTTTTTGCACAGGAATGCGGCTGCGAGGGGCTGGCGGCCCTGTCGGTGGTGATGGCCACGGTGATGGCGGCTGTTACGCTGAGCGGGGCGCTGCTTTGGCTGCTATAGGGCGGCGCTGGCGCGAAACCCGTCGGGAATAATATCTTGCCCCTCTAGCAGCAACAGCGCCATGGTTTGCGCCACTTTTGGCGCCATGCCAAAGCCAATTTTGAACCCGCCATTGGCAATAAATTGCCCCGCCCGGGTGGGGTGTGCGCCCAGCACCGGGGCGCGGCTGCGCGCGCGGGGGCGCAGCCCGGCCCACCGGGCCAAAACCGGCGCGTCGCGCAATATGGGCAGGGCGGTGCAGGCGGCATTGATCACCGCATCTAGCTGCGTGTCGGTGGTGTCAGGGCTGTCAAAAAACCGCTCGCTGGTCGAGCCGATGGCGATGGTGCCATCTGCATGGGGCACGATATGCACGCCATTGGCAAAAACCTGCGGCGCCATCGGATGCGCCACGCCCAAAAGCGCGGCCTGCCCTTTCACGCCATCGCCAAAGTTTTTGCCGCACTCTGCGCTGATCTCGCGCAGCCCGGCCACGCCGGTGGCATGCACCACCAGCCCTTGGTCTGGGGCATCGGTGGCGATCTGTCCACCACGGGCGGCAATAGCCGCAGCCAATGCGCGGCAGGCGGCCTGCGGGTGCAGCCGGGCGCTGAGCGTGTCATAGATCAGCAGGCCTGTGGGGCTTTCGGGGGCAAGCGGGCCTGCGGTTTTTTGCGCCACAATCTGCCAATCGGCCTGGCCCTGCCACAGCGCATGCGCCCCCGTGGCACGGGCCTTGGCCAGCGCCAGCGCGGCCTCATCTGCGATGGGTTGATACCGCCCCGTGCGGGCATAGCCCGGGTCTTGGCCGCCGGCCTGTGCCACCTCGGCCCAGAACTGGCCCGCCATCAACAAACTGTCCAGCTGAAAGGCTTTCTTGTCGTTCCAGTTTTCGGGCACATGGGGGGCCAAGGCGCCCACCAGCCCACCGCTGGCCCCGGCACCGGGCCCGTGCGGGTCAACCACCTGCACACGGGCGCCCCGGCGCAGGCATTCCCATGCGATCGACAGGCCAAAAACCCCCGCCCCGCGCACTGTGATGTCGGCCATTGCCATCGTTTTCCCCCCGGGTCATTGTGCCCCCATCTCTAGGGGATAGTTCCATGCAAGACCAGACGGCCCAGCTGACCGCCCAGCTGATATGGCGCGACGCCCAAGTGCCCGTGTCGCAGCGCTTTGATGACCCATATTTCAGCCTTGAAAACGGTTTGGCAGAAACCCGGCACACGTTTTTGGCGGGAAATGGGCTGCCGGGGCGGTTTCGGCCGGGCTTTCACGTGGCCGAGCTGGGCTTTGGCACGGGGTTGAACCTGCTGGCCACGTGGGATTTGTGGCGCCAATCGGGGCAGGGGGGGCAGCTGTGCTTTACCAGTTTCGAGGCCTTTCCGATGGCGCTGCCCGATATGGCCCGCGCCTTGGCAGCCTTCCCCGAGTTGCAAGATGTGGCACAAGCCATGTTGGCAGGCTTGGCCGAAACGCCCCAGCAACTCGATCTGCCGGATCTACGGTTTTCCTTGGTCTTGGGCGATGCGCGCCAGACTGTGCCGCGCTGGTCGGGGCGGGCAGATGCGTGGTTTTTGGATGGGTTTTCACCGGCCAAAAACCCCGAACTGTGGGAACAGCCATTGCTGGCGGCCGTGCACGAGCACACAGCGCCCGGTGGCACGCTGGCCACCTATACGGCGGCGGGTTTTGTCCGGCGTGGGCTGGCAGATGTCGGTTTCACGGTAGCGCGCATGCCCGGATATGGGCGAAAACGCCACATGAGCGTGGCAGAAAAAGGCTAAGGGCAAATCATGGCGCAAACCCCCTATGTGCAGCAGGCGTCGAATACGCGGCTGGGAATTTGGCTGATGGTGGCCACCACTTTGGTTTTTGCGCTGCAAGATGGTATCAGCCGGCATTTGGCCTCGGAATATAACGTGCTGATGGTAGTGATGATCCGCTATTGGTTTTTTGCGCTGTTTGTCATGACCGTGGCCGCGCGCAAGGCCGGCGGCCTGCGGGCCGCAGCGGCCACCAGCCAGCCCTTGGTGCAAAGCTTTCGCGCCTTGTTGCTGGTGGCCGAAATTTGCATCGCGATTTGGGGCTTTACCATTTTGGGGCTGGTCGAAAGCCATGCGGTTTTTGCCTGCTATCCGCTGTTGATTGCCGCGCTTTCTGGCCCCGTGTTGGGCGAGGCTGTGGGCTGGCGGCGCTGGGCGGCCATTGGCGTTGGGTTTGTGGGGGTGATCATCATTTTGGAACCGGGCTTTGGGGTGTTTCAACCCGCGGCCATCATCCCGTTGATTTCTGCTTTGATGTTTGCCCTTTATGGGCTGCTCACGCGCTATGTGGCGCGCCGCGACAGCGCCGCCACCTCGTTTTTCTGGACGGGCACCGTGGGTGTGGTGGCGATGACGGCGGTGGGCATTTGGTTTTGGCAGCCCATGTTGCCGGGCGATTGGCTGTGGATGGGGCTGTTGTGCCTAACTGGCGCGCTGGGTCATTGGCTGTTGATCAAATGCTACGAGGTGGCCGAGGCCAGCGCCGTGCAGCCCTTTGCTTATCTGCAACTGGTTTTTGCCTCGATCCTTGGGGTCTTTGCCTTTGGCGAGGTGATCCGCACCAATGTGGCCATCGGCACCGTGATCATCGTGATGGCGGGGCTGTTCACCCTGTGGCGCGAACGGCAGGCAAAAGCGGGCTAGGCACGGGCAGGGGCAAAACTGGCAGGGGCAACGGGCAGGGCGCGCCTGGGCGCCCGCGCTAGGCGCGTTTGCGCCGCATCAACGCCAGCGTGTTTGAAACCGCCAAGGCGCCAACCACCACGGCCCCGCCCGCCAGTGCGTAATGGCCGGGGTGTTCGCCCACCACGGCCCACACGAGCAGCGGCGCCAAAACCGATTCCAACAAAATCAACAGCGCCACCTCTGCCGAGGTAATATAGCGTGGCCCCAAGGCCAAGCAGACCGCGCTGAGCACGATAATGCCGCTGTGCATCGGCACGAAATGCCATTTGTCGGGTGCCACCGCCAAAGGATCGGTGAGCACCACAAGAACCGCCGCGCCAAGCAAATACGCCAGCCCCACCCCGGGCACCATAGAAACATCGCGCACCTTGCGCGCCACGGTCAGGGCGGCGGCGAATAGGGCCGTCACCAGCAAGGCCACGAAATCGCCCAAATAGCTGGTGTTTTCGTTGCTGCCCGACCCATAGGCGATAATGCCCAAACCCACAAAGACCGCAGCCATCGTTACCACCATACGCCGGCTTATGGGCTCGCCCAGAAAAATGCGGCTGTAGATGGCGGCGAAAACCGGCATCGAGGCGATGATGAAAACCACGTTGGCCACGCTGGTTAAATCGACCGCGATGATGAACAGATTGGTCGAAACCCCCATGATCAGAACATAAAGCAGCCCGTAAATGCCTGTGCCCATCAAGGCCCGAAACGGGCGGGCGCCTTGCAGCACCGTGGCCTCGCCCGGGCCAAGCGCTGCGGACAATTCGGCATCGTATCTTTGGGCCAATGCGCGCAAATCATCATAGGCCGCGCGCCCCTGCGGTGTCAGCGCCAGCCATTCAAGGCGGCGATCGGTGGTATCTGTGTCGCGGGTTAAAAACCGCCGCTGTTCCAGCTTGTGCACCGCGCGGCTGATCTTTGTCTTGTGGATCCGCGCGCGCAGGCCAATTTCTTTGGCATTCATGCGGCCATAGATACCAAGGTGAAACAGCACCCGCCATTCGGTGCGCAAAATGCCATAGCGGTCTTTATAGGCGCGCTGAAATTTCAGGCTGCTGGCTTCGGCGGCCTGATTAAGAAGATAGGGCAGGAATAGATGCAGGTCAAAAGCGTCTTTTTTTTCCATACGCCTGCTCTAGCTGTTGTTAGTTACAAAATCAACCATTACGCCCATGCCAGTCACTGGAGGATGCGTTATGAATCAGCACAGCAGCGCCCAACCGCTTCGTCAGGCCCCCACGCCCGTCGGCACAACGCCGGGCTATATGCCGGGCTGGGCCAATGATTTTGAAACCGAGGCCCTGCCGGGCGCCCTGCCACAGGGCATGAACAGCCCGCAAAAATGCAACTATGGCCTTTATGGCGAACAGCTGTCTGGCACGGCCTTCACCGCCAACCCGCCCGAGCGCACATGGACATATCGCATTCGGCCGTCGGTGAAACATTCGGCGCGTTATCAGAAAATCGACCTGCCTTATTGGAAATCGGCCCCCAATGTGAACCCAGATGTGATCAGCCTTGGCCAATACCGCTGGGATCCCGTGGCCCATAGCGGCGCGGCGCTGACTTGGCTGACCGGCATGCGCACCATGACCACCGCGGGCGATGTAAATACCCAAGTGGGCATGGCCAGCCATGTCTATTTGGTCACCCAGTCCATGGTTGACGATTATTTCTTTTCCGCCGACAGCGAATTGCTGGTCGTGCCCCAAGAGGGGCATCTGCGCTTTGCCACCGAACTGGGCATCATTGATGTGGCGCCAAAAGAAATCGCGATTATCCCGCGCGGGCTGGTCTACCGCGTCGAGGTGCTGGAAGGCCCCTGCAGGGGCTTTGTGTGCGAAAACTATGGCCAGAAATTCGAACTGCCCGGCCGTGGGCCGATTGGCGCCAATTGCTTGGCCAACCCGCGCGATTTCAAAGCCCCCGTTGCCGCCTTTGAAGATCGCGAAACACCCTCGACCCTGACAGTAAAATGGTGCGGGCAGTTTCACCAAACCACCATCGGCCAAAGCCCGCTTGATGTGGTGGCATGGCATGGCAATTACGCGCCCTATAAATACGATCTGCGCAATTATTGCCCCGTCGGCGCCATTTTGTTCGATCACCCCGACCCGTCGATTTTCACCGTGCTCACCGCCCCCTCGGGTGTGCCGGGCACCGCAAATATCGATTTTGTGCTGTTTCGCGAACGCTGGATGGTGGCCGAAAATACCTTCCGCCCGCCATGGTATCATAAAAACATCATGTCAGAACTGATGGGGAATATTTACGGCCAATACGACGCCAAGCCCAAAGGCTTTGTTCCCGGCGGCATGAGCTTGCACAATATGATGCTGCCCCACGGCCCCGATAAAAACGCCTTCGAGGGCGCGTCGAACGCCGATCTGAAGGCAGAAAAGCTGGACAATACAATGTCGTTCATGTTCGAAACGCGCTTTCCCCAGCACCTGACAGACTTCGCCGCGAACGAGGCGCCCCTGCAAGACGATTACATCGATTGCTGGGCCGATCTGGAAAAGAAATTCGACGGCACGCCCGGCAAGAAATAACCATTCCCCCGGCGCCCATCGCGCCGGGGCTGACAGACCAAAGGAAACGCGAATGTCCCTACTGCACAGCTGGGTGGCCAGCGCCAACGCGCCCGATCACCCCTTTCCGCTGAACAACCTGCCCTATGGCGTCTTTTCGCTGGGCGACGACGACCCGCGCTGCGGTGTGGCCATTGGCGATATGATCTTAGACATGCGCGCCGCCGAAGAGGCGGGATTGCTTGGCTTGGACAGCGGCCCGCTGTTTGATGTGCCCTTCTGGAACGAGGTCATGGAAGAAGGGCCCAGCCTCTGGGCCGCTTTGCGCGCGCAATTGCAGGCCATGCTGGCCAAAGACAGCGCAGCCCAGGCCGATCTGCAACCGCTTCTGGTGCCCCAGTCCGCAGCCCAGATGCACCTGCCGTTCTTGGTGGCCGAATACACCGATTTTTATGCAGGCCGCCACCATGCCCAAAACGTCGGCACCATGTTTCGCGGCCCCGAAAACGCTTTGCCGCCAAACTGGCTGCACATTCCCATCGGCTATAACGGGCGCGCCTCGTCGGTTGTGGTGTCTGGCACGCCGGTGCGCCGCCCTTGGGGCCAGCTCAAAGGCCCCAACGATGCAGCCCCCCGCTTTGCGCCCTGTGCGCGATTTGACTTGGAATTGGAAATGGGCGCCATCGTGGGCCAGCCCAGCGATGGCCCCGTCACCGTCGATCAGGCCGATGACATGATCTTTGGCTATGTGCTGCTCAATGATTGGTCGGCGCGCGACATTCAGGCCTGGGAATACCAGCCGCTCGGCCCGTTCCAGGCCAAGGCCACGGCCACCTCGATCAGCCCTTGGATTGTCACCAAAGCAGCCCTTGCGCCTTTCCGCTGCGCCACCCCCCCGCGCGAGGCGCCGCTCTTGGCGCACCTGCGCGACACCGGCCCGATGCTCTATGATATCGATCTCAGCGTAGACCTGGCGCCGGCCGGCCAGCCCGCCACCACCATCGCGCGCACCAATTACCGCGAGATGTATTATTCCGCCGCCCAACAACTGGCCCATCACACCACCAGCGGCTGCCCGATGACGCCAGGCGATTTGCTGGGCTCGGGCACCATCTCTGGCCCCGAACGCCACCAACGCGGCAGCCTGCTCGAACTCAGCTGGGGTGGAAAAGAGCCGCTGACGCTGGAGTGCGGCGCGACGCGCAGCTTCTTAGAGGATGGCGACAGGCTCACGCTCAGCGGTGCCGCCCATGGCGATGGCTTCACAATCGGCTTTGGCACCTGCACGGCCGAAATCTTGCCCGCCCTTGAAAACCCTTACGCGCGCTAGCCTTCATCTTGCGCAAAATACTCCCGCCGGAGGCCCAACATCGGCCACAGGCGCAGCAACTAAAGGAAAAAACCATGGCCAAAGCCTTTGCATCCCAGGGCGATCTTAGCGAGAAAAACATCAGCTTCACCGAGGTGGGCGAGGGTCTTTGGGCCTTTACCGCCGAAGGCGACCCAAATTCCGGTGTGATCATTGGCGACGATAGCGTGATGATCGTCGAGGCCCAAGCCACCCCGCGCTTGGCCCATAAGGTGATCGAAAAGGTGCGCGAAGTCACCGATAAGCCGATCAGCCATTTGGTGCTGACGCATTATCACGCGGTGCGGGTTCTGGGCGCCAGCGCATATGGCGCGCGCGAAATCATCATGTCCGATGCCGCCCGCGCCATGGTGGTAGAGCGTGGTCAAGAAGATTGGGACAGCGAATTCCAACGCTTCCCGCGGTTGTTCGAGGGCCATGAAAGCATTCCGGGCCTGACCTATCCCACCACCACTTTCAGCGACCGCACAACCGTGTATCTGGGCCAGCGCCGGGTTGATATCATGCATCTGGGTCGCGCCCATACCGCCGGTGATGCGGTGGTGCATGTGCCAGATCAGAATGTCATGTTCACGGGCGATATCGTCGAATATCACTCGGCCTGCTATTGTGGCGATGGTCATTTCAGCGACTGGGGCGATACGCTGGATGCGATCAAATGGTTCGATGTCGATGCCATCGCGCCGGGCCGTGGCGATGCTTTGTTGGGCCGCGAGATGGTGAATGCCGCCATCGAAAACACCCGCGATTTCGTGTCCTCTACCTACCGGCCCGTGGCCCGCGTTGCCGCCCGTGGTGGCAGCCTGAAAGAGGCATGGGATGCCTGCCGCGCCGAATGCGACCCGAAATTTAGCGATTATGCAATCTACGAGCATTGCCTGCCCTTCAACGTCGCGCGCGCCTATGACGAGGCCCGCGGTCTGGACACGCCGCGCATTTGGACCGCGCAGCGCGATTTGGACATGTGGCAGGCCCTGCAGGGCTGATCGCCCGCAACAGGCCCAATGGGCGCGATGGGAGGCACAGAATGAACAAAATTTTTGAAACCCCGCTTTATCCCTATACCCGCAGCCCCGATCAGGGCTGCACCCCCGTGGCCCGGCGCCGCGTGGTGATTGTGGGGGCGGGCCCTGTGGGGCTGGCTGCAGCCATTGATTTGGCCCAGCAGGGCATCGAGGCGGTGGTGCTGGATGACAACGACAAGGTCAGTTTCGGCAGCCGTGCGATTTGCTTTGCCAAACGCCAGCTTGAAATCCTCGATCGTCTGGGCTGTGGCCAGCAGATGGTGGACAAGGGCGTGGTTTGGAACCTTGGCAAAGTGTTCTTTGGCGATCGCAAGGTCTACGAGTTCAACCTGCTTCCCGAGGATGGCCACCAGCGCCCAGCCTTCATCAACCTGCAGCAATATTATTTCGAAACCTATCTGGTGCAGCATGCGCAACAGTTGCAAAGCCAAGGCGCCCCCATCGAATTGCGGGGTCAAAACAAGGTAACCCGCGTCGAAGACCGGGGCGATCACGTGGCGCTGCAGATCGACACGCCCGAAGGCCCCTATGATCTGCAGGCCGATTGGCTGATTGCCTGCGATGGCGCGGGCAGCCCCATTCGCGCGATGATGGGCCTAGATTTTGTTGGCCGCGTTTTCGAAGACAATTTCCTGATCGCCGATGTGATCATGGATGCTGAATTTCCCACCGAACGGTGGTTTTGGTTCGATCCGCCCTTTAACAAGGGTCAATCGGCCTTGTTGCACAAACAGCCCGACGGTGTGTGGCGCATCGATCTGCAGCTGGGTTGGGATATTGATAAAGAGCAAGAAAAGCAGCCTGAAAAGGTGATCCCACGGCTAAAGGCGATGCTGGGCGAGGATGTGAATTTTCAGCTGGAATGGGTGTCGATCTACACGTTCCAATGCCGCCGCATGGAGAAATTCCGCCACAATCGCGTTATTTTTGCGGGCGATAGCGCCCATCAGGTCAGCCCCTTTGGGGCGCGTGGCGCAAATTCGGGCCTGCAAGACGCAGATAACCTGGTGTGGAAGTTGAAACTGGTGATCGATGGCAAAGCGCCACCCGCCCTGCTGGACAGCTACGACACCGAACGCGTTTATGGCGCGGATGAGAATATTTTGAACTCGTCCCGCTCGACAGATTTCATCACGCCCAAATCCCAACAAAGCCGCATTTTCCGCGATGCTGTGCTGGATCTGTCCGAACATTTCGCCTTTGCCCGCCCCTTGGTGAATTCGGGGCGGCTTTCGCTGCCCTGCACATATGACGGGTCGGATTTGAACAGTGCAGATGCGCTGCCCGATGGGCCCGCGCGCACCCGCCCCGGCGCCCCTTGCCCCGATGTGGCCCTAGAGGGGGGGTATTTACTGCCGCAGCTGGGCAACGAATTTGTTTTGCTGTGCATCAATACGGCCCCACCACAGGCGCTGCAGGTGAATGGCATCGCAGTGCGCCCCCTGGCCCTGACCTGTGATGGTCAAACCAACACCGCTTTGGCGCAGCGCTATTTGGGTGATGCACCCGCCGCCGTATATTTGCTGCGCCCCGATCAACATGTTGCGGCCCGCTGGCCCAGCTATAATGAACCCGAAATACGCGCAGCCTTGCTGCGTGCAACGGCACAGGGCTAAGACATGAGCAGATTGATCCTGACCCCAAATCTTGACCGTCCCGATGATGTATACGCCGATCTGCTGGCCGCCCACGACGGGCTGGACAAGGCGCAATCTGACGCGCTGAATGCCCGCCTTATTCTGGTGCTGGCCAACCATATCGGCGATCGTCAGGTCATCGCCGAGGCGCTGCAAGCCGCAAGCCGGGCTGGCCAGCCCGTGTGATGCGGGCGCCCCAAGGCCGGGCTTGCCCATTTTGCCCGGCTGGTTTACTTGTCATGTTAATCACCATGGTCAGGGGGGCGGGCAATGCTCTGGAGCGATTTTCCGAAATGGGGCCATTGGCTGGCCGATTGGGCCGCGCGCTACCATACCGGCCTGCGTGACAGGCCGGTGCGCGCACAGGTGCAACCGGGCGAAACCTTGGCGGCCCTGCCTGCAACCCCCCCCGAGGCACCCCAGCCCATCGCGCAAGTGATCGAAGATTTCGAGCGCATCGTGATGCCCGGAATCACCCATTGGCAACACCCCCGGTTTTTCGCCTATTTCCCCTCGAACGCCTCGCCTGCGGCGATCTTGGCAGACCAGATTGCCACGGTCATGGCACCACAATGCATGCTGTGGCAAACCTCGCCCGCCGCGACCGAGATGGAAACCCGGATGATGGAATGGCTGCGCCATGCCGTGGGCCTGCCCGAAACATTTGCCGGTGTGATCCAAGATAGCGCCTCTTCGGCCACGCTGGCGGCGGTGCTGACCATGCGCGAACGGGCGCTGAACTGGCAGGGCAATGCCGCGGGCCTTTCGGGGCAACCCCGCCTGCGCATCTATTGCTCGCCCGAGGCGCACAGCTCGATCGACCGTGCCATTTGGGTGGCGGGCATCGGGCAGGAAAACTTGGTGCGCGTGCCCTTGGCCCCCGGCCCAATGCGCGCCATGTGCCCCAACGCCCTGGCCGCCGCGATCGAGGCCGATCTGGCCGCAGGCCACCGCCCCGCCGGGCTGATCGCCTGCACCGGCGCCACCGGCATGGGCGCCTGCGATGATGTGGCCGCCCTTTGCGCCATCGCCCAACGCTTTGGCCTTTACACCCATGTCGATGCCGCCTGGGCTGGCAGCGCCATGATCTGCCCCGAATTCCGCAGCCTCTGGGCCGGGGTCGAGATGGCCGATAGCGTGGTTTTCAACCCGCATAAATGGCTGGGCACCCAGTTTGACCTTTCGGCGCATTTCATCCGCTCGCCCGCAGATCTGACCCGCACATTGGCCATCCAGCCGGAATATCTTAAAACCCACGGCGCCGATGGGGTGATCAATTATTCCGAATGGTCCGTGCCCTTGGGGCGGCGGTTTCGGGCGTTGAAATTGTGGTTTTTGCTGCGCGCCTATGGGTTAGAGGGGCTGCGCCAAATGATCCGCAACCACGTGGCATGGGCCCAGTCTTTGGCCCAGCGGTTGCAGGCCGTGCCCGATATCGAGCTTGTCACCCAGCCGATATTGTCGCTTTTTACCTTCCGCTTCTGCCCCGCTGGCGCCAACCCCGAGGCAGCCACGCTTGACCTGATCACCCAGATCAACAACGATGGCCGCATCTACCTAACCCAAACCCGTGTTGACGACCGCTTTGTTATCCGCTTCCAAGCCGGCCAATTCGATTGCACCCAGGCCGATATCAACACCGCCTATGACGTGATCACCGAAATCGCCGATAAAATCCGAAAGGGATAAGCCATGCCTGCGCCAGTAAACAGTTTCAAGCACCGCCTTGCCCAAGGTCAACGGTTGATCGGCTGCTGGGCCGGGTTTGCCGACCCCTATCCAACCGAGGTGCTGGCCAGCGCTGGGTTCGATTGGCTGGTGATCGATGGCGAACACGCCCCAAACGACCTGCGCACCATCATGGCACAGCTCGTGGCCATGAAGGGCGCGCATAGCCACCCGGTGGTGCGCCTGCCCATGGGGGAAACCTGGGCGATCAAACAGGTGCTCGATGCCGGGGCGCAAACCTTGCTCATCCCCATGGTCGAAAGCGCCGCACAAGCCCAAGATCTGGTGCGCGCCATGCGCTATCCGCCACAGGGTGTGCGCGGGGCAGGGGCGGCCTTGGCGCGCGCGTCTGAATTTTCGGCCATCCCCGATTATGTGACCACCGCCAACGACCAAATGTGCCTGCTGGTGCAGGTGGAAACCCGCGCTGGGCTGGAAAACCTCGAGGCGATTTTGGCGGTCGAGGGGGTTGATGGGGTGTTCATCGGCCCCGCCGATTTGGCCGCCGATCTGGGCTATCCCGGAAACTCTGCAGCCGCGCCCGTGGCCGCCGCCATCCAACAGGCCTTGGCCACGATCGCCGCCAGCCCAAAGGCTGCGGGCATCTTGGCCGTAGATGATGAAACCGCCCAAACCTACGCCAGCTGGGGGGCGCAATTTCTGGCGGTGGGCATCGATGTGGTAATGCTGGCCCGCACCGCCCGCGAAACCGTGGCCCTGTGGCAAGGCCGTGGCTAGACGCGGCTGACCCTATCTGGCATTGCATAATTTCATCTTGCTAAAATATACTCAAATGCAACATTTCCCCAAGCGGCGGCAGGTGACGATTTGGCAGGACAGACGGATATCATCATTGCAGCCATCCTTGGTGCCATCGAGGATGGCAGCCTCACACCGGGTAAGCTGATCGAGGAAAGCGCGCTGATCGAGGCGCATGGCGTCTCGCGCACGCCCGTGCGCGAGGCATTTATCCAATTAGAGGCCGCGGGGCTTATCCAACGCTTGCCGCGCAAGGGGGCTGTGGTGTTTCGCCCCTCGCTGGCGCAGTTTCTGGCCATTCTCGAGGTGCACGCCAAACTCGAGGGCCAAGCGGCCGGGCTGGCGGCGCGGCGTCTGTCGGCAGGGCATGCCGCCCGTATCGAGGCCGCAACCGCCGCCTGCGAGGCCCACGCAGCCACCCATGGCGATGCCCGGCCCGATGCCTATTATCAACTGAACATGGCCTATCACGCAGCGGTCGCTGATGCTGCGTGCAACCCCTATTTGCTGGACATGATCAAAACCAACGCGCGCAAATTGATGGCCTATTATCGCGCGCGCTATCATTACAAGGGTGTTATTGGCAGCTCGGCGCGTGAACATCGCCAGATTACCGCGCTGATCTTGGCCCGCGATGCCGATGGCGCCGAACGGGCCATGGCTGCGCATGTTCAGTTCGACCAGCTCACCGCCATGGATCTGTTGGCCGTGCTCGACTAACGCGCCTGCTCAAAAAACTCAGCAATGCTTTCGGCAAAGGCCAGCGTGTCTGCCTGCTGGTGCAACGAGGCGCGCGCCTGTTCGATCACCTCGCTCGGCAGCATGCTGGCCAGATGCTGGGTAAGGGCTGCAATAAAGGCGGGCTGCATTTCTGGGTGATACTGTGTGGTATAAACATGGCGCTCAACGGCAAACCCACCAATCGGGCAGGCCGCATTGGCGCACAAAACCTCTATCCCCGGGGGGGGCGTGATAACCTGCTCGACATGCGCGGCGTATAGGTTCAGCGCCTCTGGCAGTGTCGCCATATAGGGGCGCCGCGCCGTGACTTGGGTGCATTCCCGCCCCAGCACCCAGCCGCCCGGGTTTGGCCCAATCGTGCCCCCCAGCGCCTGTGCAATCAGCTGGTGGCCGAAACAGGCCCCAAACAGCGGGCGCTTTTGCGCAACAATATCGCGCAGCAGCGTTTCCAGCGTGGCAATCCACGCGTGCCCATCATGCACCGAGGCAGGGCTGCCGGTAACGATAACCCCATCAAACCTCTCTAAACTTTCGGGAAATTCGCCCTCGCGCACCAAAAACACCGTGCAGTCCCATGCCGGGCGCACGCTGGCAATCAGGCTAGAAAATTTTTGTCCATCATCAGGATGCGCGCGCGCGAAGTCGGACACATCCGTATTTGCCATCAAGATTGCCAAGCGCATGCTATTTTCCTTTACATATTTATAACTGCGTATAATATACAAAACAAGTTAAGAAAAGGGTAGAGTATGACTGTCTGGGTTCCAAATGATGATGGCTACGCCGATCTAACCAGCCATGACACTTTCGTGGCGGGCGCCCCGCATAACACATTCGCCCGGCTGCGCCGCGAAGACCCGGTGCATTGGACCGACTACGCCGATGGGCAGGGGTTTTGGTCTATCACCCGCCATGCCGACATCACCGAGATGAACCGCAATCACGCGGTGTTTTCATCGGCGCGCGGTATTCGCATGGAAGACCAGACCTACGAGGAATATCTGGCCCGCCGCACCTTTCAGGAAACCGACCCGCCCGAGCATATGCAAACCCGCATCAAAGTGGCGCGCGCCTTCTCCAAAGGTGTGATCGACCAGTTCGAGGCAGAAATCCGCAGCCTGTGCACCGAAATTCTGGACGAGGCCCTGCAAGCGCAAGAATTCGACGCCACCCGCACCATCGCCCGGCAATTGCCCATGCGCATGCTGGGCCGCATCATCGGCACCCCCGATGCTGATTTGCCTTGGCTGGTGGAAAAGGGCGACGCGCTGATTGCCAACACCGACCCGGATTTCACCGATCATGTGCTGGATCGCATGACCACCGATGAATTTCGCATGATGCCCTTCAACTCGCCCGCAGGGGCCGAGCTGTATCAATACGCCAAAGACCTGATGGCGCAGAAAGAAGCCGCCGGCGATACCTCGGGCGTGCTGCACCTGATCCGCGAACCCAGCAAAGACGGCAGCCGCATCAGCGACGAAGAGTTTCGCAATTTCTTCTGCCTCTTGGTGGCCGCCGGCAATGACACCACGCGCTATTCCATCGCCGCGGGCATTCAGGCGCTGGCCCATCAGCCGGGGCTGTTGCAGCAGATGCAACAGGGCGACATTTGGGAAACCGCACCCGATGAAATCATTCGCTGGGCCACGCCGGCGCTATATTTCCGCCGCACCGCCACCCAAGATTACACCGCCCATGGCCGCACCATCCGCGCAGGCGACAAGGTGCTTTTCTGGTTTTCTTCGGCCAATCGCGATGAAACCGTTTTCGAAACCCCCTTCCAAGTCGATCTGGCGCGCACCCCCAATCGCCATTTGTCTTTTGGTCAAGGTGGCCCGCATGTGTGCCTTGGCATGTGGCTGGCCCGGCTCGAGGTGCGGGTGCTGTTCCAAGAACTGGCGCGCCGTATCACCGCGATCGAACCGGCAGGCCCCTACCAGTTTTTGCGCTCGAATTTTGTGGGTGGGCTGAAATCCTTGCCCGTCCGTGTCACACTGGCCTAAGCGGCCTATCCCCGGACCAAGACAGCAGATCTTGGCCGCCCAACAGGAGAAACCCCATGCCCCAACGCCTGCGCGCGCTGTTTTGCGATCATTTGTCCATCTTGCGGGGTAAATACCTGCCCGCCTCGAAAATAACCGATGCCAGCACCCGGTTTTGCCGGTCCAATTTCGGCGTGCATTACGACAAAGACCTGCTGGACGCACCCGGCGCGATGATGATGCAGGGCCTGCCCGATATGGAACTGCACTGGAAAGCCGAAAACATCCGCGACAGCTGGGATCGCAACACCAAGATTGTGATCGGCGATCTCTACGATACCGAAGGTCAGCCCCTGCCACTGTGCGGGCGTGGCGCGCTCAAACGTGCCGTGGCCGATTGGCAGGCCATGGGCCTGTCGCCCAAGGTGGGCATCGAACTCGAGGCATTTGCCCTTGTGGCCGATGAAAATGGCCGCCTGACCCCCTATGACACACCGGGCGCCCATGTCTATGGCACTGGCCCCTTCTCAGACCCGCTGCGGTTTAACGATGCCATCTGGGAAAAAGCCTGCGAGCTGGGCTTCTCCCTCGATATGATCACCACCGAATATGACAGCCCGCAATTCGAATATACCCTCACCTTCGACGATGCGCTTGCGGCTGTGGATTCCATTGTGCTGTTCCGCCTCATGGCGCGGGAAATCGCGTTGGAACACGGCGTTGTCCTTACCTTCTTGCCAAAGCCCATCGCCCAGGCGGGCGGCTCGGGCATGCATATCAATTTCTCCTTCACCGATGCGCAAGGCGCCAATGCGCTGTCCTCTGGGCCAAAGGGTGGCCCCGATCACATGAACGATCTGGCCCGTGGCTGCATCGCGGGCCTTATGCACCACCATCGGGGTCTTGCAGGGCTGGTGGCGCCCACTGCCAATAGCTATCAGCGCCTTCAACCCGGCTCGCTGTCTGGGTTCTTGTGCAACTGGGGGGGCGATCACCGCAATGTCACCACCCGCATCTCCACCGAAGGTGGCGCCAAGGCGCGGCTTGAACATCGCATGGCCGATGCCTCGTCGAACCCCTATATCGCGGTCGCAGCGGTCTTGCAGGCCGCGCGTCTGGGCGTGCAAAACGCCTATGCGCTGGGCCCCATCGAAACCGGCGATGGGTTCGAGAAATGGGATGCCAAAGACAGCGCCGCCACCAGCCTGAAAGAGGCCATCGCAGATCTGCGTGCCGATACCGCGCTGCAACAGGCGGTTGGCCAGGATTTGTGCGACAACCACACCTTCATGAAGGAAAAAGAGGTGAAGAAAACCAAAGATCTCGAAGGCGATCAGCTGCGCGATTTCTACGTCTGGTTTATCTAAGCCCCGCCCCTTCATCTTGCCAAAAATACTCGCGCCGCAGGCAGGCCCGCCGCCACCTGCGCCGCGTTGCGAAAGGATAGCCCAATGAATGTCACATGGATCTTGCCCGATGGCCGCGAAATCAGCGCCACCATTGCCGCTGGCACCAACCTGATGGAGGCAGCCGTCTCTCACAACGTGCCCGGGGTTTTGGGGGAATGCGGCGGAAACCTCAGCTGCGCCACCTGCCATGTCTATGTCCAAAGCGCGGCCGCTTTGCCCGCGATGGAAGATTTCGAAGACGCCATGCTCGATGCGGTCGAGGCCCCGCGCACCGCGCACTCGCGCCTGTCGTGCCAGATCATTGCTGATCCTGCGCTGGATGGGTTGGTTTTAAAAGTGCCCGGTGAGGGCGGCAGCGCGTAACGCGGGCCCCCCTCACCCCGTCCAAGGCCAGAGGGGGCCTAGGTTGTGGCCAGCCCGGCGTCTAGGGCGCCCAAGATCACCTGCACATCCTCAGCCGTCAGCACCAAGGGCGGCGACATGATGATATTGGGCCCCGAGACCCGCACCATCGCGCCCGCTTGGTAGGCCACCTCTTGCACGCGTCCAATCACGGCTTTGTCGATGGGCGCTTTGCTGGTGCGCTCGCTCACCAGCTCTAGCGCGCACATCAGCCCATGGCCGCCCCGCACATCGCCAATGACGGTGTATTTTTCCTGCAATTTCTGCAGCCCGGCAAACAGCTGGGCCCCGCGGGCGGCGGCGTTTTCGGGCACGTTCAGCCGCAGGGTTTCGGCCAGGCAGGCAATTGCAGCGGCGGCGCCCACGGGATGGCCCGAATAGGTATAGCCATGGCCAATCGCTGCGGCGCCGCTGCGATCATTTTCAAACACTTCGGCCACCGCGCCCGAGATCATCACCGCGCCAAACGGGAAATAGCCGTTGGTAATGGCCTTGGCGGTGCACATCAAATCGGGTTGCACGCCCCAGTGGCGGCTGCCGGTCCAGCTGCCGGTGCGGCCAAAGGCGGTGATCACCTCGTCGGCGATCAACAAAATGCCGTGGCGATCACATATCGCGCGCACGCCGGGCATAAAGCTTTCATGGGGCGGTATCACGCCGCCTGCGCCCAAAATCGGCTCCATGATCATTGCGGCAATGGTGCCCGCACCCTGAAAGGCGATCTCGTCTTCCAACGCCGATAGGCACAGCGCGGCCAGCTTTGCGGGATCGGTTTCGTTGAACGGGTTGCGATAGGTATAGGGCGCGGGGATATGGTGACAGCCCGGCAACAGCGGCTCATATTGGGTGCGGAAATTGGCATTCCCATTGACGCTGGCGCCGCCGAAATGGGTGCCGTGATAGCCTTTTTTCAGGCTTAAAAACTTGACCCGCGCCGCCTCGCCGCGGATTTTGTGGTACTGCCGGGCAAGGCGCAGCGCGGTTTCCACCGAATCCGACCCACCCGATGTGTAAAAGGCGCGGACCAGCCCATCGGGGGCAAAGAAGTCGCGCAGCGCCTCGGACAGTTCGATCACCGCGTCATTGCTGGTGCCGCGGAAGGTCGAGTAATAGGGCAGCACATCCAGCTGGGCGGAAATTGCATCTTTCACCGGCTGGCAGGAAAAGCCCAAATTCACGTTCCATAGGCCGCCTACGGCGTCTACCACCTCGTGGCCATCCACATCGGTGATGCGCACGCCCTTGGCGCTGGTG
>RFQY01000270.1 GCA_009924775.1 Paracoccaceae bacterium | reverse complement strand
CCAACGGCGACAAGAGCCCATTCATCTGGGAGCAGGGCGAGCTGATCTGTAAGCGCAGGCATCGGTGCCTCGTGGAGTTGCTGGCAAAGTGTGCCGTCAGGTTAGGAGGTTGGGTGCTCGGGTGTGACAATTCGCAAAGCATCCGGCACAGAGCGCGCCACGCCTGCGATGCCACCAGCGATCCGCACGGCATGAAGCCAGTGCTGCTGGGCAGGAGCGATGCGGCCGGTGGGTGTCTTGACCTCGATGCTGGTGAATACGGCAATGCGCTGGCCGACCATCTCGGGTGTGATGGTGACCGTGCGCCAGCCGATCAGATCTGCTGAGCCACGGGCTAGGCCAAAGGTGACCAGCCGGCCTGTGCGTGGGTCTGGGAGCGAGCCGACCTGGTTGCGGAACAGTCTGGTGTCAGGCCGCGTGCCCAGCGCCAGGCGAATGCGCTGTTGCAGATCGGTCTCGGCGTTGGCCACAAAGCTCTGCACGGCTTGGGCTCCATCATGTCCGCCGGTTGAAGTATTTGCAGGCGGTGGCGTGCGGCGGGATGGGCTTGAGCCACTTGCCGGCCATCTGCTTGGCCTTGGAGCAGCAGTTGCGTTTGATCTGCACAAAGGGGCGCGGAACGTAGAAAAGGCACTCCCTGCAATCGGCGCCGATGGATGAGTCTGCGAGGTGGGCCTGGCCTGGATAGGTGTAGTCGTTCATCGTCTATTGCTCCGCGCGTTGTGGATCCGATAGGCCCAGCCAGGTGAGTAGCCGCGGTTCTTGGCGACCATCAGCAGCTCGGCAAGGGTGCGGGCGCGACCGACATCGCGGCGCCGGCTGCGCGCAACAGCATCACGCGCCAGCTCCTGCAGCTCGCCATCACGCTGGCGGATCTCGCGTGCACTGAGCTTTGCGGGTGTGCCGCAGCAGGGGCAGATCGGCGCTGGTGCAAATGCAGCAAAGCAGACCTCACAGGTGCGAACGCACGGGGCCGGCGGGCCAGCATTGCGGCTGCGCTTGAGGCGATCATCCAGCGACCAGTCGCGGAGGTCGTCTGGGAAACCATGGCGGTGGACGTTGCCGACGTGATCTAGGATCAGCGCAGCATCCTTGCCATCAGCAGGCCGCAGCACCCGGCCGACCTGCTGGAGGTAGAGGCCCAGGGACTGCGTGGGGCGCAGCAGGATTGCAGCTTCAGCTGCTGGGCAATCGAAGCCCTCGCTGACCACATCCACAGTCACCAGAACCGACAGTTCCCCAGCGGCAAGTTGACGCACTAGGTGGTCTCGCTGATCCGCTGGTGTGGTGCCCAGCAGGGTGGCGGCTCGGACTCCTCGCTGGTTGAACGCTGTGTTCACAGAATCAGCGTGTTGGGTCGAGCAGCAGAAAACGATGGCCCTCTTGTGGTTGCACAGGCGCTGGTAGTGGCTGATGGCATCACCCGTCACGATGGGCCGATCCATGCGCTCGGCGGCCTCCTCTGGGCGGTAGTCGCCAGCTCGGGCCTTGAGGCCGGCGAGATCCGCAATAGGTGGAGGTGCGTAAATGCGTGCGGGCGTTAGGAACGTTCCAGCGATCAGCTCGGACACCGAAGGCCCCAGCACCAGCGAGTCGAACACAGCACCGAGGCCGCGGCCATCTTGGCGCACCGGGGTGGCCGTGACTCCCAGGCGGTAGGCGTTGGGCCACCGGCTTAGCGCTGCCGACCATGTGCCGGCAACGGCATGGTGCGCCTCATCAATGACAATCAAATCAGGGGACCACGAAATGCTCGACAAGCGCCGCGCCAAGGTCTGAACCGAGGCCACCTGCACCGGCTGATCTGACGCCGGAAACCCAGCCGCGATGATGCCGTGATCAACGCCTGCACCGGCGAGCTTTGCGCTCGCCTGGGTGATCAGCTCGCGCCTGTGAACAAGGATCAGAACATGCCGGCCACGGGCCGCTGCGCCAGCGGACACAGCTGAGAACACGACGGTCTTGCCTGCACCAGTGGGCAGGACGAGGAGAGGCGCGCGCGCACCTTCGCGGTAACTGGCGCGCAGCTCTGAGATGGCCTGGTGTTGATAGGGACGGAGCGTGAGACTCATTGGACTAGACCTGCAACAGCGGTAGTGGTATCCGAGTTGCGTGGCGAATTGCCAAATGATTTCAAAGACTTGGGGAGAAGTTCCGTGACGATAGCCGAAGATGCGGTAAGCTC
This sequence comes from Paracoccaceae bacterium, assembly GCA_009924775.1. Classification (GTDB taxonomy): domain Bacteria; phylum Pseudomonadota; class Alphaproteobacteria; order Rhodobacterales; family Rhodobacteraceae; genus CAJXSO01. The sequence continues at coordinate 484 of RFQY01000270.1, read as the reverse complement.
TGTGAGCCCTGATGAGGATGCCCTGGAGAACGCCGACTACCACCGCCACCATGCGGTGAGCAAAAGCCACCTGGACCTGGTGGCGCGCAGCCCGTTGCACTACTGGGCGCGCTACCTGGACCCGAACCGGATCGACCCCGAGCCGACGCCGGCCATGTTGATGGGCACCGCCCTGCACACCCATGTGCTGGAGCTGGACCAGTGGGATGCCCGCTACGTGATGGCGCCGGAAGGCATCGACCGCCGCACCAAGCAGGGGAAGGCGGAGTGGGAGGCATTCACCGTCGCCAGCACGGGCCGCACGGTGCTGAGCAAGGCCGACGCCGACACCGTGATGCGCATGGCCCGATCGGTCTACGCCCACCCAGCTGCTGCGATGTTGCTGGCGATGTCCGGCAAGGCCGAGACCACGCACATGTGGACCGATGAGGCCACGGGCCTGCAATGCAAGTGCCGGCCGGATTGGCTGACCGATGACGGCAGC
>RFQY01000269.1 GCA_009924775.1 Paracoccaceae bacterium | reverse complement strand
ACAGGAACGCGAGCAAGGAGGAGAAGGCGCGGCTGATGGCGTCCTGGCAGGAGGAGGCCGCGCGGGCGGGCGTCAGCGTCGGGTAGTTGCGCCTGACGCGGGAGGGTGGTAGGCTATCCACACATAGCCCTCTCCCGCGTTGGCCGCGTCAAGGCTGAGAGGGTGGCGTAGGCTCCGATTTGCTGGCGTAACCAGCCTCCTCCGCCGAAGAAAGCTCACCCCTTCCTTCTTCGGAGCCTACATGGCCACCATCAACCCGCCCGCCACCCATGCCGGAACCTACCCCACTGTCGGGTTCTCCTACGTCTTCGCCGAGCAGGCGATCCGTGAGCGTCTCACCGATCGCCTCGATGTGCTGCCCCTCCTCGACCTGCGCGGCGATCTCGCCGGGTCGGGCAGCGATACCATCCGCATCACGAACGTCGGCTCGATCGGCTTCGCGCAGCGGATGGAGTCCCTCGCCAGCGAGAACAGCCGCCCGACGCCGCAGGCCTACACCCTCGGCTACGACAGCGTCACCCTCGGGATCAAGGGGCTGAGCCACTCGGCCACGTTCCTCCAGACCATCCTGGCGCGCGAGCGGGCGGCGGGCGGTGGGCTGTCGCTGGAGCAGCTCAAGGCGATGGTGCCTGAGTCCTTCCTGGCCACCCTCCGCTACGACACCTGCGTGGCGGGCGCGGCGATCTCTGGCTCGGTCGGCTCGGCCAGCTACAATGCCAGCGTCGACGACGCCCTGGCCTTCCTCGCCTACACCAGCCGCAGCCTCGGCGCCTCCGGCACCCCGGCGCTGATGCTGGATCCCGAGCAGCAGATCCACCTGCAGCAGTCCTTCCGCGTCGAGCCTGCGTTCCAGTCCTCGATGGCCGACTTCGCCGCCGCCCAGGCCGCCGCGCCGGGGATGCAGGTCAAGCGCAACTACATGGGGCTGGGCTTCGACGTGTTCCTCTCCGACGACGTCCAGCAGAGCGGCGGGGCCTACCAGGGCTTCGGCTTCATGCCCGGCGCGATCGGCTGGGCGAAGGCGAGCGTCTCGCCCGTCCAGGGCCTCTCCGACCCGAACGCCATGTACTTCGACGAGTTCGGCCTGCTCGTGTTCCGCCTCGCGGACGGCGAGGGCAACATGACCCAGCAGTACGCCGCGATGGCGTTCTACGGCGTCGCCCTCGGCTCAGCCGACGTGTTCCCCCAGACCCGCTTCATCAGCAAGGTCTGATCGCCCTCTCCCCGTAGGAGCCTTCCATGCCCGTGCCGTCACTGCCGACACCCACCCACACCTCCGGCGAGAACATGGCCAGCCTGCTGGCGCCGCGCCGCGACCCGATCCGCTCGGGCGCGCGGCTGCGCTGCCAGCCCAACAGCCCGTTCCTCCTTTGGGTCGATCCGCTCAAGTCCAGCTCCTGGGAGGTGGTGGAGATCGACGGCAAGCCGGTGCCGGTGCCGGTGCTGGCGCAGATGACGTTGGCGGCGGGGGTGAACGGGGTGAAGATCCTGCGGCAAGGGGAGACGAAGCCCGAGCGCGCCTACGAGGACGAGGTCATCCGGCGCACGGGCCGGGGCCAGTCCGTCCTCGATCCCGCCCGCGAGATCCCCGCCGACTGCCTGCCTGCGGGGGTGGCCCCGGGCGGGTATCTCCGCGAGGCCCCCTGCGAGCTGCTCGGCAAGAGCGGCGTGTTCAACCTGGAGGCCTGGCAGATCCCGCTGCCGACCGCCGAGGGCGAGCGCCAGCGCTGGCAGTGGGATCGGGCGACGATGAACCGGTGGCGGGCGTGGCTCGTCGCGTCGGGGCAGGTTCCGGCCCCGGCCCCGCACATCCTGACGCACCTCGCCGCCCAGCTCGGCGAGCGCGTCGAGCAGATCCAGAGCCGCAGCATGAACGAGGACGTCAAGGCGAAGAAGGTCAAGGAGGCCACCGCCCGCGCCGCCCTCGCCGCCCAGGCTGCCGAGGTGGCAGCATGAGCCAGAAGTTCGACAAGGAGGGCGTGGACAAGGCCGCCGCGCCCTGCCCTGCCCGCAGCTCGCGCTGATCACGATCCCCAACGGGGTCTACACCGGCACCCTCGACGCGGCGCTCACCCTCGACGCCACCTACCCGAACATCGTCAAGCTCGATCCGGGCGGCTCGGCGCGGGACATCACCCTCGACGCGATCGCCACCAACAGCGGGCTGACCCGCACGATCGTCAACGGCGCCGACGCCGCCGAGAACCTCGTTGTGAAGAACGCCGCCGGTTCGACGATCGGCACGGTCAACCAGAACGAGCTGGGCGTGTTCTACTGCAACGGCTCCACCTGGGCGCTGGTCTACATCCAGACCATCGCGCTGAGCTGATCATGGCGAACATCGTCAGCTACACCCTCGGCGACGCCGCCGAGAAGGACACCGTCCCCGATCTGTACATCGACGCGTTCCTGGCCGTCTCGATCACCGAGAACGCCACGCTGCTGCGCCGGTCGGGTCGCGTGATCGTGATCACCCCCGACGCCGCCCGCGATGTGAGCGCGGACAAGCTGGAGGAGGGGCGCGACCACGTCCTGGTCAACGCATCCACCCAGTACGATCTGACGCTGAAGGATCAGGCGGGCAGCACGCTCGTCACCCTGTACCCCGGCTGCTGGGCGCGGCTCGTCTGCGACGGCACGGCCTGGCGCGTGGTCGGGTATGACGCGGTA
>RFQY01000268.1 GCA_009924775.1 Paracoccaceae bacterium | reverse complement strand
ATGTGGCGCGGCTTGTCGCCACTTTGTCGGATCAGGGGGCGGAGGGTCAGATCGGCGATGCGCTGCGCCTTTTGGCTGGCTTGTCGGATCGCAGCGATGGCGCCTTGGACGAGGCACTGGCCGCCCTAGAGCGCGCCAATCTCGAATTGGGCGAAGCACAGCGGGTGGTGGGCGATTTCGCAGATTGTTTGATTTTCAATCCGCAGGATTTGGAAGAAACAGAAGATCGTCTTTTTGCCTTGCGCGCTTTGGCCCGCAAACATGGCGTTCTATGTGATGCCTTGCCAGAGATGTGGCAGGATTTGCAAACCCGCCTGAGCGCGATTGAAGGGGGGGATGCGCATTTGGCTGCCCTTGCCGCTGCCGAGGCCGCCGCAGATCAGGCCTATCACGCGGCAGCCGCTGCCTTGCGCAGCAAACGTGAGGCTGCGGCGCGCGCCCTTGATGCGGCGATGGCGGGGGAATTGGCCCCGTTGAAAATGGAACGCGCGGTCTTCACCACCGCGCTTACCGATGCACCCGCAGGGCCAGAGGGGATTGATGCCGTGACCTTCACTGTGGCCACCAATCCTGGCGCGCCTGCAGGGCCCTTGAACAAGATCGCCTCGGGCGGGGAATTGTCGCGGTTCCTCTTAGCGTTAAAGGTGTGCCTCACGCGACAAGTATTTGATATAACAATGATTTTTGATGAAATTGACCGCGGTGTTGGTGGGGCGACCGCCGATGCCGTAGGGCGCCGTTTGGCCGCGTTGGCGCAAGGGGGGCAGGTCTTGGTTGTGACCCACAGCCCGCAGGTTGCGGCCCTTGGCGCGCATCATTGGCGCGTGTCAAAGGCGGTTGAAAATGAGATCACACTCAGCACCGTGACACCGCTTGATGCCGATGCCCGTGTCGATGAGATTGCGCGCATGATTTCTGGGGATGTCATTACAGATGCCGCGCGCGAGGCGGCGCGTGCCTTGGTGTTCCAAGCCCAGCTTTAGCGCGCTGCCCGCGCGCCAAGCCCCGCGCGCATCAAGATTTGGCGCACAGGTTTCACCGAGTAGAAACTGTTCAGCGCCTTCATCCGCAAATCGCGCAAGCCCTGATCATTGGCCATCGAAGCGCGATTGAGCGCATCCACCCCTGCCACGCGGGCGGCAATCTCGGCATGGCGTGCGCGTTCATATTTTTGCAACATGGCAGCCTCACCCAATCTGTCAGGCGCGGCCTTGGCCAGATCAAGCAGGGACGCCATATCGGCAAGGCTCATATTGAGGCCCTGCGCGCCAATCGGGGGAACCACATGCGCGGCCTCGGCCACCAAGGCCAGACGCTCGCCTGTCAGGCGATGCGCCACTTGCGAAATGATCGGCCAGATCGTGCGCTGTGAAATCAGACGCAACGGCCCATAAAGATCGGCAGAGCGCGTGCGCATCTCATCCTCAAACGCGGATTGAGGCAGGGCATAGAGGCGTTCTGCCTCTGGCCCGCGCTCCATCCAAACCACAGCTGAGGAGGGTTTGCCTTCGTAATCGGGCAACGGCACAAGGGTAAATGGCCCGCCCGAGCGATGCACCTCGGTCGAGATATTATCATGCGGGTGGTCATGGCTGACAGCAAAGGCTAAGGCCTTTTGGCGTGTGAGCGAGGATTTTGTTCCAACGCCCGCCCGAAAAGTGACATGATCCAATTCAGCGATCCGTGCCAAACCTTCACGGCGCAACAGCCAATTGGGCAGGTTCCACCCAAATGGCAAATCCGAGATATCGCTTGAGTTGAAATCATGCGCGCTGCGCGCCACGGCCTCGATCCCGCCCGCGTCCACGATACGCATAATCTGCAAGGGCATCGCATGCGGTGCAAAATGCCGCCACAGCCCCGCCTGATCGAGAAAGTCGCGCGAGGGCTGCAAGAACGCGGTGCTGCGCAGATCGGAACCTTCTGCATCGCGGGTCGTGACCGGCGCGCTTGGGTCAACGCAAAGAACGGAAAAACCTGCCGCACCAAAGGCAGAGGCGGCAATCAGCCCTGCAATGCCGCCACCCGAAATCAGAATATCTGTGTCGATCATATCGCTCATAATCCCTTAAATAGGCCGCTCCCTGCCGCGCGTCCAAGCGTCATTTTCGCGCGGCCCATCGTGCCGCACGCGGATCCATCACCCGCCACCACAGTCAGCACAACCAGCGCAAACAGCCCAAATGGGCCTCTTGCGAAGACCTCAAGCCTCAAAAGCCCAAAAGGCAGCAGCGTTGCACCTGCGAATAGAACAATGGGCGGAAGTTTCATTCCCGCAAAACCCCGTCTGTGATCTGGCCAAATCAAGTACGGAAAACTTACCCGGACGGGCCAATCATTGCAAAGCCTTTGCAATGCCTCGCGCGACATATTAGGGGAAGAAGAGTAAGGTAAAAGGCGGTTTTTGAACGAATGTCATTTTTCAAGAAAATGAAAGAGCGGCTCTTTAAGTCTTCGTCTAAGATTGACGAAGGTTTAGAGGCTTTGGTGGCTGAAGGCGCCACTGACGATATGGCCCCTGAGACAGTAAGAGAAACTGCCGAAGCAGCCAAAAGTCTACGTGAGGTGCATAAGGAGCCAGAACCAGAGCCTACTCCAGAACTAGACGCAGAGCCAGAGCAAAGCCAAGATCCTGAGGGTGCCCCTGAGGATGCTGCAGAACCTGCCGCGGTGGAAGAACCGCAGCCTCAACCTTTAGCC
>RFQY01000267.1 GCA_009924775.1 Paracoccaceae bacterium | reverse complement strand
TTGGGGCAGGGCGGGCCACAAAAAAACGCCGCGCAAACCTTGCGCGGCGTTTGATTTTACCCTGAGGCGCCTGTGGCTTAGTTGGCGCCAGATGCGTCGTCTGCATCCTCATCCGCAGCGCTGCCGATTTCGTCGAACAATTCGGCGATTTCGAAATCAGCGGCTGCGTCTTCTTCGGCGGCCAGTTCTTGGATCGACTTGCCCGATGCCTGCAGTTCGGCCTCTTCGGGCGAACGGGCAACGTTCATGACGATCTTTACTTCCACTTCGGGGTGCAGGCGCACGGCCAGTTGGTGCAGGCCAAGTTCCTTGATCGGGTTGATCAGCGACACTTGCTTGCGGTCCAGCGAGAAACCAGCGGCGGTGGCCGCTTCGGCTGCGTCACGCGGTGTGACCGAGCCATAGAGCGAGCCCGCGTCCGATGCCGAACGAATCACGACGAATTGCTGGCCATCCAGTTTGGCGCCCAGATCTTCGGCTTCTTTTTTGGTTTCAAGGTTGCGGGCTTCCAGCTGTGCCTTGCGCTCTTCGAATGCGGCCACGTTGGCTTGCGACGCGGTCAGCGCCTTGCCTTGGGGCAGCAGGAAGTTACGGGCATAGCCCGGGCGCACGTCGACAACATCGCCCATTTGGCCAAGCTTGGCCACGCGTTCCAGAAGGATCACTTGCATTGTGGTATCTCCTTACTTCACGGCATAGGGCAGCAGGGCGAGAAAGCGGGCGCGTTTGATTGCGCGGGCCAGCTCACGCTGCTTTTTTGCCGAAACGGCGGTGATGCGCGACGGCACGATTTTGCCACGCTCGGAAATGTAGCGCTGCAGCAGGCGCACATCTTTGTAATCGATCGCAGGCGCGTTCTCACCCGAGAACGGGCAAACCTTGCGGCGGCGGAAAAATGGTTTTGCGGCCATGGTTTATGTCCTTTTCTTCAGGCTAAGATCAACGACGCTCGCGGCGTTCGCCACGCTCTTCGCGTTTTTGCATCTGGACCGAGGGGCCCTCTTCATGCGCATCGACCTTGATGGTCAGAACGCGCATTACGTCGTCGTGCAGGCGCATCAGGCGCTCCATCTCTTGCACGGCAGCGGCGGGGGCGTCGGTGCGCAGCAGGGCGTAGTGGCCCTTGCGGTTTTTATTGATCTTGTAGGCCATGGTTTTCACGCCCCAATACTCGTTATCAATGACTTTGCCGCCATTGTCCGCAAGTACGGTGCTGAAATGTTCGATAAGACCTTCGGCCTGCGCGTTGGACAGATCCTGGCGCGAGATAAAGACATGCTCGTATAGCGGCATGTGCACTCCTGTCATTTCAGGCGCATTTCATAGGTGGGCTAACCCTTGTCCGCCACCCACCACGAGAGACTGCGCGGTTCTGAAGAAAAACTGCGGAAGGGATGGGTGCGGATACACCGGAACGCCAAAGGGCGCAAGCACGGAAAACCGCCAAAGCTGCCTTAAATGTGGCGTCGCACGAATACCTTTCGGCGGCCCAATTTCCGCCCCGATCTTTGGGCCATCTGCCCCCAACACGACATCAGGGGAAAGACCACCACATGCAACATTCTACCACCATACCCACCCGCGGCGCCACCATTGCCCTGCAGGCCGAAACGGCGCTTTTGTGGCTGATCTTGCGGCGTTTGCTGTGTGCTGCGCTGTTGCTGACCGCCTTGGGGGCGGTTTTGCTGCCTTGGCCGATAGAGCTGTGGGCGGTGATAATGTGCTTGGGCGCGGTGGTGGGCTGTGTGGTGCTGGTGGTGCCGTTGCTGGACCCTGTGCATGATATTGCGGGCGAAGATTTTTTGCTGGATTTGCGCGCAGGCCAGCTGCTGTATCGGCGCCATTTGCACAGCGGCCATGTGCGGGTGTTGCGGCGTGTGCCCTTGGGCTTGGTTGGGGATATTGCGCTGGATCATGGCTATTGCAGCGTTTTGGATTTGCAGGGCGAAATCATCTTGCGCCGTGCGCTGCGCGATGGGCCAGCTTCGCCCGCACAGCCCCGGCGCGCAGGCGTGCAATTGGCAAAGATGGCCTAAGCCCGGTAAGGTGTGGCAGTTCAATGGGAAAACTTGTTCATTTTCAAACAGGCTATGTGGGTTTCTGTGCAATTGAGAAAACCGGTTTCGTGCACGATCTGTAAGCAATCGTGACTTAACAAAGGTAATCACCCATGAACCATTTTCTACGCGCCACAGCCCTAGGGGCCGCACTTTTCAGCGCCAGCGCCGCACTGGCCGAGGCCGAAAAATATATGCTGGATGCCAGCCACAGCCAGATCGTTTTCTCGTATGACCATTTGGGCTTTTCCACCACTTGGGGCATGTTCTCGGGTTTTGAGGGCGAGATCATGTTCGACCAAGCCAACCCTGCCGCGAGCAGCGTTTCGGTTTCGATGCCGGTAAAATCAATGCTGACAGGCTGGGAGGGCCGGTTCCAGCATTTTATGTCGAAAGACTTTTTTGACGCCGCCGATGATGAAATGGTCAGCTTTGCATCGACCGGCATCGAGGTGACGGGCGAGACCACCGCCAAAATCACCGGCGATTTGACGCTGAATGGCGTGACCAAGCCCGTGGTTTTGGATGCGGTTTTGAACAAAACCGGCGATCACCCGATGGCAAACAAGCCTTGGGCCGGCTTTAGCGCCACAACCAGCGTGCTGCGCAGCGATTTTGGCCTTGGCATGTTTGCCCCCTATGT
>RFQY01000266.1 GCA_009924775.1 Paracoccaceae bacterium | reverse complement strand
AGATACTCAGAAGAGCTCATCCTGATCGGCCTCCACTGGTGCGGCAACGGGCTCAGGGGAAGGGGCTGGCTGGGCGATCGCGGCATTGAGATCCGCCACGCTGGTTTCGGTCACAGTGACCGGCTGCACATCCAGCACCTCTTCTTGGCTCTGCATCCCGAGCAGCATGTCGCTGGCGTACAGCCTGCCCCAGAAGGCCGCGGCGCGGTAACGGATCATCAGCTCCGGCATGGTCTGCCACTTGCTGCCGGTCTTGGTGGCCCATCCTTCTTTCTTGGCCATTGCCATCGTGATGGTGGGGCCCTTGAGCTCCTGGCCGCTGGCGAGATCCTTAGCGACCGCATAGCAGGCCAGGCTGTCGCCCTCGCCGCTGAGTTCAAACCGCAGCGGGCTGAACCGGCCGCAACCATTCACCATCGCAATGATGAAGCTGCTGCTCCAGCTGGGGCGCCCATGGATCACGTGCAGGTGCTGCATCGCCAGAAACGGGCTGATGCCCATCCGGTTTGCGATCTCAAGCGCCACCAGGCAGTTGGCAAAGCCCTGCTGTCCTTGGAACTGCGGCGGGATCAACGTGCTGCTGGCCAGCGCCTTAGCGATCCGCTGCGCATCCTCGAAGGCTTGGATGCCGCTGAACACCGAGCCCGATGGGCTGGTGGTGATGGCTGATTGTGCGTCCATTTAGTAGGTCTCGATTTCGGTTGTTGCCTGCTGCTGGCCAGTGGCGCCCGTCATCCACCCCGGCAGGCTGATGGTTTCGATCTGATCGCTGTAGCTCGGCCAGTGATCAGCGGCCTTGCACGCAGCGAGCTTGACCAGATCACGCATGGCCTGATCGTGACCGCGCTCGATCATCTCCGCATCGGCGGCATACACCGCGCACGCAAAGGGTGCAGTGGATTCCACGCAGATGAAGATGAACTGATCCGGGCGCTTGCCGGTGGCCTGCTCGAGCCCGTGCAGATACCAAGCGGCCTGCTTGTGGTAGGCAAAATTGGCCACGCTCTGCTTGAACCCACGCGGGCTCGCATCCTTGGTGGTTTTGAGATCAACCACGATGCTGCCGTCATCGGTCAGCCAGTCCGGCCGGCATTTGCACTCCAGCCCGGTTGCGGCATCCGTCCACATGTGCGTGGTCTCAGCCTTGCCTGGCAGCCCCAGCAGCATCGCAGCAGCAGGGTGGCGGAACACCGAGCGGGCCATGGCCTGCACCTGCGCTGCGTCGTCGGCGGTGATGACCGTCTTGCCAGCAGCATCAGCCTCGAATGCAGCCCATGATTCCTTGCCAGCCTTGGTGCGCCGATCCATGGGCGGCGCAACGGCGATCTCTTCATCCCATCGGCTCATCTCCAACACATGGGTGTGCAGTGCAGTGCCAAGGCGCATCTGTGGGGTTGGCTCTGGCACCACACGATCAGGGTCCAGATACCGCGCCCAATAGTGCAGCGGTGATCTCGCGATGAGATCCAAATGAGATTTTGAGACAGCAGGATGCGCGTGATACGCGGCGTTGTCCATAGGTTGTGGCAACTTGCGGCACCCTATAGCCTGTTGCCACCAGATGCAACCACATGCAGCTTCGCCGGTATCAGGAGCAACTCCTAGAAGACCTGCGGCAATCCATGCGGCAAGGCCATCGCCGCATCCTTGCCGTCATGCCGACAGGTGCTGGCAAAGGCACAACTATCGCGGTAATGGTTCAAAGCGCAGCAGATCGCGGTAAGCGTGTGCTGATCCTTGCGCATCGGAAAGAACTGATCAGCGACCTGTCCAAGCGCATCAGCTGGCTTGGCATTGATCACGGCGTCATCTGTGCCGGGCAACCAGAAGATCTCACCAAGCCCGTGCAGGTGGGCAGCGTTCAAACCGTTGTGCGCAGGATCGACCGCATACCTGAACCATGCTTGATCGTGCAGGACGAAGCGCACCATCTGATTCGCGGCAACATGTGGGGCCGCATCGTGGATGCGTGGCCCAATGCTTACCTGATCGGCAAAACCGCTACGCCCGCCAGGCTCAGCGGTGAAGGTCTAGGGGAGCGGCTATTTCACTGACATGGTGATCGGCCCATCAGTTGCCGATCTGATCGCCGCAGGATTCCTATCGCCGGCACGCATCTATGCCCCGCCAGTCGTAGCCGATCTTTCAGGCATCAGGCGCCGCGCTGGTGACTACGCCAACGACCAGGCAGCAGCAGCAATGGATCGGCCCACAGTCACGGGTGACGCCATCGCGCACTATCAGCGCCTGGCCGCTGGAGAGCAGGCGATCGCCTTCTGCTGCAACGTGGCTCATGCCGTCTCAGTGTGCGACGCATTTAAGACAGCCGGAATCAGCGCAGCATTGCTGCTGGGCAATACAACCGACCGCGATCAGGTGGTGGCGCAATATGCAGCCGGCGCCGTGCGCGTGCTCGTGACCGTGGACGTGGTCTCCGAGGGTTTCGATGTGCCAGCCGCATCGTGCGCAATCCTCCTCAGGCCAACGCAATCGCTAGGGCTTTACCTGCAGCAGGTGGGCCGCGTGCTGCGCCCGGCGCCCGGGAAAGATGCCGCGATCATCCTCGATCACGTTGGCAACGTGCCGCGCCATGGCTTCCCCGATGATCCGCGCCAGTGGAGCCTGGCCGAGGGCATCGTGCGTGGTGGCCGCGGCACCGCAGCGCCATCAGTGCGCACATGCCCGCAGTGCTACGCCGCGTTCAAGCCCGCGCCGATCTGCCCGGTGTGTGGGGCGCAGTGTGCGCCCGAAACACGCCG
>RFQY01000265.1 GCA_009924775.1 Paracoccaceae bacterium | reverse complement strand
CGTGGCCGATCTGGTGGGCAAGGCGCGGATGATCGACATGATGCTGACGGGCCGCGTCTACAAAGGCGACGAGGCCATTTCGGTGGGGCTGGCGCAATATCTGGTGCAAGATTCCGAAGCCAAGGCGCTGGAACTGGCGCGCGCTGCCGCCACCAACCCACCGCTGTCGAATTTCGCCATATGCAGCGCCATCAGCCACATGCAAAATATGTCGGCCTTGGATGCTGCCTATGCAGAATCGGTGGTGGCAGGTATCGTCAATACCCAACCCGCCTCGCGGGGGCGACTTGAGGCGTTTGCCAACAAAACCGCGGCGCGCGTGCGCCCCGATTAGGGCCAACACCCAAGCGGGGCTTGGGGCAATGTCGGGGCAGGGCGGCCCATGGTCGCCTTTGTTCTTTTCAAAATAACTTTGTTCACGTAGAACGATCCTTGCTTCGGTCCAGTCGATTCATCGGCTGGTTAAAAGGGAACAACGGTGCGGGTGGCGGTTTCATATGCCACACCCAATGCCGTGACTGCCCCCGCAACTGTAAGTGGCGAGCGACGTCGGCATATGCCACTGCAGGCCCTTTGGGACCTGCGGGAAGGCCCGGCCAAGCGATGACCCACAAGTCAGGAGACCTGCCGAAGTGATCACCCTATCCGGGCGCGGGGCGCGCTATGGATAACGGTCCTTTCCGTTGTGGTGACAGTTTCACCGTCACGGGAAGGCATACCCTTCCTAGACACATTGCATTGTCGGGGCCTTGCCCTTTGGAAGGAAGACCAAATGAAACGCGTGTTTTACGCCACCGCCACCGCCAGCGCCCTAGGCGCGCTGACCGCCCCCCAGCTTTTGGCCCAAGAGGCGTTCCAGCTGGATGAGATCACGGTTTCGGCCGGGGTGAACGTGGCCCCGATTGCACGCAGCGGCGTGTCGGTTTCAACGCTTGATAGCGCCGATCTGGTGCAATCTACCACCCCGTCGCTAACGGGCGCATTGGCCAATTTGCCCGGTGTCAGTGTTACGCAAAACGGCCCCCTTGGCAGCACGGCTTCGGTATCGGTGCGCGGCCTGTCCGAGCGGTATTTGGCGGTGCGCATTGACGGTGTGGATGCCACAGATGCGTCCTCGCCACAGGTGCAGTTCAACGATTTTGGTGGGCTGACAGCTGGCATGGTGCAGCGCGCCGAATTGCTGCGCGGGGCACAATCGGCGCTCTATGGCGGCACCGCTATTGCGGGTGTTTTGACATTGGACACGCTGGCGCTGGGCCGCGCGCCCGAGGGTGATCGCTACGATGTATCGCTGGAAGTGGGCAGTTTTGGCACGATTGCCAGAAATTTCTCCATGACCCGCCGTGTGGGCGCCACGACCTTTGGCCTGGCACTGAACGCAGCCCAAGCTGATGGGTTTTCCAGCGCCGAAGAAAATGTGGGCAACACCGAGGTTGATGGCTTCGAACGCAGCCGCGCCGCGTTTGGTGTGCAGCATGAATTGACCAATGGCTGGCTGTTGGGCGGCACGCTGTTTCGCCAGATCAGCAGCGGCGCCTTTGATGAATACGGCAGCGCGCCCCAAGATGGCACCTCTGACGAAACTTATGGCTATGTCAGCACCGGCGCACGGCTGTTTGCAGAAGGTCAGGCCTGGGGTTGGGAGCATGCTTTGCAGTATTCCTATTATGGCAGCACCCGGTCGCTGGTGTCGCCCACGACATCGGGCTTTGCCACGCCTTATGCCTCGGCGTTTGAATCAAAGCGCAATTCGCTGCGCTACACCGCCTCGCGCGATCTGACGCAGGCGGTGCGCCTGTCTTTGGGGGCAGATGGCACGCGCGACAGCGTGAAAACCACGGCCCTGCCGGGGGGCAATGCCATTTTGCAGCAGGGGGGCGTGTTTGCCGAATTGGGCTACAGCCCGACCGAGCAGCTGGATCTATCGGTGGTTTTGCGCCGCGACCATCACAGCAGCTTTGGCGGGTTTAACACCGGGCGCTTGGCCGTAGCCTACCAGCTGAACGATCAAACAACATTGCGTGGCATGGCCTCGACCGGCTATCGCCCGCCCTCAAGCAACGAGCTGTTTGCCGTGTATCCGGGCTTTTTCCCGACCACGGGCAACCCTGATCTGGGGCCAGAAACCAGCCGCGGCTTTGAATTTGGGGTAGATCACCGCTACGACAATGGCGCCAATATTTCGCTGACGGCTTTTGCCAATAACACCGATAACGCCATCACCTATCAGTTCTGCCCTGATGCAAATAACGCGTTTTGTAACGGTGGCGCCGTATCGACCTATGCAAATGTCGCAGGTATCACCCAGCGCAAGGGATACGAGCTGTCGGGCAGCCTGCCTTTGGGCGCGGTTTTCTCGCTGGATGGCAGCTATACCTATCTGTTCACCCGCACCCCCACGCGCACCCCGCTGCGCCGCACCCCGCGCCATGACTTGAACATTGCGCTTAGCGCCAAACTGGGCGCGGATACCACTGCGCGGCTGTCGATGCAGCGTATTGCCAACCGCCCCGATGGCACCACCATGATGCCCGATTACGATGTCTATGGCTTTAGCTTGGTGCATCGCCTGACCGACAGCGCCGAGGCCTATCTGCGCATCGAGAACCTGTTTGATAAAGAATATCAAACCATCTCGGGCTTTGGCACCTCGGACCGTGCGTTTTACTTTGGGCTCCGTGCGTCTTTCTAGGGTCATATCCGCGGTGGCGGCGTTGGTGTTGGCCAGCGCCCCCGCCTTGGCCGGCGCGCCGCAGCGTG
>RFQY01000264.1 GCA_009924775.1 Paracoccaceae bacterium | reverse complement strand
TGGATAGATTCTTTTAGGGCTGTCTGCTCTACAGGATCATCCACTACAAGATCAACTATCTGCTTATGAACGTTTTCTGCAAAACTATCATGTGGTACTGTTTCCAGTGCCTTGCGTAGCAGTTCTAATTCTGAATGTTGATCTCTAATATCAAATGTGTCAATGTAATCGATTGCAAAGTCTTCTGGTAAGTTAATACCTGACCAGTCTGACCACATACGCCACATCTTTGTTTCTGTTTCTTCTAAACTATCTGCAATATCTGATAGTTTAGCATTTAACAATTGACGTTCTGTCTGTAAGGCCACACCTGACATAGGCGAACCTTTTGTACCCTGTACTGCACTGGTATGTGTAGTACGCTGGATTGCTTCAACAGTCTTGTCAATAGTTTCTAATATACTTTGTACTGTATTATTAGTAGGTTGAAGTAGGAACGGTGTTAAGCCAGGATCTAAATCATGTGGCATTGTTACAATACCACCAGCACCGGCAGGCGGATTTGCCTGTAGACATGCGGGAAGACCGCCAAGATCCATGCCACTGGCCGGGCATAGCCCAAACTGCGCGCCATCAGCAGGGCGCGGCTGGCATCAGATTGGCCCAGCGCGGCCAGCACCATCAGCAGCAAGAAGGGCACTTCTTTCACCACAAGCCCGGCAATCAACGCCCAGCCGCCCGGATCTTGCACAATCAGCAGATCAGGTGGGCGCTGCCAGCCCGTAGCCCAAGGCGAGAGCAGCCGCACCAGCCAGCCCGATGGGGCGATCAGAAAGGCCAAGCCAAAGGCCACCGCCGCATGGGGCACCGCCAAAAGCGGCGCCAAAGCGTGGCGAAACAGCCCGAAACTGCGGCTGCCCTGCCAAATGGCCACCAACCCCACCACCACCAGCAGCGAAAGGGCCGTGGCCACCAGCCCCACCTTCAGGCTAAGCCACAGCGCCGGCCAAAACCCGGCCCAAGCCAATAGTTCAGCAAATACCGACCAGCCGGGCTGGGCCTGCCCAAACACCGCCATCAGCCCAAAGGCCGGTGCCACCGTGCCCAATAGCCCGGCAAACACCGGCAGGGCCAGCGCGGCCATCACGGTTGCAGGCAGCCAACGCAGCGCCCGGGCCGCCATGGCACGTGGGGCGGCACGGGCGGCGTTGGGGCTATTTTCCGCCGCCAAAGCGCGCGATCCAATCCGCCTCGATCTGCACCATCCAGCTGGGGTGCGGCTCGGGCAGGGCCGCGCCCAATTGATCGGGGGCCAATGTGGCTATCCCCAGATCGATCTGGTCAAAGCGGGCGCGATCCTCGGGCGACAGGCGCGCCATGTCCAGCACCGTGCCATAGCCCAAATAGGCCGGGTCCAGCGCGCGGGCCTGGGCCTGTGGGGACAGCAGCAAATTGGCAATCACCATGGCCCCAGCCTTGGCACTGGCATTAAAGGGAATGGCCACGAACGAGGCATTCCCGATGCTGCCGCCTGCGGGCACAAAGGTGCGCACGCTGGCGGGCAATTGCCCATTGGCGATGGCCGCCGATGCCTCGCCGGGGCTAAACGAAATCGCCAGCGCCACTTCGTCATCGGCCAAAAGCTGCAATTGCCGCGTGCCGGTTTCGGGATAAGCGCGCCCTTGGCGCCACAAATGCGGGGTCAGCGCCTCGATATAGGCCCAAAGGGGCGCTGTGACGGTGGCATAATCGGCCTGATCCACCGGTGCCAGCAGCACGGATGGGTCAGCCACCACCTCGTAGAGCACCTGTTTCAAAAAGGTAGTGCCCAGAAAATCGGGCGGCTGCGGATAGGTAAACCGCCCCGGGTTGGCGCGGGCCCAGTCCAGCAGCGCGCGCATATCTGGCAGCGGTGCCATATCGGCGCTGTCATACATAAACACCACCTGCGCCGTGGCCCATGGGCTTTCCATCCCCTCGGTGGGCACGGTGAAATCAGCCTGCACCGGCTTGCCCGCAACATCGACAAGCTGCCAATTTGGCAGATCCTCGGCGAAGGGGCCAAAAAGCAACCCTGCCTCTTTCATCGCGGCAAAATTCGGCCCGTTGATCCAAATCAGATCGACCGCGCCACCTTGGGTTAGGCCGGCCTGCTGTTCAGACAGCACGCGCGCCACCGCATCGGCGGTGTTGGACAGTTTCACATGGGTCAGCGTCACCCCATAGTCTGCAGCGGCGCGTTCGCCGATCCAGGCAATGAAATCATTGGTGGTGGTCGACCCGCCCCAAGCGTTCCAATACACCGTCTGGCCGCGCGCCTCGGCCAGAACGGCGGGCCAATCGGCAGGGTTGGGCTGGGGTGTTTCGGCCTGCAATGGCAGTGCAAAAAGCCCTGCGGCAAGGGCAAGGCCCGCCAGATGTTTCAACGACATATGCAACTACTCCTTTGTTGCGGCCCGAGCGCCGCGAAATACCCGCTGCGCCAACACCACGCGCGACAGGGCTGTGACCAGACATAACCCGCCAAACCCCAAAGACAGGGGGACAAAATAGGCAGGCCATAGGCAAAGCACTACGAAAAACGCGATGGTTTCGGCACCTTCCAGCAAGCCCCCGGTAAAATACAGCGATTTTACCCCGCGCGCATCGCTGTGCATGGCACGCTTTTCAGCCAAAATGGCAAAGCCCAAGAACGTGGCGCCATTGATGTAAAAGCTAAACAGCAAAAACGCCCCCGCCAGCCCATTGGCCGTGGGATCGCTTAGAACAAAGCCCAAGGGCAGCGCGCCGTAAAAGATAAAATCGCAGGTGATATCAAGATACCCGCCGAAATCGGTTGTGCCGCGCGCCCGCGCGATGGCG
>RFQY01000263.1 GCA_009924775.1 Paracoccaceae bacterium | reverse complement strand
TGGGCGATACGTCGGCGGCAGAGCTTTATGTGCGCAATCAGCAAAAGCATGCGCAAAGCGCCGGTGTGGCCTTTGAGGCGCGCAGCTATGATGCGGATATATCGCTGGAGCAATTGTTGGGCATCATTGCGGGGTTGAACGGCGACCCGCGGGTGAATGGCATTATCATCCAGCGCCCATTGCCGGCCCATATTCCGGTGAAAGCGCTGCAAAAATCGGTGCATCCGTTGAAAGATGTCGAGGGGATGCACCCAGCCAGCATTGGCAATATTGTCTATAATGATTTAGCGCTGGGCCCGTGCACAGCTGTGGCGGCGGTGGAGATTTTGAAAACCCTGCTGTTGCCGCTTGAAGGGTTGGATGTGACGGTGATTGGGCATTCAGAAATTGTTGGAAAGCCGATTGCATTTTTGCTGATGGGTCTTGGCGCCACTGTGACGGTGTGCCACCACATGACGCGCTCGGTTGCCATGCATAGCCGGGCAGCGGATGCGGTGTTTGTGGCCGTGGGCAAGCCCGGGTTGGTGCGGGGTGATATGTTGAAACCGGGGGCTGCGCTGATTGATATTGGCATCAACCAAGTTGATGGGCGCACGGTGGGCGATGCAGATTTTGAAAGCTGCGCCGCAGTGGCGGGCTGGATTACCCCGGTGCCGGGGGGTGTGGGCCCGGTAACCGTGGCGATATTGATGCATAATGCCGTGCTGGCCACGCGTATGCAGATGCAACATTACCGGGAAAGCTATTCCCGGCCAGGCGTCTAAGGAGAGACTGACGATGACTGCCCAGATCATTGATGGCAAGGCATTTGCCGCCAAAGTGCGTGCCCAGGTGGCCCAGCATGTGGCCCAGATGAAACAGGCCCATGGCATTACCCCGGGGCTGGCTGTGGTTTTGGTGGGGGAAGATCCTGCCAGCCAAGTTTATGTGCGCTCGAAGGGCAAGCAGACGGTAGAAGTGGGCATGAACTCGTTCGAGCATAAGCTGGACGCACGCACCTCGGAGGCTGATTTGTTGGCCTTGATTGCGCAGTTGAATGCCGATCCTGCGGTGCATGGGATTTTGGTGCAGCTGCCCCTGTCTGGCCATCTGAACGAGGATTTGGTGATCAATGCGATTGCCACTGAAAAGGATGTCGATGGGTTTCACATTTCGAATGTGGGCCTGCTGGCCACGGGGCAAAAGGCCATGGTGCCTTGCACGCCCTTGGGCTGTTTGATGATGCTGCGCGATCATCACGGCAGCCTTTCGGGGCTGAATGCGGTGGTGATTGGGCGCAGCAATATTGTGGGCAAGCCTATGGCGCAGCTGTTGTTGCGCGACAGCTGCACCGTGACGGTGGCCCATAGCCGCACCAAGGATATTGCCGATGTTGTACGCGGCGCCGATATCGTGGTGGCAGCAGTTGGGCGGGCGGAAATGGTGCCTGGGGACTGGATCAAGCCCGGTGCCACGGTGATTGATGTGGGCATCAACCGGATCGAGCGTGATGGCAAGGCTGTGCTGGTGGGCGATTGCGATTTTGCCAGCTGTGCGGCTGTGGCCGGGGCTATCACCCCGGTACCGGGTGGTGTGGGCCCGATGACCATTGCCTGCCTTTTGGCCAACACGCTGACCGCGTGCGCGCGTGCAAATGGGCTGGACGAGCCGCAGGGCCTGACGGCCTAAACCCAACGTTTAGGCACTGCCAAACACCACCATATGCATAATTCGGCCGGGTAGCAGGGTAAAGGCCCCTGCGCCCGCCAATGCGCCCCAAACCAAAAGCAGCATGGCACGGCGGTGGGCGCGCCGGTCGCCAGAGCGGATGCGCCAAATCGCGTATGTCAGGCTGCCCAAGGTGAACAGCGACAGCGCGTGAATGGGGCTGAAGGGCCCAAAGAGGCGTATTTCTTGCACCCAAAAGCTGCTTAGGGCCACCGTTGCCATGATCAGCACCCATGCCCAGCCCAGCCGTTTGTGCCATAGGCTGCCGCGTTTTATGGTGAAGATAAGCGCGGTCAGCGGGATCAGTGACATCGCTGCGAATGCGTGCAAAATAATGGCAATAGGGGCTGCGAGAAGTGGCTGTAGGGTCATGGGGCACCTTGGGTCTGTTGTTTACAGTTTTGGGATGCAAAACTGCCAATCAGGGCGCAAGCCTGCCTGCGTAAATGGTGTGTGGATATTCGTGAAATGGGTGAAACGGGGCAAAAGTTGCAATTGGCGCTGCGTGAATGGCGCGTGCCTTTGATCATTTGGGTGCTGCTGAGCGCCTTGGCTGCCATGACCGGGCCATTTGATACCTACCGTTTATTGCCGCCTGTGGCGCGCTTTGGATTTTGGGCGCTGGTGGTTGGCGTGTCTATCGGTTTGGATATGGTGTTTCGCCGGGTCATGGCCGGGCAATCACTGATGCAGCGCCTGATCGAAAGGGTGGGCTTTGCGCTGGCTTTGGCGGGCATGGTGCATGGGTTGAATGTGGTGGTGTTTGATGGCTGGTCTGGCTGGTCTGATTTTGCCTATCTGGTGGGGGTGGTTTGGGTGGTCAGCGCGATGGTTGAGGTGGCTCATAAACTGCTTTTTGCCCGGCCTGCCCCCGATGCCAGCCACCTTGCCGGCCACACTGCCAGCACGCCTGCCAGCACCCCTGACAGCGCCAATGAACTGCCCAAGGCCCAAGGCGGCGGCCCGGGCCCTGCCGCCACGGCCACCCCAATGGCAGAGCCGGGCAGCGGCCTGTTGCGCCATTTGCCCGCCGCTGCGCGTGGCGCGTTGATCAGGATCGAGGCGCAAGATCATTACCTGAACGTGGTAACGGATGCGGGCAGCGCGTTGGTATTGATGCGCTTTGGCGATGCGGTGGCGGAA
>RFQY01000262.1 GCA_009924775.1 Paracoccaceae bacterium | reverse complement strand
TTGGTGGTGGCGCTGGGCGATGTTGTCTCGATCATCCCGATGCCCGCTTTGGTGGCCATTATGATCATGGTGTC
Organism: Paracoccaceae bacterium; assembly: GCA_009924775.1. GTDB lineage: Bacteria > Pseudomonadota > Alphaproteobacteria > Rhodobacterales > Rhodobacteraceae > CAJXSO01. The sequence goes on along the minus strand of RFQY01000262.1, from coordinate 2,776 downwards.
CATCGGCACATTCAGCTGGTCCTCGATCCGCAATCTGCGCGATCATCCGCGTTCGTCTTCGGTGGTGATGCTGGCCACCGTGGTTTTTGTGATCTGGACGCATAATTTGGCCATTGGTGTTTTGGTGGGCGTGCTGCTGTCGGGCATTTTCTTTGCGTGGAAGATTGCCCAGCTTTTCCGCGTCCGCTCGCAGATCAGCGCCGATGGGCGCCACCGCACCTATGTCATCGAAGGCCAGCTGTTTTTTGCCTCGGTCGAAGATTTCATGGCAGGCTTTGATTTCCGCGAAGCACCCGAGCGGGTGACAATCGATGTCAGCCGCGCGCATATTTGGGATATTTCATCGGTTGCGGCCTTGGATATGGCGGTGTTGAAATTCCGGCGTGACGGGGCCGAGGTGGATGTGGTGGGGCTGAACAAGGCATCGGAAACCATCGTCGACAGGCTGGCCATTCACGACAAGCCCGGTGCCATGGATCAGTTGCTAGACCATTAGCGCCATCGCGCCGCAAGGAAGGAAAAGAGATGAGCACAGATACCTTGATCGCGCTGGTCGATGGCTCGGCCTATGCCGAAAGCGTTTGCCATCATGCCGCATGGATTGCCGGGCGCACCGGCGCGGGGGTGAAAGTTTATCACGTCATGGGGCGCCGGCAGGCCCCCGACCAGCAAGATCTAAGCGGGGCGATCAGGCTGGGGGCGCGCAGCAAGCTGTTGGAAGATCTAAGCGCGCTGGATGCACAACGCGCCCGGTTGGCCCAAGAACACGGCCGCGCCATTTTGGAAGATGCCGCCGCCATCATCGCGGCCAATGGTGGCGTGGCGGTGGAAACGCGCCTGCGCCATGGCGATTTGATCGATACGATCACCGCCAAGGAAGACAGCGGCGATATGATCATCATCGGCAAGCGTGGCGAGGCTGCGGGCATGGCTGCGGCGCATTTGGGATCAAACCTAGAGCGTATCGTGCGCGCCGCCCATAAGCCGGTTTTCGTGGCCAATCGTGCGTTTCAGCCCGTGCAACGCGTGTTGATTGCGGTGGATGGGGGCGCCTCGTCGCTAAAGGCGGTGGATTATGTGGCGCGTTCGCCGCTTTTTGCGGGCTTGGCTGTCTGCGTGGTGTTCGTGGGCCGCGAAACGCCCGAAGTGGCCCGTATGCTGGGCGGTGCCGTGGCCACGCTGGCCGCAGGCGGGATTGCAGCAGAGCAGTGCATTCAACCCGGCGAGCCCGAAAAAGTATTGGCAGATATGGCCGGCCAAGGCCAAGCAGGCCTGTTGGTGATGGGGGCCTATGGCCACAGCCGCGTGCGGCACTTGATCATCGGCTCGACCACCACAGAAATGATCCGCAGTTGCAAGGTGCCTGTGCTATTGATGCGCTAAGCCTGCATTGGGAACAAAAACGCCGCCCCCAGGGGGGCGGCTTTTTTTGTTCTGCGGCTGCCAGGGCTACATTTTGAAAATGCGGTAGATGGCAGGAATGACCAAAACCGTCAGCGCGGTAGAGCTAAGCAGCCCAAAAAGCAGCGAAATCGCAAGGCCCTGAAAGATAGGGTCAACCAAAATCACCGCGGCGCCGATCATGGCGGCAATGGCGGTCAGCAAAATCGGCTTGAACCGGGTGGCCCCGGCCTCGATCAGCACATCCAGTGTTACCGGCTGCCCCGGTTTTGCGTGGCGAATAAAATCGACCAGCAAGATCGAATTGCGCACAATGATGCCCGCCAGCGCGATAAAGCCAATCATCGACGTGGCCGAGAAAGGCGCGCCAAACAGCCAATGCCCGCCCATGATGCCCAAAAACGTCAGCGGCACCGGGGTCAGAATAACCAGCGGCAATCGGAAGCTGCCAAACTGTGCCACCACCAGAATATAAATCCCCAGCAAGGCCACAGCAAAGGCGCTGCCCATATCGCGAAACGTCACCCAAGTGACCTCCCATTCGCCATCCCAAAGCAGCACGGGCTGGCTGGTGTCTTCGGGTTGGCCATTCAGCCGTATCACCGGCTTGGTGCCTTCGGGCCAGTCCATGGCATCCAGTTTTTCGGCCACCGCCAACATGCCATAAAGCGGCGCTTCAAAATCACCCGCCAATTCGCCCGTCACCATGATGGTGTCACGCCCATTGTGGCGGAAAATCGGAAAGCTTGCCGGCTCGGCGCTAAGCTGGACCACATCGCCCAATTCCACCACGCCGCGCCCACCGGGCATGGCGTTGGCAGGCACCGGGGTGGATAGGGTTTCGCCATCCATCACGCGCTCTGCGCGTTCGCGCCCAACGATGATTGGCAGCGGATACCGCCCATCGCCGCGATGCGAATAGCCCACCGTAACATCTGTGTTCAACAGCCGCAGCGTATCCAGCGCATCCGCCTCTTGGACGCGGTAGTAATCCAGTTCTTGCGGGCTAAGCTGGGCGCGCAGGCGCTGGGGCTGTTGGCCATAGCTGTCATCGACATCCACGATAAACGGCACCTCTTCAAAGGCGCGGCGGATCTGCGCCGCTGCGGCGCGCCGGGCCTCTGGGGTGGGGCCATAGACCTCGGCCAGCAGGGTGGAAATAACCGGCGGGCCGGGGGGCGGCTCGACCACCTTAATCACCGTGCCCATCGGGGCCACCACCGCATCAAGCCGCGTGCGCAGATCAAGGGCGATGTCATGGCTGGTGCGGCTGCGGTCGTGTTTGGGGGCAAGGTTTAGCTGCACTTCGCCCATTTCGGGGTTTTGGCGCAGGTAATAGTGGCGCACCAAGCCGTTAAAGTTAAACGGCGCCGCT
>RFQY01000261.1 GCA_009924775.1 Paracoccaceae bacterium | reverse complement strand
GGCACATAGTTGCGATCGAAAAGATCGGCCAAGCTGATTTCGCCCGCCGCCACAGCCGCATCGAAACGCGCCGAAATTTCTGCCGCCACTTCGCACACCGAATTGATAAAGGGCGTGTCCACCGTTTCCACCCCCAGCCGCGCGGTCATGCCGGTCAGCGCCTCGCTGGCATCAATAATCGTCAGCATGGCATCGCGGGCCGAACCCAAATTATCGGCCGAATTGGCCACCCCATCCGAGAGATCGGCAATATCGGTTTGCACGGTTTCCAGCATCTGGGTGATGTCGGTGCTCATGCTGGCGATGTTGCGCTGGTTGCTTGACACCGCCGCAAAGCCACGCGGCATTTCTTGGACCAATTCGCCAATACCATCGGTGCGCGCGCGGATTTGGCCCGCTTGCAGCACCGCGTCGCTGGCCTGCTCGATCAGCCCGTGCAATTCTTGCGACAAATCATGCACCGTTTGGCCAATTTCCGCCGTGGCATTGCCCGCCATTTCCGACAGGTTTTTCACCTCGCGGGCCACCACCATAAAACCGCGCCCCTGCGCGCCGGCGCGGGCGGCCTCGATTGCGGCGTTCAAGGCCAAAAGGTTGGTTTGGCGCGAAATCACCCCCACCTCTTTGGTCACCTTGCCAACGCGCTGCAATGTGGCCTCTAGCCCTGACAGCTGGGTGCCCAGCGCCGTCACCAAATCGGCCAGCCGCGTGACTTCGGTCACCATATCGGTGACGTTGCTGCTGGTTTCCGTGGCTTTTTCGGAAAAGGTTTCTGCCCGCTCTAGCGCTTGCTGGGCCGCTTCGTGCACGGCCGAGGCGCGTTTGGCCATGTCGTGCGAGCTGGCCGCCACCTGTTTTAGCACCACGCTTTGACGCTGCACATTGGTCGAAGTATCGTCGATATCGCCCCAAACGCCGCCAATAGCGACGCTAAGCTTTCCAATACGTCGGGCAATTTCGCTAATGGCGGCATCGCGATCGGCATCAAGGTTGGCGGCTGTTTTTTCTGTTGTTGTCACTGGCTACCCCAAATGATTGATCGCCCAGAATGGGGCGCATTCAAATGGGCTAGGCAAAAGCCGTGCCAACTGGCGCTAGCACGCTTGGAAAACCGCCCCCACCTCGGCGCGGATGATGCGTGCAATTTTTTCGCAATCCGCGATCGAAAAGGTCAGCGGCAAGCGCATGTCGATAATGCCTGCCAAAATGCGGTCGCTTGCGGGCATGGGCGCGCTGGGGGCATAGCGCCAGCTGTCATAGCGGCTGGTAAAGCCGGTGGGCTGGGCGCTGCCAAACCATTTCAGCTCGACCCCCCGCCGCGCACAACGCGCCAAGGCCTCTTGCACCCGTGCGGGCGGCCAATCGAGCAACAAAAACTGGATCGACGAGCCGACAAAGCTTTCCTCGGGCGGGCGGGCAATCAACTGCACGCCGGGGGTGCCGGCAAGCCCCTGCTCGACCGCGCGGTAGCGCGCGTTCCAGCGCGCACATTGCGCGTCCAGATGGGCCAACTGCGGGCGCAAAATGGCCGCACGCAGATGATCCATGCGCCCCGACACATTGGGCGTTGTATAGCGAATATCGCTAAATTCCGCAGGGTCCGGCCCGGCCAGATGCCGATCATACAGCATGTAAGAGCCAGACAGCATGATCGCCCGCGCCATCACCGCCGCATCATTGCTAACCAGCAGCCCGCCCTCGCCAGAATTCATATGCTTATAGGTTTGCGTCGAATAACACCCAATCAGCCCATCCGTGCCCGACAGGCGCCCGCGCCAGCGCGCACCCATTGTGTGGGCGCAATCCTCGATCACCTGCACACCCGCATCGGTGCAAATCTGCATCAAACGGTCCATATCGGCCAGATGCCCGCGCATGTGGCTTAGCATCAGCACCTTAGCCTGCTCAATCTTGGCCTCTAGATCGGCCAGATCAATCGTCAGCTGTTCGGTCACGCCCACAAAAACCGGCACCGCCCCCACGCTGGCAATGGCGCCGGGCACGGGCGCCAAGGTAAACGCATTGGTCAGCACCTTATCGCCCGGCTGCACCCCGATGGCGCGCAGCGCACAGGCCAGCGCATACCCCCCCGAGGCAACCGCCAAACAATAGCGCACCCCCATAGCCGCGGCGAATTCCTGCTCTAGCAGCGCCACCTCGCCCGGCTCGTCGCCGATCACATTATAACGGTGCAACCGGCCCGAGCGCATCACCCGCAACGCGGCCTCGATACCGGCCTCGGGAATAGGCTCTTGCTGGGTGAAGCTGCCGGTAAAAATATCATCTGTTGGCTTGGTCATAGCTAAGATGTGCGCCAGCACAGCCGCGCCGTCAACGCCCCACTGCGACATTTCAGATGTCGCGAAAACACGGTTTTGCTTTTCGGAAGGGCGCAACGCTGGCCAAAACCATGCCCATCGACAAAGGAGCCATGCATGCACACCGATCCCTTGCGTTTTATTCATGGGCTTTCGCCAAGCGACATTCCACCCAATGTGCTGCAGGGCGCCAAACGGTCTTTGCTGGATCTGTTGGGCGTGACCGCCGGCGGGTTGGGCACGCAGCTTTCGCGCATTATCCGCGACCATGCCGCCGAAGACATGCCGGGCCAAACCCCCCTGCTGTTTGACGCACGCCGCGCCAACCCGGCTGCTGCGGCCATGGCTGCGGGCATGACAATCGACAGCCTTGATGGGCATGACGGCTTCAACCCGGCCAAAGGCCATATCGGCTGCCCCTTGGTGCCGGCCATGTTGTCTTTGGCACCCGAAAACTGCAGCGGCGCAGACTTTCTGGCCACCATGGTGATGGGCTATGAAATGGGTGCGCGCATGGCCATGGCCCAACATGCCACCGCCCCAGATTACCACACCTCGGGCAGCTGGGGCGCGGTGGCGTGTTGGGCCATG
>RFQY01000027.1 GCA_009924775.1 Paracoccaceae bacterium | reverse complement strand
GCGCCCGCGTGATTGGCTGCGCGTGGCGCGGCGTGGGCTGGCCTTGGGGGGGCTGATTGCGGTTTGTCTGGCCATCATGATGGCGCTGCGGCTGATCGAGCGCCCGCTTTGGGGCAAGCGGCGCCCACTGACACCGTTTTTGACCCAGTTTGTCAGCCTATCGGCCTTTCGGATTTTGGGCATGGGTTATCAGCGGCGCGGCGCGCGGATGCAGGGCCGCGGGGCGGTGGTGGCCAATCATGTGTCGTGGTTGGATATATTTGCGCTGAACGCGGGCAAGCGGGTTTATTTTGTCTCAAAGGCCGAAGTGGCAGGCTGGCCCGGTATTGGGCTGCTGGCGCGGGCCACGGGAACCGTATTTATCAAACGCGACCCACGCGAGGCCAAGCACCAGCAAGAGATTTTTGAAGAGCGGCTGCTGGCGGGCCATAAATTGCTGTTTTTCCCCGAAGGCACATCCACCGATGGCATGGTGGTTTTGCCCTTTAAGACCACACTTTTTCAGGCGTTTTTTGCCCCCGAGCTGCGCCAGCGAATCGCGGTGCAGCCGGTCAGCCTGATCTATCACGCCCCCGAAGGTGCCGACCCGCGGTTTTATGGCTGGTGGGGAGATATGGATTTTGGCACGCATTTGCTGCGGGTCTTGGCGGCCCCCCAGCAGGGGCGCGTCGAGGTTGTGTATCATGACCCGTTAGCGCTGCGCGACTTTGCCAGTCGCAAAGATCTGGCCGCGCAATGCGAGGCCGCAATACGCGCGGCCATGCCCAAGGGGCGGCAGGGCGGCGGGGCTTAGCCCGCCATTGCCGCCTTGAGCGCGGCCAATTCCGAGGCCGGGTCGCTGGCCGACCAGATCTCATCGCCGATGGCAAAGAAATCTGTCATCGGCGCCAGCGCACGCACCAAGGCCGGGGTTAGGCCACCTTCGGCGACAACGGGCAGTTCAATCATTTGTGACCACCAATCGAACATTTCGGCCTCGGCGATTTGGCCGTCGCCCAAAACGCTGGCGCCAACCGGGCCAAAGCTGACGTAATCAGCCCCTGCCTCGCCGGCGTTCATGCCCTCGTGACGCGAGGTGCCGCAATAGGCCCCAATGATGGCATCTGCCCCCAGATCCTTGCGGGTTTTGCGCACCAGACGCGCGCCATCAAGCAGATGCACGCCATCCAGACCCAGCCTTTCGACCAGCAGAATATGGCTGTCGATCACCAAGGCCACATCGCGGGCATGGGTGATTTCGCGCAACGCATCAGCGGCGCGCGCGATACGGTCTTCGTCGCGGGTGGCCATGCTCAGGCGCACGCAGGCAATTTCGTGGCTGTCCAGCACCGTGGCTAAGACATCGGGAAAGCGCGCCAGTTCAAATTCGGGCGGTGTGACCAGATAGATTTGTGGCAGCTCTTGGGCCATGGCGCGCTCCTTCAGATGTTGCGGCTCTATACCCATTCGGCGTGCCAAGGCCAAGGGGGAAGACATGGCACAATGCGCAGGGCTTTTCCCCAAGTGTGCTTTGCCGTAAAGGGCAGGTCAAACCTGCAAGAAAGGCCCCACAATGCCCACGCCCAGCCGACAGCCCAGTTTTGTTCTTGTGCGCCCACAGATGGGCGAAAATATCGGGGCGGCGGCGCGGGCGATGTGGAATTTCGGGCTGGATCGCATGCGGGTTGTCGCGCCTCGCGATGGCTGGCCCAACCAGCGGGCTGTGGCCATGGCCTCGGGGGCGGGGCGGCTGCTGGATGAGGCGGGGCTATTTGCCGATCTGCCCGCGGCTTTGGCTGATTGCACCTATACCTATGCCACAACTGCGCGCCCGCGGGGCCTGACAAAACCCGTGTTCAGCCCCGAAGCCGCGATGAAAGACGCCAGCCTGCGCGTGGCCAATGGCGAAAAAGTGGCGGTGATTTTCGGCCCCGAACGGGCGGGGTTGGAAAATGATGACATTGCCCAAGCCAATGCCATTATCTCGGTGCCGGTGAACCCGGAATTTGCCTCGCTGAATTTGGGGCAATGCGTGCTGTTGACCGCCTATGAATGGCGCCGTCAAACCACCCAGATCGTGCATGAAACCGTGGATATGGCCAAAACCGAATGGGCCAGCGGGCTAGAGGTGGAAAAACTGGCCCAGCATTACGAAGAACGCCTGCAAGAGGCGGGGTTCTTTTTCCCCGAGGCCAAGGCCCAGGGCATGAAGATAAACCTGCGCAACCTGTGGTCGCGCATGCGCCTGACGCGGGCCGATGTGCAGATGTTGCACGGTGTCATGCGCCAAATGGTGCGCTGGAAAGAGCACGGCTAGGTCACGGCAGGGCACAGGGCAGGACGCGGGGCAAAAGTGCCTTTGTGCCGCACTAGACGCGGGGATGGCAGCGCCCTAGGTTTCAGGCGCGACAAGGAGACGGGCAATGAGCGGAAAACGCAGCATTTTCGAAGAAGTATCCAGCCCCAATGCGGTGGCACAGCCACAGGCGGGCGTGATTGATGCAGGCATGCGCCAAGGGGCGCGCGGGGCGATAAGGCGCTGGCTGATGGTGCTGTTTGCCCTTGTGATGATCATGATCGCGGTGGGCGGGCTGACGCGGCTGACCGATAGTGGCCTGTCCATCACCGAATGGCGCCCGCTGACCGGCGCGGTACCCCCCATGACCGAGGCGCATTGGCTGGAAGAGTTCGAAAAGTATAAGCAAATCCCCGAATTCCAGATCCAAAACCAGTGGATGCAGTTGGAAGATTTCAAGGTGATTTACTGGTGGGAATGGGGCCACCGGCAGCTGGGCCGGGTGATTGGGCTGGTGTGGTTCTTGGGCTTTATGTGGTTTTGGCTGCGCCGCCAAATTCCCACAGGCTGGACGCGCCGGTTGGTGTTTGTGGGCGCTTTGGGCGGGCTGCAGGGCGCTGTGGGTTGGTGGATGGTCTCGTCGGGGCTGCGCGGCAGCATGCTGGATGTGGCCAGCTACCGCCTTGCCACGCATTTGGGGCTGGCCTTTGTCATCTTGGGCTTTTTGGCATGGTACATGTTTTTGCTGGGGCGCAGCGAGCGTGACTTGATGCAAGCCCGCCGCCTGAAAGAGGCAAAACTTTTTGGCCTGTCCACGGGCTGGCTGCATTTCACCTTTTTGCAAATCATCTTGGGCGCTTTGGTGGCGGGTATCGACGCTGGGCGCAGCTATACCGATTGGCCCTTGATGGGGGGGCAGGTTTTTCCGCCTGATGCGTTTATTCTGACCCCGCTGTGGAGCAACTTTTTCGAAAACCCCGGGCTGGTGCAATTCGTGCATCGCTGCTCTGGCTATGTGTTGTTGGCCTTTGGCGTTGTGGTCTGGCTGCGCGGGCGCCGCTCGGCCAATCGGGCGACGCAAAGCGCCTTTCACTGGGCCTTTGGTGCGCTTGTGGCGCAGGTGGTTTTGGGAATTGTCACAGTCATGACAGCCGCCCCTTGGGAAATTGCCATTGCCCACCAAATCTTGGCTGTGGCAGTTTTTGTGTTGATCTTGCGGGCGCGGTTTCTCAGCGCTTATCCGCAGGTCACATCGGTGCGGGGGTAACCAAAATGGCGGCTTTTGATGACTTGATGCGTTACCAGCGCGAAACAGTGGCGCTGGAACAGGTGGCGGGCCGTTTGGGCTGGGACCAAGAGACCATGATGCCAAAAGGCGCGGGCGAGCAGCGCGCCGAGGAAATGGCCGCCATCAGCACCGTGTTGCACCAAAGGCGCAGCGCGGCGCAGGTCGGCGATTGGCTGGCCCAGATTGACGATGGCGATCTGCCCCCCGAGGCGCAGGCGCAATTGCGCCTGATCCGGCGCGATTATGACCGCACCACCCGGCTACCGGTGGATTTGGCGGCCGAATTGGCACGCACCCGCAGTTTGGCCCATCAACGCTGGGCCGAGGCACGCGCCACCGAAGATGTGGCGCATTTTTTGCCCATGCTGGCCCATATGATCGATCTGAAACGCCAAGAAGGGGCCGCCTTGGCGGCGGGCAGCGGCACCAGCCCCTATGACGCGCTTTTACAAGATTACGAACCGGGCGCCACCAGCGCCCAACTAGAGGCGATGTTTGGCGCGCTGCGCCCGCGGCTGGTGGCCTTGCGCGACGCCTGTTTCGGCGCCAGCCATGCACCACAGCCCTTGCAGGGCCAGTTTGACGAGGCAGGCCAATTGGCGCTGTCGCGCAGCTTGGCCGTGGCCTTTGGCTATGACATGGCGCGCGGACGCATCGACAAGGCGGTGCACCCCTTTAGCTCGGGTTCGGGCGATGATGTGCGCATCACCACCCGCACGAACCCCAGCGATCCGTTCAATTGCTTTTATTCCACCATCCACGAGGTGGGCCACGCCGCCTATGAGCAGGGCATCAACCCGGCCTATCGCCTAACGCCCTTGGGGCAGGGCGTTTCGATGGGGGTGCATGAATCGCAATCGCGCATTTATGAAAACCAGCTGGGCCGCAGCGCCGCCTTTACCGGCTGGCTGTATCAGCAAATGCAGGCGCAATTCGGCGATTTTGGCATTGGCAACGCAGAGGCGTTTTTTGGCACCGTGAACCGGCTGCAAAATGGCTATATCCGCACCGAGGCAGACGAGGTGCAATATAACCTGCACGTGCTGCTGCGCTTTGATCTAGAGAGGCAGCTGATTTCGGGCGCTTTGGATGCCGCCGATCTGGAAGAGGCGTGGAACACCCGTTTCATGGCAGATTTCGGCTTTGCCGTCGACAAACCATCGCATGGCTGCCTGCAAGATGTGCATTGGTCCGAGGGGCTGTTTGGCTATTTCCCCACCTATAGTTTGGGCAATGTCTATGCCGGCTGTCTGCATCAGGCCTTGCGCGCCGATCTGCCCATGTTGGATGCGGATTTGGCCTTGGGAAATACCGTGGCGGCCACGCAATGGCTGCGGGAAAAGGTGCAACAGCATGGCGGGCTTTATGCGCCACGGCAAGTGATTGAAAACGCCTGTGGCCAAGCCCCAAGCGAGGCGCCATTGCTGGACTATCTGGAAGAAAAATTCAGCCAAATCTATCGGTTGTAAGGCGTTCTTTACGCTAGAAATGAAAAGGGCAGCCCAGGGCTGCCCTTTTTTATGCACATAGCGCAGCGGCTTATTCCTGAGCGTCGCCGTCGGTTGTATCTTGTGCGCCGGGCTGCACAACTTCGCCTTCGATGATCTCGCCTGCGCTGGTGTCTTGGTCGTCGTTTTGTTCGGCCACGCGGGCCACCGAAACCACCACTTCGCCGGCACCGGTGTTAAACACCTTCACCCCGCCCGCGCTGCGCGAGCGGAAGCTGATACCATCCACCGGCACGCGGATCGATTGCCCCTTCGAGGTGGCCAGCATGATTTGATCATCCAGCTCTACCGGGAACGAGGCCACCAGCGGCCCGCCCCGCATGGCGCGATCCATCGCCGTGACACCCATGCCACCGCGCCCGCGTACGGGGTAATCGTGGCTGCTGCTTAGCTTGCCCGTGCCCGCCGATGTGATCGTCAAGATCAGGTTTTCCGCCGCGGACATTTCTGCATAACGCTCGGCTGTGATGCTGGCATCTGCCACCGCCTCGTCGTCGCTGTCTTCGGCGTCGTCTTGCAAACCGGCCACTGCGCGGCGCATTTTCAGATAGGCGGCCCGCTCTTCTGCCGAGGCGTCGAAATGGCGGATCACCGACATGGAAACAACCCGGTCATCCGCTTGCAGGCGAATACCGCGCACGCCAGTGGAATCGCGCCCCTTGAACACCCGCACTTCGGTTACGGGAAAGCGGATTGCGCGGCCCGAATCTGTTACAAGCATGATGTCGTCATCTTCAGAACAGATGCGCGCATTTACCAGCTCTACGCCCTCGGGCAGTTTCATGGCGATTTTGCCGTTAGATTTTACATTGGTGAAATCCGACAGCGCGTTGCGGCGCACGTCCCCAGCCGAGGTGGCAAAAAAGGCGTGCAAATCATCCCATTCGGCCTCGTCACGATCAACCGGCATGATCGCCGCGATCGAGACACCGGGCTGCAGCGGCAAAATATTGACAATCGCCTTGCCCTTTGACGTGCGCGACCCCAGCGGCAAACGCCATGTTTTCAGCTTATACACCATACCATCGGTGGTGAAAAACAGCAGCTGGGTATGGGTGTTGGCGACAAAAAGGTTGGTCACCACATCATCGTCTTTGGTTTGCATCCCCGACAAACCCTTGCCGCCACGGCGTTGGGCCCGGAAATCGCCCAAAGGCGTGCGTTTGATATAGCCGGTTTGGGTGATCGTCACCACCATGTCTTCGCGTTCGATCAGGTCTTCGTCGTCCATGTCGCCGGACCAATCGACAATCTCGGTGCGGCGCGGCACGGCAAACTGGTCTTTCACCTCTTGCAGCTCGGCGGTGATGATGCCCATGATCCGCTCGCGCGAGGCCAAGATTTCCAGATATTCCTTGATCTTGGCGGCCAGCTCTTCCAGCTCGTCTGTGACCTCTTTCACGCCCAATTGCGTCAGGCGTTGCAGGCGCAGATCCAAAATGGCGCGGGCCTGAATTTCCGAAAGGTTATAGGTGCCGTCTTCGTTCATCGTGTGGGTTGGATCATCGATCAACCGGATGAAGGGGGCAATTTCTGCAGCTGGCCAGCGCCGCGTCATCAGTTTTTCGCGGGCCTCTGCCGCATCAGCCGAGGCACGGATGGTGGCGACAACCTCGTCGACATTTGACACAGCCACAGCCAAGCCGCACAGCACATGGCTGCGCTCGCGGGCGCGGCGCAGGTCATAGGCGGTGCGGCGCGCCACCACCTCTTCGCGAAAGCCGATAAAGGCCGTCAAAAAGCCACGCAAGGTTAGGGTTTCGGGCTTGCCACCGTTCAGCGCCAGCATGTTGCACCCAAACGAGGTTTGCATGGGCGTAAAGCGGTAGAGCTGGTTCAACACCACATCGGGCGTGGCATCGCGTTTAAGTTCGACCACCACGCGCACGCCGTTGCGGTCGGATTCGTCTTGCACATGGGCGATGCCCTCGATCCGCTTGTCGCGCACTTCGGCGGCGATCTTTTCTATCATGGTGGCCTTGTTCACCTGATAGGGAATTTCTGAAATAATAATGGCATAGCGGTCGCGGCGCAGCTCTTCTACATGGGTGCGGGCGCGCAAAATGACGCTGCCGCGCCCCTCGAGATAGGCTTTGCGCGCGCCCGAGCGGCCCAGCATGATACCGCCGGTGGGAAAATCGGGGCCGGGCACATAGGCGATCAGCTGCTCCGAGCTGAGATCGGGGCTTTCGATCAAGGCCATCGTGGCATCGATCACCTCGCCCAAGTTATGGGGGGGGATGTTGGTGGCCATGCCCACGGCAATGCCGCCCGCACCATTGACCAGCATATTGGGAAAACGCGCCGGCAAAACCGTGGGTTCGCGGTCTTTGCCGTCGTAGTTGTCTTGAAAATTAACCGTGTCTTTCTCGATATCGGCCAAAAGCGCGGCGGCGGGCTTGTCCATGCGCACCTCGGTATATCGCATGGCGGCCGGGCTATCGCCATCCATCGAGCCGAAGTTGCCCTGCCCATCAAGCAAGGGCAGCGACATTGAGAAATCTTGGGCCATCCGCACCAGCGCATCATAGATCGCGCTATCGCCGTGGGGGTGGTATTTCCCCATGACATCGCCCACAGGGCGGGCTGATTTGCGGTAGGATTTGTCATGCGTATTGCCGCTTTCGTGCATCGCATACAAAATCCGCCGGTGCACCGGCTTTAACCCATCACGCAGATCTGGGATTGCGCGGCTGACGATCACCGACATCGCATAATCCAGATACGAGGATTTCAACTCGTCAGTGATTGACACTGCCGGACCATCATAGGCAGGGCGGCTGATTGTATTTTCTTCTTCGTTTTCAGGGGTTTCTGGCGTGTCGTTCACGTTCTCTGCCCGTCCTGTGCTCGCGGTCTAGATATTGTTAGCCCGACTATATCAGAGCCATCATATAGGGTGCAATGGGTGGGTGCCCATGCGATTGGCAGCCACGGGGATATGATGCTAACACACTGTTTTTATTGAAAAGTAATTTCCTTGTGGCACTATTTTTCCAGTGCTTTCCGAACTGGGGAAAAACCATGCATGAAGAAACCAAACTGATGCTGAAAGGATATGGCCTGACCACGGCCGAATTTTTCTACCGCATGCCCGATCATGTGCATGTGCTCAACAGCTTTATCTGGCAAGATTACGACATCGCCCCAGATCACCCGCGGTTGTTCAAATTCATCGAATTTTGGCAAGAAGAAATCGAAGGTCCGCTGCATTCGGTGCGCTTTACCCATCGGCGCATGATTGGGGCGGGGCAATGGCAAAATCAGGTGGGCGAGTTTCATTACCACTAGCCCAAAACGCAAAAAGCCCCGCAAAGCGGGGCTTTCCTTGGTAAAAGCGGCGCTTATTTCAAAATGCTGCGCCCTGCGTATTGTGCGGTTTCGCCCAACAGTTCTTCGATCCGGATCAGCTGGTTATATTTCGCCAACCGGTCCGAGCGGGCCAAGCTGCCGGTTTTGATCTGCCCGCAATCTGTCGCCACAGCCAGATCGGCGATGGTGGCATCTTCGGTTTCACCCGAACGGTGCGACATCACATTTGTGTAGCGCGCGCGATGGGCCATATCGACGGCCTGCAGCGTTTCGGTCAACGAGCCGATCTGATTGACCTTCACCAGCATCGAATTGGCCACGCCTTGGGCAATACCATCGGCCAGGCGTGCGGGGTTGGTCACGAACAAATCATCGCCCACCAATTGCACCTTATCGCCGATTTTATCGGTCAACAGCTTCCAGCCCTCCCAATCATCTTCGGCCATGCCATCTTCGATCGAGATAATCGGGTAGTCGGCGCAAAGCTGCGCCAGATAATCTGCGTTTTCAGCCGATGTCAGCGATTTACCTTCGCCAACCATCTCGTATTTGCCGCCCCGGTAATATTCGGTCGAGGCACAATCAAGCGCCAGATAGATATCTTGGCCCGGCACATAGCCCGCTTTTTCGATCGAGGCCAAAATCAAATCCAGCGCCGCACGGGTGCTTTCCAGATTGGGGGCAAAGCCGCCTTCGTCGCCCAAGCCGGTGTTATGGCCTGCGGCGGTAAGCTCTTTTTTCAGGGTGTGAAACACCTCCGAGCCCATGCGCACCGCGTCGCGGATATTGGTGGCCGAAACCGGCATGATCATGAATTCTTGAATGTCGATCGGGTTATCGGCATGTTCGCCGCCATTGATGATATTCATCATCGGCACCGGCAAAACCCGCGCCGATGTGCCACCAACATAGCGAAACAGCGGCTGTGCGGTGAAATCGGCTGCGGCCTTGGCGCAAGCCAGCGACACGCCCAAAATGGCGTTGGCCCCCAGACGGGCCTTGTTGGGGGTGCCGTCCAGCTCGATCATGGTCATGTCGATGGCCACCTGTTCGGTCACGTCAAACCCTACCAGCGCCTCGGCAATCTCGCCGTTTACGGCGGCAACCGCCTGCAAAACGCCTTTGCCCATGTAGCGGGCGCTATCGCCATCGCGCTTTTCCACCGCCTCATGCGCCCCGGTCGATGCCCCCGAGGGCACAGCGGCGCGCCCCATCGTGCCATCTTCCAAGATCACGTCTACCTCGACCGTGGGGTTGCCGCGGCTATCCAAAATTTCGCGGGCGTGAATGTCGATAATCGTGCTCATCTACCTATTCCTTGGTTAGGGTGGCCGCAGCCGGGGCTGTTTCTGCGGCTGCTTTTAGACAGGGGCGCGCGGGCTGAAAAGGGGGGTGGGGCGACGTTTGCGTTAACGGGCATCAATTGCCGCGGATTGGCGGGCCAAACGGCGCTCACGCATAAAAGTATAAAGCCCGCTGCCCACGATCAGCGCCGCCCCAGCATAGGTCAGCGTATCTGGAATTTCGTGGAAAACCACGATGCCGATCAGAATAGAAAACAGCAATCGGGTGTAGCGAAACGGCGTGATCACGCTGGCATCGGCGGTGCGGGTGGCAATCACAATCGCATAATAGCCCAACACCCCAAACCCGATGGCCGCCGCCATAAACAGGCTTTGCTGCAGATCCAACGCCACCAAGGTTTGCCCACGCCCCCAAACCAGCAATGGCCCCACAACAACCAAGGCCATGAAGCCGTGAAACGACACAACGCTAGAGGGCAAATCGCGCGGCAAGCGGCGCGAAATCAAATCGCGCAAGGTAATGCCCGCCACCGCCATCAGCACCAAAAGAGAGGCAGCGTTAAACCCCGCCATGCCGGGGCGGATGATCAAAACAACACCGGAAAACCCCACGCAAATGGCCGCCCAACGCCGCCAGCCCACGCGTTCGCCCATAAACAGCGCCGCCGCCAATGTGGCGGCCAAGGGCAGCGCTTGAAACACCGCCGCCACCGTGGCCAGCGGAACAAGCGATAGCGAGGTGACAAAAAACACCGATGCCACCGCCTCGCCCAATGTGCGAATGCGCAAGGTGGGCATGGTCAGAAACGGGCGCACCAGCCCATGGCCCTTGGCCCGCGCCATCAGCGCAAACACCACCGCACCGCCTGCGCCCAAGAAAAACAGCACCTGCCCAGTGGGCACCGCCGCTGTAAGCGATTTGATGAACATATCTTCGATGGTGAAGGCCGCCATCGACAAGACCACCAAGGCGATACCGCGAATATTGTCCAAAATACCCCCTGAATGCGCCCCGGCAATGGGCCGGGCGCTGCCTGTGCCATAACTTGCGCACAGGGGCGCGGCAAGATGTCAGTTTTTCAGGCGTTGGCCGTATAATTCCAAACGGTGCCCCAACAGGCGATACCCCAGCCGCCGCGCGATACGTTCTTGCAGCTCTTCTATTTCGGGGTCGCAAAATTCGATCACTTCGCCGGTGGCGGTATCGATGAGATGGTCGTGATGGGCGCGTTCGGCATCTTCATAGCGCGCGCGCCCATCACCAAATTGGCGCCGGTCCAAGATACCTGCCTCTTCGAACAATTTGACCGTGCGATACACCGTGGCCAAAGACAGTTTTGCATCGCGCGCCTGCGCTTGGGCGTGCAGCGCCTCGACATCGGGGTGATCTTTGGCGGCATCCAAAAGCTCTGCGATCAGGCAGCGCTGTTTGGTCATACGCAGGCCCAAAGCCTGGCAACGGCTGAGAACGGTATCAGACATGGCACAAGTTTAGCCAAAGCTGCGGGCCAGTGCCAGCCCCTAGTGCGCACCCTGCCACTAGTGCGGGCGCGCGTTTGAAAACAGATGAATCACCAAAATTCCGCTTAAAATCAACGCCAGCCCCAGCACTGCGGGCCAATCTAACGCTTGGCCAAAAACCACATAGCCGATCAGGGCGATCAGCACGATGCCAAAACCAGACCAAAGCGCGTAGACCACGCCAACCGGCAGCACCTTTAGGGTGGTGGACAGCAGATAAAAGCTGACGCCATAGGCCAGCACCACCAAAACCGAGGGCCAAAACCGGCTGAATTGCTGGCTGGCCTGCAAGGCCGAGGTGCCAACGGTTTCAAATGCCACAGCCAATAGCAAAATCAGGTAGGTATTCATTGTATTGCGCCTCCGGCCCTGTCTTTGCAGGGCCGGGGCGTTCTGAGCAAGAAAAAACGCCCCCTAGGCGGCGTTTTGGATATCTAGCCGCACCAAGGTTTGGTTCAGCAGCATATAGGCGATTTCGCCAAATGTGGCGGGGCCGGTAAAGGCGCCGGTGGTTTTGCCCTCAAGCTCGCCATAGACGTAGTTCAAGATGCAGTTGCATGCATATTCGCCCGCACCTGCGCCTTGGGTTTCTTGGGCAAAGCTGGCGGCATAATCGGCCACGGGCCGGGCCTGACGATAGCTGACGCCCGCCACCACTGGCGCAAAGAACGACACATGGCCCGCCTGGCGATCTACGGCGCGGATGGCCACATTCACCATTGCGCCGCCATAATCGGCGACCAAGGGCAGGCGGATATCCAACGCATTATCTTCGATATATTCGGCCAAATTCACGCTTTGCCCATTTACCTTTGCCGTGCTGGCGCCAAAGCCACTGGTTTCGAATTGAAAGCTGGGGCTTTCCGCGTTGCCGGGCTGGAAAAGATTGACAATATCAATCGTCGCATGGGCGGTGCTGGGCAGGGTCAAATACATGGCGACCGCTTCGTTTTCATGGCTTTGCCCGGTTTGGCCGTTAAACACCATCGGCGCTTTGCGGCCCACATCATCCAGATGCACGCCCGCAACCCAGCCCATCAGCGGCTGGTTGAACAGATCGGTGTAGGTTTGGCTGTTTAGGGCGAATTCCTCGTGCGCGGCGCTGAAGGCTGGGATCAGCAGCACCTTGGCGCCATTGGCCACATAACCTTGGGCCAAATTTGGCAGGGTTTGGGCGCTGAGCACCTCAATATCGGCATGGCTGGCATCGCTGAACTGGGTGCAAAACACCCGGTTGCGCAGCATCGCGCCGCCCTCGTCGGTCAGGAAATACACAGATGAGCCACCGATCCAATTGCCCTTGGGCAGGCTGGCCAGCAAATCTGGGTCCGCAGCAAGGCTAAGGATGGCGCCAGTTTCGATCAGTGCCGCAGTTTCGGCCACAGTAAGAAGCATATTTTTCATTATGGTATCCGCTTAAATCAGGGCCAAATCGGTGGCAGCAAAGGCGTTTTTGCCCACAAAACCAGACAACTCGGCGATCTTGTCAGATAGGCACGCGGGGTTATTGGCCACTTCGATACGCAGGCGGCCAATAAAGATGCGCGTTGCAAGCGACATGCCGGACAAATCGGCATTGGTCACGATCAACGATTTGATCGTGTTGGGATCTGGTGCTGACATAAAAACAGCACTCCTTTCACAGATATGTGCCAAAGGCACGGTGCAGCGCGTTTCCACACAGCTGAACGGCGCAAGCGCAGGGCGCTGTAGCGCGGCATGCACGGCCAAAAGGATAGGCGCGCACCCAGCCGGGTAGGGCTAGCGCAGGCCCAAGCGCTGTTCGACGCGGCGCATGAAAACCAATGTGGCCCAGGCGCCTAGGTTCACCGCCGTCAGCCCCGCCGATAGCGGCAACAGCGTGCCATCAAACACCAGCCCCACCGGCATGGCAAAAACCGCCCCCGCAACCGTTGCAACCGATCCGATCACGCTGGCCGCCATGCCCGCGATATGGCCCATAGGCTCCATCGCGATGGCGTTCAGGTTGCCAATCGTCAACCCGGTGATAAAAAACACGCTGGCCTGCCAAAAGATAAACACCGCAAACATCGCGCTGTTGCCCGGCGCCACCAGCCACAGCAGCGTCACCGCAGCCGAGCACAGCGCTTGGCCAGCAAAGGCGATACTGGCCAGCCGGCGCATGCCCAAGCGCACCACCAAAAGCGCGTTCAACAGGCTGGCACTGGCCGCCACCATCGAAACCACGGCAAACCACATGGGAAAGCTATCGTTTGCGTCAAACACTTGGTCATAGACCGGCTGCACAAGGCTGATCATCATAAACAGCATCGCATAGCAAAAGGCCTGTGCCAAAATCGCCAAACGCACCGTGGGGTGGGCAAACATCTGCCCCATGCCAGCGATCATCACCGCCAAACGCATGGGCTGACGGCGCGCAGGCGGCAGCGACTCGGGTTGGCGCAGGGCCAGCCACCCGGCCGAGATGAGGGCAAAAACAATGAACGCCACAAAGATTGATTTCCAGCCCCATAGCCCAATCAAATAGGCCCCCAGCAAGGGCGAGATGGCCGGCACCAATGTAAAAACCATCATCGTCAGCGACATGATCCGCGCCATTTGCCGCCCGCTATAAAGATCGCGAATGATGGCCATGGCCACAATGCGCGGGCCTGCCGCGCCCACGCCCTGCAAAACCCGCGCCGCCAGCACCACCTCTAGCGATTGCGCCGCCCAAGCCAAGGCCGCAGCCACGATATAAAGCCCAGCCCCGGCCAATAAAACCGGACGGCGCCCATAGGCATCAGACAACGGGCCAATCACAAAGGTGGCCAGCCCCATACCCAACACAAAGCTGGTCACGATCAATTGCGCCCGGTTTGGCGCCTCGGGGCTAAGGGTGGCGCCGATCTCGGGCAGGCCCGGCAGCATGGCATCGATGGAAAAGGCCACTGTGGCAAACATCATGGCCATCAGGGCCACAAATTCAAAGCGCGACAGAGGGGGCTTGGACATGCAGATCAACTTTTCAAAATCGGTGCTCTGGCAGGCCAATGCGCCATATCACCCTGCACCGGCCCCAGCCTAGCCTGCGCTTGGCCCAAGGGCTAGGGGATCTGGCCTTGGGTTTCCCCAGCGTCACCATCGGCTTTTTTGCGTGCCGCGCGCGCATCGCGCAACCGCCCCGTAAAGGTCAGCGTGGAAAAATGCTGTATAGCCGCCGCAAAAATCCCCAATCCCGCAAAGATCAACACCGTTGTGGCAATTTTGCCAAAGGCCGTGGCGGGCACCAAATTGCCATAGCCCACCGTTGACAGCGTGACGACGGTAAAGAAATAGGCGTCTACCCAGCTCCAGCCTTCGACCAGATGAAAAAACACCGTTCCAAGGGCCACAATCGCCAGCAAGGCCCCGATGATCAATTTTCCGCCCGCTTTGTTCATTCTTGGGTGGTCAGTTCATCGATCACGCTCAGCCACAAATCGGTGGGCTGGGCGCCCGGCACCGCGTGCTGGCGATTGACCAAAAAGGTCGGGACCGAGTTTACGCCCATCTCGCGCGCGGCTTGGTCGCGGGCGCGAATGTCTGCGCTATCGGCATCGCTGGCCAAAAGCCGCAACACAACCGCGGCATCCATGCCGATCATATCGGCCAGATCGGCCAAAACCTCGGCATTGCCAATATCACGCCCCTCGATGAAATAGGCCTTAAACAGCGCCGATACCGCCGCGGTTTGCCGCCCCTCGATACCGGCCCAATGGATCAACCGGTGGGCATCCAGCGTGTTGGGGGTGGTGGCAATGGCATCAAGGTTGATCTCTAGCCCGGCTTCGGTGGCGTGTTCGACCACCGGCATATAGGCCTGCACCGCGCGCTCTTTGCCGCCAAATTTCGCCTCTAAATAGGCGCGCCGGTCCATGCCTTGGGCGGGCATATCGGGGTTCAGCTGAAACGGGTGCCATTCGATGTGAAAGGGATGATTGGGGCGCGCAGCCAAGGCCCGGTCAAGACGAGCCTTGCCGATATAGCACCATGGGCAAATGGGATCAGAAAAAATATCAAGCTTTATCATTTGTTTAACCTAAACTCTTTGCGCAGGCTTTGGCGGGAAAGCTTGCCATTTGGGTTGCGTGGCAGGGCCTGCACATGGGTGAAAAGCCTTGGCTGTTTGTAACGCGCCAGCAGGGTTTCGCAATGGGCCTGCAGGGCTGCGTGATCTAACGGATGATCGGCCAGATAAAAGGCGGCAATCACCCGCACATCGGGTTTGACCTCGATATCGGTCACAGCCGCCTCGCGCAGGCCCGGAAATGCCAACAATGCCGCCTCAACCTCTAGCGGTGATACGCGATAGCCGCCGGCATTCATCATGTCATCGTCGCGCCCATGATAGGCGATTTGCCCATCCTCTTCCATGTGGCCCTGATCGCCGGTCAAAAACCATTCCCCGGCAAAGCGCAGCTTGGTGTCCTCTTCGGCGTTGCGATAGCCCAGCATCAGCCCCGGATCGCGGCGCGAAACGGCAATGGTGCCTGGGCTGCCGATGGGAACCGGCGTGCCGTTGCCATCCACGATGGCCACGCGCCGCCCCGGCTGGGGTTGGCCCAGCATCGTGGCGCGGGCGGGGGCCTGCGGATTGGCCGAGATAAAGGTGGAAATCTCGGACATGCCATAGGCCTCGAAAACCGGGGTGTCGGTGGCAGCCTGCCACGCCGCGCGGGTGGTTTCGGGCAGTTTCTCGCCCGCGGCTAGGCCATGGCGCAACCGGGGCAGGGGCAGCGGCTGTGCCTGCCCCAAAACCTTGCGATAGACCCCGGGTGCGGCGGCAAAAATTGTGGCGTCGTGGCGTTTAAGCAGCAAAGGCAGCGCCTCGGGCGGCACGCCTTGGGCCGGGATCAGCGCTGTGGCGCCAACGCTCCATGGGTCCAGCAGGCCGGTGCCCAGCGTGAAGGTCCAGTTAAAGGCACCGGCATGCATCAGCCGGTCCTCTTCAGTGATGCCATACCAGCCTTGATGCATCATTTGCCGGGCCCAAATGGCCCGATGCGCATGCATCACCTCGCGCGGGCGCCCCGAGGTGCCAGAGGTATAAACGATATAGGCCAACCGATCTGGCGCGCCCATGTGGTAGGGGGCGGGGGGTAGGCTGCGCATGCTGTGCAGCGCGGGCAGATCCACCAGCTGTGCCCCCGCCGGATCGGCGCAAGGCACCGCTGTATCGTGCAAGATACCCGCAGGCTGCAACCCCTCAAGCAGCAATGCCACCTCGGGCGCGGTCAATTGCGACGATGTCGGCACCGGCACCATGCCCGCCGCGATGGCACCCAGATAGGCGATGGGAAAATCCACCGTGTTGCCAAGCCGCATCAAGACCACATCCCCCGGCTGAAACCCCGCCTGTGCCAGCCCGGTGGCAGTGCCCAAAACCGCCGCCTGCAGCTTGGCATAGCTCCAGCGATCGGCGCCGCTGGGCGAGACCACGGCCAAGGCAATTTTATCGGCCAAGCGCGGCGCATGGGCCAGCACATGGGCGGCCAAATTAAAGGGGCTGGGGCAGGGGGCAAAGGGCCCTGTGTCAAAGATCGCGTGCATGCGCCCCTTGCTATGGGCCCGCTGACAGAGTTGCAAGGGTGCGCATGCAGCACTATAGCAAAGCCATGAGCATATCTGACCCCAAGGCGCTGATCCGCATTGCCCGCGAGGGCGGAAACGACACCATTCCAGAGCCGCTGGAATTGGGCACGCGCGTGCGCGAATTGCGCAAGGCCCGCGCCTGGACGCTGGAACAGGCGGCCACCCATGCCGGGTTGGCGCGCTCTACCTTGTCGAAAATAGAAAATGGGCAAATGTCGCCCACCTATGACGCGCTGAAAAAGCTGGCCACGGGGTTGGGCATTTCTGTGCCGCAGCTGTTTACGCCCCCCCAGCGCGACCAGATCAATGGGCGCATGGCGGTCACCAAATCGGGCGCGGGCACCGCCCATGCCACCGTGACATACGAGCATGAATTGCTGGCCGAAACCCTAAGCAAGAAAACCATGCTGCCCTATCGCGCCCGCGTGCGCGCGCGCAGCATGGACGAATTCGATGGCTGGGTGCGCCACGACGGGGAAGAATTTTTATACGTGCTCACCGGTGTCGTGCGGCTTTACACCGAATTTTACGAGCCCGTTGAAATGCGCCGGGGCGACAGCGCCTATTACGACGCGGCCATGGGCCATAATGTGGTTTCTGTCAGCGAAGAAGACGCCACGATTTTGTGGGTGACCTCGTTGGCCTAAAACGCCGGCCTAAGACCCCGGCCTAAAACCCCGGCCACCCGCAAACGCGGGTGTTAGAACCAGCCCTGAACCGTGCGCGCCGCGCCAGACAGATCACGCCCCACACCATCTACTGTGGCACAGCCCGCAACCATCACCGAAAGCGCGGCCAGAAAAACGAAATTGCGTGCAGTTTTCATGCTCTACCTGTCTTTTTTCCCGGCGCTGTATAAGGGCCGATTGTGCTGCTAGTTTTCATCGGCGGCGTGCCACCAAACATCTGGCATCCACCCAATTCTGTCGCCGTATATCGGGGTTTTGGCAGGAAACTTCAATGCCTTTGCATGGGCCACGCGGTCGGTGCGGGTGGCCCAAAACGGGATGACATACCGCCCCGCCATCAGCACCCGGTCAAGCGCGCGCACCGCAGCGGTAAATGTGGCGCTGTCATCGGTGGTCACCATCACATCAATCAGCGCATCAATGGCTGGGCTTTCCACCCCCATCACATTGCGCGTGCCCTCTTGCTGGGCGCCAGCGCTGCCCCAATACAGGCGCTGTTCGGTGCCCGGCGACAGCGACAAATCGCGGCGAAAGGGCATCATATCAAAATCTTGGGATGCCTCGCGTTGGGTGAATTGGGCGTTGTCGACCGAGCGCACCACAAGCGAAATTCCCAAGCGTTCTAATGCGTTACGCCAGATTTCGGCGATTGCCTCGCTTTGATTATCACCTTGGCGCAGCAACAGTTCGATTTCAAATGGCTGGCCCTGCCCATTCACCAGAACGCCCGCGCGCACCTGCCAGCCCGCCTGTGCCAACAGCGCCACCGCTTGGCGCAGATCCGCACGGTTGCGCGGGGCGCGGTCGCCTTGGGGCAGGGTGTAGCCCTCGATCGCGCCGGGGGGTAAAATATCGGTAAATGGCGCCAACAACGCGGCCACCTCGCCCGTGGCGGGGCCGGGGCGCACGGCCAAATCCGAATTCGAGAAATACGAGGTGATGCGGGGCTGGCGCCCCCCTGTGATGGCCTCGTTGATATAGGTGAAATTAAACGCATAGATCAGCGCTTGGCGCACCCGCCAATCGGAAAGCTTTGGGCGGCGGGTGTTCATGACAAACCCGGTCATCCCCGAGGGGCGCTGATGGGCGATTTCCGACAACACCACATCGCCCCGCTGCACGGCGGGAAAGGCGTATTGCGTGGCCCATTTTTCCGCATTGTCTTCGCGGTAGAAATTCAAAATCCCGGCTTTGAACGCTTCAAACAGCACCGATTGATCGGCAAAAAATTCAATCCTGATCTGATCTAGGTTGTTGGTGCCACGCCGCAGGGGCAGGTATTGGCCCCAATATTGGGGCACGCGGCGCAGGGCTACAAAGCGCCCCGCCTCGAAACTGTCTAACTGATAGGGGCCCGTGCCCATGGGCATCTGATCTAGCGCGCCGCTGTTGAAATCCTGTGGGCTGTCTGGCTTTTTCAAAATGGGCCGCAACCCAGCGATCAAGGGCGCCTCGCGGTTGGGTTGTGCAAACCCAATACGCAAGCTGCGCGGCCCGGTTTGGGTGATGGCGCTGATCTGGCTGTGGAAATTGCGATAGCGCAGGTGGCCTTCGGTGCCCAAAATCTGAAAGGACCAGATCACATCGGCCACCGTCACCGGGCTGCCATCCCAGAATCGGGCTTCGGGGCGCAGGGTAAATTCCACCCAATCGCGGGCGGGCGGCACCTGCACCGATTCGGCCAGCAACCCGTATAGGGCAAATGGCTCGTCCCAATTGCGCGCCAAAAGCGACTCGTAGGCATAAAAGCGCAGCTGCCATGGCGCGGTGCCTTTGCGCGAGAAGGGATTAAGCGAATCGAAGCCGCCGGTGTTGCCTTCGACCAAGGTTCCGCCCTTGGGCGCATCTGGGTTTGCATAGGGCAGCGACACAAAATCCGGTGGCAATTGCGGGGTGCCATACATAGAGATGCCATGCTGTGGCCCCGCCACACCGGGGGCGGACCATGCAAAGAACAGCCCAAACAGGGCCAAAAGCCCGCATTTTGCATGACGTTTTACGCGCATTGGTGCCACCGATCCTGCTCTGCCGTTGTTTTTGTTTTGTCCAAGCTATCCGGCGCGGCATGTGTTTTCAAACTTTTAACTTGGCGCGCAGGTTCGGATTGCTTATAAAGAGGGCACTGCTCGATAGGTTTCTTGCCTGTATGAAACCTGCCTCAATGACTGAACGCCGGCCTTGTGCCGGCGTTTTTTTTTGGCCCCTTCGTTTTTCGCAAAATCGGCCCGCGGGGCATGTTTTATTTGCAGATGCAGCATGTATGCTAGGCGCAAAAGGTCTGCATAAGGAGTGCTGCCATGAGCCTTGCTGGAAAAACTGCCATCATCACCGGGTCGAATTCGGGAATCGGGTTGGGAATCGCCCGCGAGCTGGCCCGTGCCGGCGCCGATGTGGTGCTGAACTCGTTCACAGACCGCGACGAAGATCACCAGCTGGCGGCGGATCTGGGGGCCGAATTTGACGTATCGGCGCGCTATATTGGCGCCGACATGTCCAATGCCGCCGCCTGCCGTGGGTTGGTTGAAACGGCTGGGCGCTGCGATATTTTGGTCAATAACGCGGGCATCCAGCACGTGGCGGCCATCGATGCGTTTCCATTGGACAAATGGGATGCGATCATCGCCATCAACCTGTCATCCGCCTTTCACACCACCGCCGTGGCCCTGCCGATGATGCGCGCGGCGGGCTGGGGGCGGATTGTGAATATTGCCTCGGCCCATGGGCTGACCGCCAGCCCCTTTAAATCGGCCTATGTGGCGGCCAAACATGGGGTCGTGGGGCTGACCAAAACCACCGCGCTGGAAACCGCGCAAGAGGCCATTACCTGCAACGCCATTTGCCCGGGTTATGTGCTGACCCCCTTGGTCGAGGCGCAGATCCCAGACCAGATGAAAACCCACAACATGGGCCGCGACGAGGTGATCGCCAAAGTGATGCTGGAACGCCAGCCATCGCGCGCCTTTGCCACAACCGAACAGCTGGGCGGGACAACTGTATTTTTATGTTCGGACGCGGCCGCGCAAATCACCGGCACAACGATCAGCGTGGATGGCGGCTGGACCGCTCTTTAACGAGGTTAACCGGCCGGGGCAGGGGCCTTGGCCGGTGTGGCCGGATCTTTTGGATTGGGGTAAACCAGCCCCGCCGATATCACCAGCTTGGCCGCGTCTTCCACGCTCATATCCAGCTCGATCACATCGGTTTCAGGGAAATACAGCAAAAATCCAGATGTTGGGTTGGGCGTGGTGGGCACAAAAATGCTTAGCAAGGGCGTGCCATCGCCGCCCTTCAGCGCCACCTCGCCTTTGGCGCGGGTAGAAACAAAGCCAATGGCCCAAATGCCGCGGCGGGGGTATTCGATGAGGCAGGCTTTTTCAAAACTGCTGTCGCTTTGGGCCAGCACGGTTTCGGCAATCTGCTTGACCCCGCTATAGACCGAGCGCACAACCGGCATGCGATCCACCAGCCGCTCGGCCGTGCGGATGAGCGAGCGCCCGGCAATGCCCTTTGCCAGCCATCCCACAAGGATGGTGAACAGCAAGAAAAACACCACCCCCACGCCACGAATGTTCAAATGCCCCTCGTCGCCAATCCATTTGGCATAGGTTTCCGGGCCTAGGACGCGCAACAACAATTCATCGGGCTGATAGGCCTGTGGCACAAAGGGCAGAACGAAACTGTCGACCCAGCCAATCAGCGACCAAAACAGCCAAATCGTCAGCCCCACCGGGGCAATAACCACGATGCCCGTCAGAAAGGACGAGCGCAAACTGGCAAAAAGCCCCGGTTTGCGGTGTTTGGGATTGGATAAATCCTCGAATGGCGATGTCATTGCGGCAAACCTTGGGCTGTGTCACCCCCTATGTATGTAGTTTCAACGCCGCCCACAATGGCAGGCGCTAGGCGGCTGATTTGGCCAAGGCATGGGCGATTTTGGAGGCCAGCTTGGCGTTGTTCAAAACCAACGCGATATTTGTCTCCAGCGAACGCCCGCCGGTCAGGTCCAAAATACGCGCCAGCAAAAATGGCGTCACGGCCTTGCCCTGAATGCCCTTGGCCTGCGCGTCGGCATTGGCAATGGCGATGGCCTGCGCCAGTTCGCTGGCCGGTATCTCGCTGGCTTCGGGCACTGGGTTGGCCACCAATTGCCCACCCCCAAGCCCCAGTTCAGCCCGCATCCGATGGGCGGCGGCGATCTGGGCGGGGCTGTCCATGCGCAAAGGCGCCCGCAGCCCGGAATGGCGCGACCAAAAGGCGGGGAATTCATCTTGGCCATAGGCGATGGTGGGCACGCCCAAGGTTTCCAAAACTTCCAAGGTTTTGGGCAAATCCAAAATCGCCTTTGCCCCGGCGCAAACCACCGTCACGGGGGTTTGCGCCAATTCTTGCAAATCTGCCGATATATCAAAGCTGTGTTCGGCCCCTTGGTGCACCCCGCCGATGCCACCTGTGGCAAAAACCTCGATGCCGGCCAAATGCGCCCCAATCATGGTGGCCGCAACC
>RFQY01000260.1 GCA_009924775.1 Paracoccaceae bacterium | reverse complement strand
CCGCCCGATTCGGCGTGCCGCCAGCCAGCTGCCCTTAAGGGCGCCATAGCGTTCCAGCGCCTCTAGTGCATAGGCCGAACATGTGGGCTGATAGCGGCAATTATGCCCCACCCAAGGCGACCATAGCAGCCGGTAGGCCCGGATTGGCAGTGCCAGAATTTGGGCAAAGATGCGCATGGGCCCTATCCCTGCTGGTGCAGTTTTTTCAGGGCATATTCCAGATCGCTCAGCAAGGCGGGAAAGGGGCGCGCCGCGGTGTCAAAGCGCCGCCCGATCAATACATAATCCCAGCCGGGGCGGCCCTGCTGTGCCAGTACCATGCGCGCGGCCTCGCGTAGGCGGCGTTTGGCGCGGTTGCGCGCCACCGCGTTGCCCACTTTTTTCGAGCAGGTAAACCCAACGCGAATGGCAGGGCTATCATCGCCCCGGGGGCGGCCCTGAACCATCATGCCCTGTGTGCCGCGGCGCAGGGCGCGCGCGGCTTGCAGAAAATCAGCACGGGCTTTCAAAATGTCATAGGCCATGGCGTGCCAGTCGCAGACGCATAGACAAACGCAAGCCGCCGGGGGCGTTTTCCCCTTAGCGCATCAGCGCTGCTGGGGGCCACCGGCGGCAAAACTTGCGTCTGGTCGTGCCTATCAGGCGCTCAGGCTTTTGCGGCCACGCGCGCGACGTGCATTAAGAATTTTGCGGCCAGCTTTGGTTGCCATGCGGGCGCGAAAGCCGTGGCGGCGCTTGCGAACCAAGTTCGAGGGTTGGTAGGTGCGTTTCATCGCTCCGTCTCCAGGTCAGTCTGATGTTGCATCAGTCGTATTTAAGCGACCAAGCCGCGCAGATTCGCACGGGGCCAGTGTTCCGAAGCCCGGTCTATAGGCGGGGTCTGGGGATATGTCAAACCCGCTTGAGGGTGGTTTGAAACAAAAATGCCATTTCTGCCCGCCGTGATCAAGCTGACGTGAGCGGGCTGTCAAACTGGTGCGCAAAGGCGCATCTTGGCCCAAACCATCAAAGGACTGATACCGCCCATGCATCCAGATCACACCCATCCGCCGTTGCGCCGCTTGCGGCGTGTTGCCCCGCTGCTGGCGTTGCTGTTGGGCGCAGGGTTGGGGGCCTGGGCGCTGGGCGATAGCCTAAGTTTCGAGGCGCTGCGCGACAATCGTGAAACCCTGTTGGCGCTGCGCGACAGCCATTACGAGGCGACCGTTGCGGGCTTTGTGGCGCTTTACGTGCTTATCGTGGCCTTCTCGCTGCCCGGTGCCACGATCGCCACGCTGACGGGCGGGTTTTTGTTTGGCACATGGGTGGGCACGGTGGTGAATGTCAGTGCCGCCACGCTGGGGGCTGTGGTGATTTTTAGCGCCGTGCGTCTGGGTTTTGGGACGGGGCTGGCGGCGCGTATGGAAAACAGCCCCGGTTTGGTGGGGCGCATCAAACACGGGATCGACACAAACCAGTGGTCGATGCTGTTTCTGATCCGTCTGGTGCCGGCCGTGCCATTCTTTGTGGCCAATATCGTGCCTGCCTTGGTGGGGGTGCCGCTGGTGCGTTTCGCGATTTCCACCTTTTTCGGCATTATCCCGGCGGGGCTGGTTTATACCTCGGTCGGGGCCGGGCTGGGCGATGTGTTTGCCGCCGGCGCGCGCCCGGATTTGGGCGTTATTTTCCAGCCGCATATATTGGGCCCGTTGCTGGGGTTAAGCGCGCTGGCGCTGTTGCCGGTGCTTTTGGGTGTGTGGCGCGGGCGAAAGGGGCTTTAGGTGATGGATATGGTCAAAACCGATGTGCTGGTGATCGGCGCCGGATCGGGCGGGTTGTCTGTGGCGGCGGGGGCGGCGCAGATGGGGGCGCGCTTGGTCTTGCTGGAAGGGCACGAGATGGGCGGCGATTGCCTGAATTATGGCTGCGTGCCCTCTAAGGCGCTGTTGGCTGCGGGCCATGCCGCCCATGCCATGGGGGCGGGCCAGCCGATGGGGGTGGCGCCCACCGACCCGCAAATAGACTATGCCCAAGCACAGGCCCATGTTGCCCGGGTGATTGCCACCATCGCCCCACATGACAGCCAAGAACGCTTCGAGGGGCTGGGCGTGCAGGTGATCCGCGCCTATGGCCGCTTTACCGGGCCGCGCACTGTAGAGGCGGGGGGCACCCAAATCACCGCGCGGCGCATCGTGGTGGCCACCGGCGCCCGCGCAGTGGTGCCGCCCATTCCGGGGCTGGCCGATGTGCCCTATCTGACCAATGAAACTCTGTTCAAACTAGGCCAAAAACCGCGCCATCTGCTGATCATGGGCGCAGGCCCTATCGGTATGGAAATGGCCCAGGCCCACCGCCGCCTTGGCTGCCGCGTCAGCGTGGTGGATGCCGGGCCCGCCTTTGGCCGCGACGACCCCGAATTGGCCGCGATCGCGCTGGCCCAATTGCGGGCCGAGGGAATAGAAATTGTCGAAAACTGCGCCGTTACCGCGGTGGAACGGGCTGCCACCGACCCAGAGATTTGCCTGCACTTGGCCTATGGGCGCCGCCTGCAGGGCAGCCACCTTTTGGTGGCGGTGGGGCGGCGCCCCAATATCGAGCGGCTGAACCTGCCCGCAGCCGGGGTGCACACCACCGCCGCAGGCATTCAGGTCGATGCGCGCCTGCGCAGCAGCAATCGCCGGGTCTATGCCATTGGCGATGTGGCGGGTGGCATGCAATTTACCCATGTTGCGGGCTATCATGCGGGGTTGGTTATCCGCGAAATCCTGTTTGGGCTGCCCGCCCGCCATAGCACGGCGCATTTGCCGCGCGTTACTTATACCGCGCCGGAATTGGCCCAAGTGGGCCTGACCGAAGCCGAGGCCCGCGCAGCCCACGGCGATGCGCTGCAGGTGGTGCGGGTGGATATGGCCCAAAACGACCGCGCGCTGG
>RFQY01000259.1 GCA_009924775.1 Paracoccaceae bacterium | reverse complement strand
TTTATTAATAAATTTATTTATCGTTATTTGCTGTTCATCAATTATCTGCTTCAATTCCTTAATACCCTGTATCAATACCGCAGTCATCTTACTGTAATTTATACCACTTATCTTACCCCCACCATCATAACTTATAAATTCAGGATATATCTTTATAACCTCTTCAGCAATTAATCCAATGCTCTCCTCACTCATCCCCTTATAACGATATACAACCGGATTCAATCTAACTATCTTATCCAATTGCGGAGGCATCAACGGTACAATATCAGTCTTAAACTCCTCACTAGAAGTTTCAACTAAACTAGTAGCACTCACAGTACCAGCAACACTCAACGTAGTACCACTAACACTAAGAAAATTAACACTCTGTATCGTAGTAACACCAGTAGTCTTTACCAAATAATCAGGCTGATCCGTAAAACTACCACCACTAATACCACTCGTTCCACTAGGAGCACTAATACCACTCGTTCCAGTCGTACCACTACTTCCACTCGTTCCACTGCTACCACTACTACCACTACTAGCACTACCACCACCACCAGCACTCAATCCACTAGTTCCAGCACTACCAGCAGTACCAGTACTACCACTCGTACCACTCGTTCCACTCGTACCACTAGTACCACCACTACCACTACTACCACTCGTACCACTTCTACCACTTGTGCCACTTGTACCACTTGTGCCATTACTTCCACTTGTACCACTCGTACCACTACTTCCACTTATTCCACTACTTCCACTGCTTCCACTACTTCCACTACTTCCACTGCTTCCACTTGTACCACTCGTACCACTGCTACCACTTGTACCACTAGTTCCGCTAGTTCCATTAGTGCCACTTGTACCACTTGTACCACTACTTCCACTACTTCCACTACTTCCACTACTTCCGTTGCTACCACTTGTACCACTACTACCACTTGTACCGTTACTTCCACTCGTACCACTATTACCACTATTACCACTATTACCATTGTTACCACTTGTACCACTCGTACCACTACTACCACTTGTACCGCTCGTTCCGCTTGTACCACTTGTACCACTATTACCACTATTACCACTATTACCACTATTACCATTGTTACCACTTGTACCACTCGTACCACTGCTACCACTTGTACCACTCGTTCCGCTTGTACCACTTGTACCACTATTACCACTATTACCACTAGTTCCACCACTACCACTAGTACCACTGCTTCCACTAGTACCACTTGTACCACTTGTACCACTGCTTCCGCTAGTACCACTAGTACCACTAGTACCATTACTTCCGTTACTACCACTGCTACCACTACTACCACTGCTACCACTTGTACCGCTAGTACCGTTAGTACCACTTGTACCACTACTACCACTGCTACCACTCGTACCACTTGTACCGTTACTACCACTACTACCACTTATACCACTACTTCCGCTACTACCACTGCTACCACTACTACCACTGCTACCACTCGTACCACTTGTGCCACTTGTACCACTTGTACCACTAGTTCCGCTAGTACCATTACTACCACTTGTACCACTACTACCAGATGTACCACTCGTACCACTCGTACCACTCGTACCACTCGTACCACTTGTACCACTCGTACCACTCGTACCACTCGTACCACTTGTACCACTTGTACCACTAGTTCCGTTACTACCACTACTACCACTACTACCACTACTACCACTACTACCGCTTGTACCGCTTGTACCACTTGTACCACTTGTACCACTTGTACCACTACTACCACTACTACCACTACTACCACTACTACCACTAGTACCACTAGTTCCACTACTACCACTACTACCACTACTGCCGCTTATACCACTACTACCACTTGTACCACTTGTACCACTACTACCAGATGTACCACTCGTACCACTTGTACCACTACTACCACTTGTACCACTAGTACCATTACTACCACTGCTACCAGATGTGCCACTAGTTCCACTCGTACCACTGGATCCACTTGTACCACTCGTACCGCTTGTACCACTAGTTCCACTCGTACCACTTGATCCACTTGTACCACTGGATCCACTTGTACCACTACTACCACTAGTTCCGTTACTACCACTACTACCACTACTACCACTTGTACCACTTGTACCACTAGTTCCAGTAGTTCCACTTGTACCACTTGTACCACTTGTACCACTGGTTCCACTACTACCACTTGTACCACTAGTACCACTGGTTCCACTACTACCACTTGTACCACTACTACCGCTTATACCACTACTACCACTTGTACCACTTGTACCACTACTACCACTTGTTCCACTCGTACCACTCGTACCACTTGTACCACTACTACCACTTGTTCCACTCGTACCATTACTACCACTACTACCAGTTGTACCGCTTGTACCACTAGTTCCACTTGTTCCACTTGTACCACTTGTACCATTTGTACCATTTGTACCGCTTGTACCACTACTACCACTTGTACCACTAGTTCCACTTGTACCACTACTACCACTAGTTCCACTACTACCACTTGTACCACTAGTTCCACTAGTTCCACTACTACCACTACTACCACTAGTTCCGCTCGTACCACTACTGCCACTAGTACCACTTATACCACTACTACCACTGGTTCCACTTGTACCGCTACTGCCATTGGTTCCGCTCGTACCACTTGTACCACTTGTACCACTTGTACCACTTGTACCACTAGTACCACTAGTACCACTACTACCACTACTACCACTACTTCCACTACTACCACTTGTACCGCTACTGCCATTTGTACCACTAGTACCACTAGTACCACTTGTACCACTAGTTCCACTAGTACCACTTGTACCACTACTACCACTTGTACCGCTTGTACCACTACTACCACTTGTACCGCTTGTACCGTTACTTCCGCTTGTACCACTTGTTCCGCTTGTACCACTTGTTCCGCTTGTACCACTTGT
>RFQY01000258.1 GCA_009924775.1 Paracoccaceae bacterium | reverse complement strand
AACGCTCTCACGTTCAACGGTTTTCAAGACCGCCGCAATCGACCACTCTGCCACTCCTCCGGCTGGGTCTTGGGTGTAATGTTGGGAAATGCGCCGCAGATCAAGGGGATTTTTGCCGATCCCTTAGGCTTTCACTTTTCATAGCGTAGCGTTGCCGCTAAGGTAAACGGGCCGGCACCATGGGGTTGCTGGCGCAGGAAAAGACCGGAAAACCGGCGAAAACGCGCATTTTGCGTTCCTAGGGCAAAGGGCAAGACATGAGTTTTTTGGTAACGGGCACGGGCCCGCGTTTGCGTACGATCCGTCTGTCTTTGGGTGGGCTGCTGCTGATGGGCTGCGCCGCTTGCCAGCCGATGGCAGAGTTTGCGCTTTTTCAGCCCAAACCAGACGAAAGCGCCCCGGCGCAGACCGGCGCTGTAAAACTGGTCGAGCGTGACGTAGAGGCACCCGATGTGTTTCAAATCACCGAACCGGGCCTGTGGGACGGGCGGCCATCGCTGGGCGGGGTTTGGGTGGCACATCCCGATGTCAAAGACCCCGAGCGCGTGATCATCCGAAACACCCAAAATGGCAGTTTCGTCATTGGCGCCCTGTTCCGGCGCGAACGCAACAGCCCCGGCCCCGCGGTTCAGGTGTCATCCGATGCAGCGGCAACACTGGGCATGTTGGCGGGGCAGCCGCAAACGCTGAATATCACCGCGCTGCGCCGCGAAGAGGTGCCCGACCCGGCGGCCACCGCCCCGCTGGAAAGCCCACCCGCCGTGGGCGAAACCACTTTGGGGCCCATCGCCAGTGCAGCCGCCGCCATAGACGCCGCAGAAGCTGGGGCCGCGCCCGCGCCCACCCCCCAGCCCGCCGCGCGGCCCAAGGCAAGCGGCTTGGAAAAACCATATCTGCAGATTGGTATTTTCAGCGTCGAGCAAAATGCACGCAACACCGCCCAGGCCATGCGCACCGCCGGCATGGTGCCCATCGTCAAGGCCCAAAGCGGTGGCGGCAAGCCGTTCTGGCGGGTTTTGGTGGGCCCAGCAACAACCGCAGGCGAACGCGCCACGCTGCTGCGTGCGATCAAGGAAATCGGCTTTACCGATGCCTATCCAGTAACCAATTAGACCGACGCAAAGGAGCAGAAGATGATTGGATATGCCAAACGCATCGCGGCACTGGTGCTGGCGCTGGGCCTGTTGGCGCAGCCCGCTGCAGCCTTTGATACCCGCGCCACCGCGGCCTATGTGATCGATCTGCAAACCGGCACTGTGATGCTGGATAAAAATGCCACGCGCCCCATGCCGCCGGCCTCGATGTCGAAACTGATGACGCTGTACATGACATTCGAAGCCCTGCGCGACGGACGGCTGCGTATGGACGAGGCGCTGCCAGTGTCTAGCCACGCCATGAGCTATGGCGGATCGACGATGTTTTTAGACACAACAGACCGGGTCAAAGTGTCTGATCTGGTGCGGGGCATTATCGTGCTGTCTGGCAATGATGCCTGTGCGGTCTTGGCTGAAACCCTGTCGCCCGATGGCACCGAAGACGGGTTTGCCCGCCAAATGACCCTGCGCGCACAGCAGCTGGGTATGACCAATTCGGTATTTCGCAACGCCAGCGGCTGGCCCGCGCCCGGCCATGTGATGAGCATGCAGGATTTGGCCATTTTGGGCCAACGCCTGATCGAAGATTTCCCCGAATATTACCCAATGTTCTCGGAAACCCGGTTCGAATTTGATGGCCGCGCGCCGCAAAACGTAACCAACCGCAACCCTTTGCTGGGCCTCGGCATTGGCGCCGACGGGTTGAAAACCGGCCACACCCAAGAGGCCGGGTATGGCTTGGTCGGCTCGGCCCGCCAAGGCGACCGGCGGATCGTGTTCGTGATCACCGGCTTGGCCACAGCGCAAGCCCGGGCCGAAGAAAGCCAAGCCATTGTGAATTGGGCCTTTCGCCAATTCGCCCAGCGCAAATTGGCAGCCGAAGGCCAATTGATTACCACCGCCCCCGTATGGATGGGCGCAGAACCACGTGTGGGGCTGGTGCCCAAGGCCGATTTTAACGCGCTACTACCAGTCGTTGCTGGCAACCAGATCGAGGCCGAAGTGCAATTTAGCGCGCCCTTTCAGGCACCGATTGAAAAGGGCGCGGAATTGGGGCAACTGGTTGTCAAGGTCGAGGGGCTGCCCGAGATGCGCGTGCCATTGGTTGCAGATCGTAGCGTGGCGCGCGGGGGGTTTGTGTCGCGGGTGGTAACGGCGTCGACAGTTTTGCTGCGGCGCCTGGATCAGGGGCCAGAGGACGCATTTTGACAACAAAGCCGCCAAACGCTGGGCTATTCATCAGCTTCGAGGGGATCGACGGCTCGGGGAAATCTACCCAAGCGCGGTTATTGGCCCAGACCCTGCGCACGCGGGGCTTGGACGTTGTTCTAACGCGCGAGCCGGGCGGCAGCCCCGGTGCCGAAGAAATTCGCGAGCTTGTGTTGGAAGGCCCGCCCGATCGCTGGTCGGCCGAGACAGAATTGCTGTTGTTTACCGCCGCGCGCCGGGATCATTTGGAACGCACCATACGCCCGGCGCTGGCCGCGGGCCAAATCGTGATCTGCGACCGTTTCGCCGATAGCACGCGCATGTATCAGGGGCTGCGCGGCGCGGGGCTGCGCGCCAAGGTGGACGCCTTGCACGCGTTGATGATCGGGCAAGAGCCGGACCTGACGGTTTTGGTGGACATGGAGCCCAACACCGGGCTGGCGCGGGCCTTGGCACGGCAGGGGCACGAAGAACGCTTCGAAGCCTTTGGCGCCGATTTACAGCATGCCATGCGGTCCGGGTTTTTGGACTTGGCCAAAGAGCAGCCTGACCGGTTTGTGGTGGTGAATGGGGCAGGCAGCATCGAGGATGTGGCCCAGGCCGTCTTCGCCGCAGTTATGCCACATCTGCCATGAGC
>RFQY01000257.1 GCA_009924775.1 Paracoccaceae bacterium | reverse complement strand
CGAGCGGATCAGCATGGTTGGGCATCTGCTGAAGCAGATCAACCCCACCGCCAAGATCTTGCTGGTGGATCCCAAGGCCAAATTCTCGAAACAGGCGCTGTTCGAGGAAGGCTGGAACAAACATTACCCCGGCATGATCGAGCGTGTTGGCCCCGATTTTGGTGGCGACAAGGTCGAAGTGCGCCCCGACTCCATGGAAGTGGTGATCGATGGGACGGTGGAAAAGGTAGACGTTTGCAACGTGATCCCGGCACAAAAAGCTGGGCGCATTTGCGAAATGGCCGGTATCACCGAGGGGAATTGGGCCCCCGTCAATGGCCACACCATGGCCAGCCGCGTGGATGAAAACATCCATGTGTTGGGCGATGCCACCAATCAGGGCGACATGCCAAAATCTGGCTTCTCGGCCAACAGCCAAGCCAAAGTTGCGGCGATGGCGGTGCGTGGTGCGCTGACCGGCTCGAAAGTGTTCCCGGCGAAATTCTCGAATACATGCTGGTCGTTGATTGACACCGATGATGGCATCAAAGTTGGTGC
Source organism: Paracoccaceae bacterium (assembly GCA_009924775.1). GTDB lineage: Bacteria > Pseudomonadota > Alphaproteobacteria > Rhodobacterales > Rhodobacteraceae > CAJXSO01. The sequence continues at coordinate 2,403 of RFQY01000257.1, read as the reverse complement.
CGCCTACGAGGCAACCGACGAGAAAATCGCCAAAACCAGTGGCTTTATCAGCGAAACGGGCGAAAGCGCAGATCTGCGCAAGCGCACCTACGAGGAATCGCTGGGCTGGTATTCGGGCATTACCGCCGACATGTTCGGCTAAGCCTTGGCACAAAAGGCGTGGCGCGGTGATTACGCGCCGCGCCACGCCCTTAGGGCGGCCCAGCCCCAAAGCAGCGCCAGTAGCGCTGAAAACACCATGTTCCAATTGGCCATGGTGAGGCCCAGAAAAAACGGTGTCAGCTGGTCGCACAAAACCAGCGCTGGCGCATCAGCCGCGCCGCCGGGCAATAACGCTGCGCCAGAAAGATCGCCAATGCCCGCACCCGTGCAGCTGCTGGGGCCTTGCCACCACTTCAACTCGACCCCGCTGTGATAGGCCCCGATGCCCGCCGTTGTGGCCGCAGCCAATGCGCCGCTTGCCCCCAACACAGGCCAAAGCCCATTGGGCGCCACCGCCAATAGTACGCCGATCAAAATGGCCGCACCATGGGGCCAGCGCTGCCATAGGCACATCTGGCAGGGCGCCCAGCCCAAAGCTTGAAACAAAAACGCCCCCGCCAGCAGCGCAAAAGACCCAAAAGCCGCAGCCAGCATCCACATGCGATAAGGCGCCATCATATCACCTTAACCAAGTAAAACCCGCCCAAGAGCAGCACCACAAAGACGATGAAAACCAAGCCCAGCCGCCTTTCGATAAAGTCGCGCACGGGGGCGCCGAATTTGTACAAAAGGGCGGCGATCAAGAAAAACCGCACACCGCGCGCGATGATCGAGGTCATAATGAACGTGCCCAAGGGCAGCCCCGTCCACCCCGACATGATGGTGATAACCTTGTAGGGGAAGGGCGTTATGCCCGCGATCAACACAGGCCAGAAGCCAAAATCGTTGAACCGGGTGTTAAACGCCTCCATCGCGGCGCCTTTGCCCATAGCCTCGAGCATGGGGGCGCCGATTTGATCAAAGGCAAAGGCCCCGATCACATAGCCGAAGATTCCCCCGGCGACCGAGGCCACCAAAGCCACCAATGCGATCAGCCAAGCCTGTTTGGGGCGGGCCAAGATCATGGGAATCATCAAAACATCTGGTGGAATCGGGAAGACAGATGATTCTACAAACGCCACGAAAGCCAAGATCCATAAGGCACGCGGATGGGTGGCTTGGGCCATTGTCCAATCGTAAAGCGCGCGCAGCATGGTCGATACCCCCTTTGTTTCTTTGCTTGTTTACCGTGCTGAGCGCATTGGGCAAGATCAAAGCGATTTGATCTGGACGTTGGCCACAGGGAACGCTAGAGAATGCCCAGTGCCCAAGTGGCGGAATGGTAGACGCAGCGGATTCAAAATCCGCCGGTAGCAATACCGTGCGAGTTCGAGTCTCGCCTTGGGCACCAATTTTCCGCAAAAATGATCTGTATCCTGTCTGCCCCTGTCTTCGTGATGGCACCGTGGGTGGCATGTGCAGCCCGGGTTATGAGTATTTGGGCAAGATGAAGCTGTGGGCCGCCGCGAGCCTTCAGAACCCAGCAGGCAGCGCTGCCGCGATTCGCAGCTGCGATTGGGTAATTGTTTACATTTGTGGCGGTTTTCCCGGCAATTGTGACCTAAGTTGGTAAATTTTGTGGCCAGTCTCGGGCTTGATCCGTGGCGATTGGTGCAGCCAAGTTTCGCTAAGGGGGAAAAATCGTTTCCAAATCGCAAACTGTGGGGGCAGGTGCCGCCCGGGTGGAAACAATTTAAGATATTGAAAATAAACAATTAAACGCGATTTTTTAAGTATCTTGGTGTGCAGAGAAGGTGGCGGACTTGGCCGAGAATTAGGGATCGGGAAAATATCCTTTTGGATTGGTATAGACACAAAGGTGGATTGAAGGCATTTCAAAAGGTGGGTGAAAGCGCCTTTGTGGCCCTGTAACCCGAGTTGAATCTGCTTCGGGCCCTTGCTGCCAGCTTGACCGGCCCGAGACTGGGGGATGAGTGATGGCGTTTTTACGCAATGAACGGGTGTGCCCGCGCGCGCCATTCTGCCCATGCTTCGGGCGTATCCAGATCAGTGGTGGCGTGGGTGCCGGGCAGGGCCAAGCTGTGCAGGTCCGCCGCATTGGCCAGCAGGGCGCGCGCGCCTTGGTCGCCCGTTAGCTGGGCCAAGTCAGAAAAGTAGCTACGTGGAAAAATCACCGGGTGCCCGGCTTGGCCATGGGCGCTGGTGGCGCGCAGGATCTGGCCGCGATAGGCGGTGGCAAGGGCGGAAAAATCGGCGCTGGTCAGCTCGGGCATATCAGCGGGGGTGATCATGGCGGCGCTGATATCTTCGGGCAAGGCCGCCACCGCCCGGCGGATCGAGGCGCTAAGCCCCAAGGCGGCG
>RFQY01000256.1 GCA_009924775.1 Paracoccaceae bacterium | reverse complement strand
CCCCCCGACATGACGCGCCAGCCCATGGAATACCCCGCAGACCGGCCCCTGCGCCTGCAGGCCCTGACCCGCGGCGACGAGGGGTTTGTGCTGGGCATGGCCTATTCCACCCAGCGCGGATATGGCCGCAACCACCCGTTCGTGGGCGAATTGCGCATTGGCACCGTGGTGGTGGAAATGGACATTCCCGAACTGGGGTTTTGCGTGGAAATTGGCGAAATCACCCTGACAGAATGTGAAACGGTCAACCAGTTTACCGGCTCGAAAACCGAACCCGCACAATTTACCCGCGGCTATGGGCTGGTCTTTGGCCAAACCGAACGCAAGGCGATTTCCATGGCGCTGGTCGATCGCGCCCTGCGCTGGGAAGAGCTGGGCGAAGACAATATGGGCGCCCCCGCGCAAGACGCCGAATTCGTCCTAAGCCACGCCGATAACATCCAAGCCACGGGGTTTTTGGAACATATCAAACTGCCCCATTACGTGGATTTCCAATCCGAGCTGGAATTGGTGCGCAAATTGCGCGCCGAGGCCAGCACGCCCTTCAGCGAGGCCGCGGAATGACCCAAGACACGCATTATAACTTTGCCTATCTGGACGAACAGACCAAGCGCATGATCCGCCGCGCGCTGCTAAAGGCCATGGCCATCCCCGGCTATCAGGTGCCTTTTGCCAGCCGCGAAATGCCCATGCCCTATGGCTGGGGCACCGGCGGCGTGCAGGTGTCCGCCGCCTGCCTGACGCCAGATGACACGCTGAAAGTGATCGACCAAGGCGCAGATGACACGACCAACGCGGTTTCGATCCGCAAGTTTTTTGAAACAACCGCCGGGGTGGCCACGACCGAACGCACCGCCGCGGCCAGCATCATTCAAACCCGCCACCGCATTCCAGAAGAGCCGCTGAAGGCCGGGCAAATCTTGGTCTACCAAGTGCCCATCCCCGAGCCGCTGCGCTTTCTTGAGCCGCGCGAAACCGAAACCCGCAAAATGCACGCGCTGCAAGATTACGGGCTGATGCATGTGAAGCTTTACGAAGATATTGCCCGCCACGGCAATATCGCCACCTCTTATGCCTATCCGGTGAAGGTGCAGGGCCGCTATGTGATGGACCCTTCGCCGATTCCAAAATTCGACAATCCAAAACTGCGGATGGCGGCGATTCAGCTGTTTGGCGCCGGGCGCGAACAGCGCATTTATGCCATTCCCCCCTTTAGCGATGTTGTCAGCCTAGATTTCGACGATCACCCATTTGAGCCCAGCAAAGCCAATCACGCCTGCACCCTATGCGGCGCAGAACATACCTATCTGGACGAGGTGATCGTGGATGACGCCGGCGGGCGCATGTTTGTCTGCTCGGATACAGATTATTGCGCCACGCGCCAAGCAGCGGGCACCGCCAGCCCGCAAACTGCCCCCTCTCAGCCCCACGAGGCCCAGCCATGACCCCGCTTTTCAGCGTGCGCGATCTGCGCAAAACCTATGGTGGCCGCATCGGCTGCACCGATGTCAGCTTTGATCTTTATCCCGGCGAGGTGATGGGGATTGTGGGCGAATCCGGGTCTGGAAAATCGACACTATTGAATTGCCTGGCCGGGCATCTGGCCCCCGACGCAGGCCAAGTAATGTATGACACACGCCATAACGGCATGGTCGATACGCTGCGCATGGCCGAGCCCGAACGCCGCATGCTGGGGCGCACCGATTGGGCCTTTGTGCATCAAAACGCACGCGATGGGCTGCGCATGTCGGTCTCGGCCGGGGGCAATGTGGGCGAGCGACTGATGGCCGTGGGCGCGCGCCATTATGGCCAGATCCGCGCCGCGGCCACCGACTGGCTGGAGCGCGTAGAAATCGACGCCGGGCGTATCGACGACCGCCCCAGTGCGTTTTCGGGCGGGATGCAGCAACGCCTGCAAATTGCCCGCAATCTGGTTACCGGCCCACGGCTGGTGTTCATGGACGAGCCCACCGGCGGGCTGGATGTCTCGGTGCAGGCGCGCCTGCTGGACCTGCTGCGCGGTTTGGTGCGCGACATGGGCCTATCGGCGATAATTGTCACCCATGATCTGGCAGTGGTGCGGCTACTGGCTGACCGGTTGATGGTGATGAAAGGTGGCCATGTGGTGGAAAGCGGATTGACCGACCAAGTGCTGGACGATCCGCAGCATGGCTATACGCAATTGCTGGTGTCGAGCGTGTTGCAGGCGTGAGGTTGCCATGGGGGCCAGCCCCCATACCCCCGGAGTATTTGGAGCAAGATGAAAGCGATGATCGAGATAGAGGCCGTAAGCAAACAGTTTTGCCTGCACAACCAAGGCGGCGCGGTGATCCCCGTGCTGAGCGGCGCCCAGCTGAGCGTAAAGCCCGGGGAATGCGTGGCGCTGACGGGAAGCTCGGGCGCGGGGAAATCAACGCTGATGCGGATGATTTATGGCAATTACGTCACGCATTCGGGCCGTATTCTTATCGGTGGGCTGGATGTGGCACAGGCCGAGCCGCGCGAGATTTTGGCGCTGCGCAGGCAAGTGCTGGGCTATGTGAGCCAGTTTTTGCGCGTGGTGCCACGGGTCCCCACCTGCGATGTTGTGGCCGAGCCGCTGCTGGCCTTGGGGGTGCGGCCCGATGAGGCGCGGGAGCGCGCGCAGACGCTGTTGGAGCGTTTGCGCATTCCGCAACGGCTGTGGCAGCTGTCGCCGACGACGTTTTCGGGCGGCGAACAGCAGCGCGTGAATATTGCGCGTGGGTTTGTGCACCCTTATCCCGCGCTTTTGCTGGACGAGCCGACCGCCTCGCTGGACCCGGTGAACCGCGAAACCGTGCTGTGTTTGATCGAAGAGGCCAAGGCGCGGGGGGCGGCGATTGTGGGCATTTTCCACGATGCCCCCGCCCGTGCCCGGGTGGCGGACCGCGAGATAGACGTGGGGCGGTTTACCCCCGGGTGGGCCGCGTAATGGCCGCAGTTCTAGTGGCGGTGGTGGGGCCCTCGGGGGCGGG
>RFQY01000255.1 GCA_009924775.1 Paracoccaceae bacterium | reverse complement strand
CTTTGGCCACCCCACCCCCGGCCCCGCGGCCGGGGGTTTCTTTTGGGCCAGTTTAGACCATCGGTCTATTTTTTGCCGCGCTATAAAAAAAGCTATAGACTGCCAGTCTAAACTGTGATGAACTATTTAGACCATCAGTCTATAATCGCCCAAACATGCCCCCATCTCACCAAACACCCGAGACGCGCTTTCGCGCCCTTTCCCCCGCCGAGCAGGCCCTTTGGTTGGATCCTGCCGAGGCCGAGTTTTGCCAGCATGGCTTTGCGCGCGCCTCGATGAACCGCATTTTAGCGCATGCAGGGCAAAGCAAGGGGCGCTCTTACCACTATTTTTCGGATAAAGCGGCGCTCTATCGGGCCACGCTGCTGCGCGCCTTTACGCGTGTCGAGGGGCTAGATGACACGCCGGTTTTACAAGCCCAAGATGCGCAGGAATTTTGGGCCCGCGCGGTGGCTTTGGCGGCGGCGCTGGCTGCCGCGCTACAGCGTGATGCCGCCCTTGATGCGCTGCTGCGCGGGCTTTTTGGCGAAACTGCCGCTCAAAACGCCATGGCAGAGCCATTACAAGACCTGCGCGCGCGCGTGGCGGCGATGATCGTGGCCGGCCAATACAAAGGCGCCGTGCGGCGCGATTTGCCCGTGCCACTGCTGTGCGAGGTCACGCTGGGCCTTGCCCGCATTCTAGACCGCTGGTTTGCCGATGCAGCCCCCAGCCTGCCCCCCGACAGCGCCGCCGAACAATCGCAGCGCGCCTTTGGCCTGCTGATTGCGCCATTGCTGCCCCCCGATTTGGCCTAAGGCACCGCACCATTGCCACGATCGCCCAGCTTGGGCATAAGGCCGCCCAAGACGACAGGAACGCCCCATGCCCCGCTATGCATTGAAAATCGAATATCACGGCGCACCTTTTTCCGGCTGGCAAAGGCAAGAGGGCCTGCCCTCGGTCCAAGGCGCAATCGAGGCCGCGCTGGCCCGAATAGAACCGGGCCAGCACCGCATTGCCGCGGCAGGGCGCACCGATGCCGGCGTGCATGCCTTGGCCCAAGTGGCGCATTGCGACATGGCCAAAGAGTGGGATCCGTTTCGCCTGAGCGAGGCGTTGAATTATCACCTCAAACCCCAGCCCGTGGCCATCGTCGCCGCCGCCCCCGTGGCCGAAGGCTGGCACGCCCGTTTTTCCGCCACCGAGCGGCGCTACCTGTTTCGCCTATTGGTGCGGCGGGCGCCTGCCACCCACCAAGATGGGCTGGTCTGGCAGGTGCGTAAACCGCTAGATCTGGATGCCATGCGCCAAGGCGCCGCGCATCTGATTGGGTTTCACGATTTCACCACCTTCCGCTCGACCATTTGTCAGGCGAAAAGCCCTGAAAAAACCTTGGATGAGATCACCATCAGCGAAACCCCGGGCCTGGGGGGCGCAGAAATTCATTTTCATCTGCGCGCACGTTCGTTTTTGCACAATCAGGTGCGTTCGATCGTGGGCACGCTAGAACGGGTGGGGGCAGGCAGCTGGGCGCCCGGCGATGTGGCAACCGCCCTTGCCGCGCGCGACCGCGCGGCATGCGGGCCTGTGTGCCCACCCCAAGGGCTGTATTTGGCAGGTGTTGGCTATCCAGACGACCCGTTTGCCGATTAATCGCGCCCAGCGCGGGTGGCGAATTTCCGCACCAAAACGCCCTCGGCCTCTAGCGTGCTGCGCACCTCGCGGGCGATATCCACTGCCTCGGGCGTATCGCCGTGCAGGCAAATCGTATCGATCTGCGCGGGAATGCGTTTGCCCGATCGCGTGATAATCGCGCCCTCGCGCACCATTTGCGCCATTCGCGCACCGGCAAGTGCGGCATCATGAATAACCGCACCGGGCAGGCTGCGATCCACCAGCGTGGCATCGTCGTTATAGGCACGATCGGCGAAAATCTCGCCCACCCAATGGCAGCCCAGCGCCTCGACCGCGCGCTGCTGGCAGGTTTCGGCGATGACCATGATGGTCAGCTCTGGGTCCACGCTTAGCGCCGCCTCATAGCAGGCCCGCGCCATTTCGGTGTTTTCGGCGCACATATTGGCCAGCGCCCCGTGCAATTTCAAATGCCGCACTTGGCCCCCGGCCGCCCGCGCCATGGCCTGTGCTGCCCCCAATTGATAGCGCACTTGGTTGGCCAGCGTGGCATGGGGCACCTGCATGCGATAGCGCCCGAAATTGGGCAAGTCGCGAAAACCGGGGTGGGCGCCCATGCCCACGCCATTTTGCGCCGCACGCTGCATTGTGGCCATCATCACATCGGCATCGCCCGCGTGAAACCCGCACGCGATATTGGCCGAGGTCACGATATCCAGCAGCGCGCCATCATCGCCCATTTTCCACGGGCCAAAGCTTTCGCCCATATCGGCATTCAAATCTACACTGCGGGTCATCGGGCCTCTCTTTCTGGGGTGGGCTGTGGCTGGGCATCGGGCAGGTCTTCGGGGGCCAAGGCCGACACCACCCCATCCACCAAATTATACGACAGCAAATCTGGCATCTGATGCGGATCGCGCACCAAGGGCGCCACCGCACGCGGCAGCGCCGCCAGCGCTGCTTGGGCTTGGCGCAGGGCGGCGCGGCCTTCGTCTGCGCTGACAAACGCAAAGCGCAGCACCGCCCCCGGCAGCGCCTGTGCCGCGCGCGGCAAATCGCAAGGCAGCACCGTGCCGATACGCGGATATCCACCGGTGGTTTGGCAATCGTTCAGCAGCACATAGGGCACGCCATCACCAGTCATCTGAATGTCACCGGGCACGATGATTTCGCTCAGGATGGTCAATTGCCCCTCGCTGCGAAACGGGGCGCCATCGGGCAGCACCTTTACCCCCATGCGGTTGCCGCGCGGGTCGCGGGTGAAGGGGATGGCGCAAAAACGCTTGAGATCAGCCGCGCCAAACAGCCCCGTTTGCAGCGAAGGCACAATGCGCAGCAGCCCCCCGCCAAAGCGTGGCAGCGGATCCAGCCGCTGGTTGACCATG
>RFQY01000254.1 GCA_009924775.1 Paracoccaceae bacterium | reverse complement strand
GTAAAGTCAAAAAAGTAGTAAACACAAAGAAATTAATGGACGAGGGCACAGTTGCTGATTTTCAAGTCAAGGCAATTGTACTCTCACATGATAATACGGCTAGAAAATCTTTTAAAGATGCGATGGGTCGTATTAAAGAGAACACAAAGAAATGGCCAGCTGAACGAGAGTTCATTACGAATCACACAAAGCGTAATACCTTTATAAGAAATCTCTTATGGTCATTAAAGGACCAAAATAATCTTGTATTATTTGACTTGGTCGAAAAACATGGTAAAGTGCTTGAACCTTTGCTGCGCAAAGAGGGGCGGCAGTTTTTGCTAACGCATGATGGCGCCGAGGTGCCGGTCAGCCGGGCCAACCGCGCCGCACTGCAGGCCTTGGGGCTGGACTAGCGCGGCATCGGCAAGGCCAAGGCGCGCGCGCCGGTGAGCACGGCCAACGCCTGCGGCCCCATCAGCCCTGCCAAAGCCGGGTGGCTGCTGGCCAGCCCGCCGGTATAGGTGCCAAAGGCCGGCAGAATAACCCGGGTTTGATCAAGCAAAAAGCACGGGCGCGTCACGGGGCGCGCGCGCGTGGGCACGGTGGCCTTTGGGTGGTAATGCCCCGATATCTCGCCCATGCCGGGCGGGGTTGCGATGTGGCGAAAAACCAGCGGTCCCATGGCAAGACTGCCCATATGGCTGCCGGGCAGGGCCACTGGGCCCGGGTCGTGATTGCCTTCGATCCAGATCCACCGGCGCCCGGCCTGCAGGCGGTGTAGCTGCGTTTGGATGGCGCGGGGCAGCTCGGCGCTGGCTGTGGCATCGTCGAAACTGTCGCCAAGGCATATCACGGTTTGGGGACTGAGGGCGGCGATTTCGGCTTCTAGGCGCTGCACCGTGTCTATGACCTCGAACGGGGGCAGGGCGGCGCCACCGTGTTTGGCTGGGCGCAGTGATTTGCCCAGATGCAAATCCGAAACACAAAGCGCGCGCTGATCGGCCCACCATAAAATGCCGCTGGCGCGGGCCTGCAGCGCGGCGCCTTGCAGGGTAAAGGAAAAATGCGTGTCGCCGGTGCTCATGCTGGGGCCTGTGCGGCTGGGCCGATGGTTTGGGTTAGGCCCGCAAGCCCGCTTTCGGCCAAAAGCCGGGCGGTTTCCTCTTGCAAAAGCCGTTCTTGCGCGGCCCCTTTGACGGGCACGCGCCCCGGCTCTAGCAGCAGCGGGGCGGCGAGGGGCGACACCCGCGACAAGCGGCGCAAACTGATGTTTTGGCCCAGATGTTCCAACATATGTTCGATCCGGCCAAAATCGACCAAGCCGCGCATTGCCTCGGTTCGGGTGATTTTGAGCAGCAGATGCTCGGGGTCAAATTTCACCAGCGTGTCATATAAAATATCGCTGGAAAACGTGGCCTGCCGCCCCGATTTGCGCAGGCCTTGGTGGCTGCGCTGGATCAGCCCGGCAATGGTGGCGCTGGCGCGAAATGTGCGTTTCATCACCGCGTTGCCCTGTAGCCACCCATCCAGCCCGGCGCGCAGCGCACCGCTGTCAAGCAGCGCGCCGGGGTTTTCCACCCGCTTTAGCCCCCAAATCAATGTGGCATAATCGGTGGCCACAAAGCCCAGCGGCTCGTGCCCGGCCTCTTCCATGCGTTTGGTCAAAATCAGGCCCAGCGTCTGTTGTGCATTGCGCCCCGCAAAGCCATAAAAACACAGATATTCCCGCCCCTCTAGCGGGAAGCTTTCGATCAGCAATTGCCCCGCAACAGGCAGGGCCGAGACGGTTTTTTGTAGTTCTAGCCATTGGCGGGTGTGTTGGGGCAAATCGGGCCAGTCGCCTTTGGCGAAAATCTGCAATATGCGCTGCGAAAGTTGGGTGGATGTGGCGAATTTCGTGCCGTTGAACACCGCCACTTTGGGCTGGCGCCCGGGTGCGCGGCTGACCTCGACAGTCATGTCACGCAGGCCTTCGTATCGCACGATTTGGCCGCCCATCAAAAACGTATCGCCCGGTGTTAGGGTGGCGGCAAAGCTTTCCTCGACCTCGCCCAAGGGCGCGCCGCCGCGGCCCTTTAGGCGTACCTTTAGCGTGTCGATATCTTGGATCGTGCCTATGTTTTGGCGGATCAGCGCGGCGCTGCGCGGGTCGCGCAGTTGCCATAACCCATCGGGGCGCTGTTGCAGGCGCTGCCAACGGTCATAGGCGCGCAGCGCGTATCCACCCGTGGCGCAAAAATCTAGACAGGCGTCAAAGCTGGCGCGCGACAGGGTTTGATACGCGCCCGCGCAGCGCACCTCTTGGTAAAGGGCATCGGCGCTAAACGGGCCCGCGCAGGCGCAGATCAGAATGTGCTGGCACAACACATCAAGCGCCGCGGTGGGGGGCGGGTCATCGTCCAGCTGGCCGGCATGGGCGGCTTGCAGCGCGGCGATGCATTCGACCACCTCGAACCGGTTTGCGGGCACCAGCCGCGCCTTCGAGGGGGCGTTATAGCGGTGATTGGCGCGACCAATGCGCTGGATCAGCCGCTTTACATTCTTGGGCGCGCCGATTTGCAGCACCAAATCCACATCGCCCCAATCGATGCCCAGATCCAGGCTGCCCGTGCACACAACCGCGCGCAACTGGCCTTGGGCCATGGCGGTTTCCACTTTTTCGCGTTGGGCGCGCGCCAAGCTGCCATGATGAATGCCGATGGGCAGGGCGGCGTCATTCGCCATCCAGAGGCGGTGGAAAAACAGCTCGGCCTGGGCGCGGGTGTTGTGAAATATCAACGTGGTTTTGTGGCGGTGAATTTCCTCCATCACCGCATCAATGGCATAGGCCGCGCCGCCGCCCGCCCATGGCGGGGCCTCGGTGGTGGGCAGCATGGCGATATCGGGGGCTGGCCCGGGATCGGCGTGGATGATGTTGCAGCTTTGGGGGGGCGCGGCCATCATGGCGGCGATGGTGGCGGGGTGCTCGACCGTGGCGGACAGGCCCACCCGCCGCAGGCTTGGCGCCAGTGCTTGCAGGCGCGAGAGCGCCAAGAACAGCTG
>RFQY01000253.1 GCA_009924775.1 Paracoccaceae bacterium | reverse complement strand
GTGATTGTTTTATTGGTGTTGGCGGTGGGCATGGCCTATGTGCGGCTGGCCCCCAGCGATGCGGCGCGTTGGCACAAGGCCAGCGGCTTGGCCGAACTGGGCGATTTTGCAGCGCCGGGCGGCTTTACCCATAGGCGCGCCATGGCGCCGGGTGCGGGGTTTGAGGCGCTGCAAAAACTGGCCGAGGTGGCGCAAAACACCCCCCGAACGCAAGTGTTGGCCGGCAGCGTGGCGGATGGGATGATCACATTTGTCACGCGCTCGAAGGTCTTTGGCTTTCCCGACTACACCACGCTGTCACTGCAAGGCGATGTGCTAGAGCTGCGCGCGCGGCTGCGCTTTGGCAAATCCGATCTTGGGGTCAATCGGGCGCGGGTGGTGGCATGGCTGCAGGCCGCGGGGCTGACACACTAAGATCGACACGCGGCCCCTTGACCGCGGGGCCGCGACAGGGCAGGGCAGGGCCATGATTTCGAACGACCGTTTGCACCAAATCACCGAGCGTTTTCAGTTTCTCGAGGCAAAAATGTCTGCGGGCGGGGGCGATATTGCCGCGCTGGGGCGCGAATATGCCGAGTTGCGCCCCGTTGTCACCCAAATCGAGGAATGGCACCGCCTGCAATCTGATATCGCCGAGGCCGAGGCCATGTTGGCCGACCCCGAGATGCGCGCCTTGGCCGAAGAAGAACTGCCCGCGCTGAAAGCGCGCCTGCCCCAGGCCGAGCATGCGCTGCAACTGGCGCTTCTGCCCAAAGATGCCGCCGATGCGCGCCCGGCGATGATTGAAATTCGCCCCGGCACCGGCGGTGACGAAGCCGCGCTTTTTGCCGGTGATCTCCTGCGGATGTATCAACGCTATGCCGAGGCGCGGGGCTGGTCTTTTCAGGTCATCGAGCGGCAGGAAACCGAATTGGGCGGCATCAAAGAGGTGGTTGCGCGCGTTGGGGGCGAGGGGGTTTTCGCCCGGCTGAAATTTGAATCTGGTGTGCACCGTGTGCAACGTGTGCCCGAAACAGAATCGGGCGGGCGCATTCACACCTCGGCCGCCACTGTGGCCGTGCTGCCCGAGGCCGAAGAGGTAGATATCCATATCGACCCGAACGATTTGCGCATTGATACCATGCGCAGCTCGGGTGCGGGCGGGCAGCATGTGAACACCACCGATTCGGCGGTGCGCATCACCCATATTCCCACCGGTCTTGTGGTGACCAGTTCGGAAAAGTCCCAACACCAAAACCGGGCCATTGCCATGCAGGTGCTGCGCGCGCGCCTTTATGATCTTGAACGCAGCCGCACCGATGCCGCCCGCGCCGCAGACCGCAAGGCGCAGGTGGGCAGCGGCGATCGCAGCGAGCGTATTCGCACCTATAATTTCCCCCAAGGGCGCATGACCGATCATCGCATTGGGCTGACGCTTTATAAGCTGGATCAGATCCTTCAGGGTGATCTGGAAGAAATCATCAACGCGCTTATCGCAGAACATCAGGCCGCGCTGCTGGCCCTGCAGACATGAGCCGCACCTATGGCGCGGCCATGGGCGATGGGCGGGCGTTGTTGGCGCAGGCAGGTATCGCCACAGCCGATCGTGACGCGTTGCGCCTTTTGGCCCATGCGGCGGGCTGGGATGTGGGGCGGCTCAGCATAGAGCTGGGCCAAGCCATACCGCCCGATACCGATACGCAGTTTCAACAGTTGCTGGCGCAGCGGGCCGCAGGGCGCCCCGTGGCCAAAATAACAGGCTGGCGCGATTTTTGGGCGGGGCGTTTTCGCGTAACCGATGACGTGCTAGACCCCCGCCCCGATACGGAAACGCTGGTCGAGGCGGCATTGGCGCGCCCGTTTCTGCGCGTGCTTGATCTTGGCACAGGCACGGGCTGTATTGTGTTGTCTTTGCTGGCAGAACGCCCGGGGGCAACCGGGGTGGGCTGCGATATCTCTGCCGCTGCCTTGGATGTGGCGCGGGCCAATGCTGCCGATCATGGGTTAACCGCGCGGGTGACCTTTGTGCATTCGGATTGGTTTTCAGATATCGAGGGCCAGTTTGATCTGGTGGTGTCAAACCCGCCCTATATTGCACTGGCCGAGATGCCAGATCTTGCGGTCGAGGTGCGCAATCATGACCCGTTTGGCGCATTGTCTGACGGGGGCGATGGATTGGGTGCCTATCGCAGCATTGCCGCAGGGATTATCCGCGTCTTGCGCCCCAGTGGCGCGCTGATTGTAGAAATCGGCCCCAGCCAAGCCGGGGCTGTGGTGGAATTGTTTCAGCAAGCGGGGCTTACCGAGATTGCCGTTTTGCCCGATTTAGACGGGCGCGACCGGGTGGTTTGCGCGAAAGCGCCATGAATTTGGTAAAATAGCGGCATCAGCGGCAAATTTTACGAAGAATTGGCGCCAAGCCTCTTGTCAGCCGCGCCCATACATGATTACTCAACCATGTCAGTGTGGAGGATCGTGCTTCGGTCCCCCTTGACGTCAAGCCAAAAACTTGTCGGCCTGCACAAATAATGGCGCATAGGGCGCCAGACGGTCGGCACAGCGCATGAATGAAGGCTGGAATTCAAGGTATGAGATCATCGAAATCGCGTTCGCGGTCGAAGTCGAACCGTAACAATAACAACCGTTCGATGGGCAATATTGTCAACCGGGTGTTCGACAGTTCTGGCCCCGAAGGCAAAGTGCGCGGAACGCCGCAGCAAATCATCGAAAAATACAACCAGCTTGCCCGCGATGCGCAACTTGGCAACGACCGGGTGGCGGCCGAAAACTTTCAGCAGCACGCCGAGCATTATCTGCGTATGTTAAGCGCGGCCCAAAAAGACATGGATGCCCGCCGCGAAGAGCAAGAGCGCCAGAACCGCGAACGGCAGGCCGAACGCGACCGCGATCGCCAGCACCGCCAAGAAAACACCGATCAGCCCCAGCACGAGGGCGAGGCCAGCAGCGCCGATATGGTGATGGGTGACGAAGGCGACAGCAGCGGCTTGGTGGAAACGCCAGAAAACCGCCCCGCAGCCCCCGCAGAGGAGCC
>RFQY01000252.1 GCA_009924775.1 Paracoccaceae bacterium | reverse complement strand
GCCGCCGCCACCACCGCCGCCGCTGTTCAGCGTGCCGCCGCCGCTCCCAGTACTGTTCCCGCCTGCAGCGCCGCCGCCGCCGCCGCCCAGGTAGAGGCGAGAGCTGCCCGAGTCGGCCCGCCCGAGTTGCAGTAGTGCCTGCAGCTCGCCGTGGAAGAAGTCGTACTGAACCGAGCTGCTCACCAGCACAGCCGAGCCTCCGGCGCGGGTCGTAGCGGAATAGACCCCCTTCCCCCCGTTCCCGCCCTGGCCGCCGCAGCAGATGGCGCTGTTTGTGAAGGTGTTTGCGCCACCTGGTACGTTGCTGACTGCTCCGGCGGCGCCGGTATCGCCCCCGGTGTAGACGTTGCCCGTGTTCGTGAGGGCGGGCGCGAGGGCGGGCGCCGCCCCCGACCCCGCTGGCTGGCCGCTACTCGCGCTGCCGTTGGCGTCGATCGTCCCGTTCCAGGTCAGCAGCCCCAGCACCCGAATCGGGCTGCCAGCCGGTTTGAGCGTGATGCCGTTGTTGATCGTCAGATTCAGCGCGTTCAGGACGACGCCGCCGTCGACGGTGTAGGTATTGCCCCCAGACAGCGTGAGGATGCCGCTGTAGGTGTTCACGCCGTCGAGCGTCAGGCTGCCGTGCTGGCCGGTTCCGTACTCCGCCGCCGCTGCGACCGCCGCCCCGCCCGATGCGCCGGTGAGGCGGGCGTCGGCGCTCGTAACGTAGGGGTTGGTGCTGTCGGGGGTGCCAGACGATCCGGCGAGCGCCGCCTTCTGGTCGTTGGTCGGCAGGTTGGCATGCGCGTAGGCCGCTTCGTGCGCGGTGCGCTGGCCCGCCACCGTGGCCGCAGCCACGCCGTCAACCGTGGCGACGCGCCACTGACCAGCGGAGACGGTGAGATCGCCGAGGCCCACCGAGGTCCAGGTGTTTGCCGCGCTGACGTAGGGTAGCCCGATCGCCCCGTCCGCCGCCGCCAGCGAGGTCAGGCCTGCGTCGTAGCCCATGACGCCGCCCGAAGCGCCGATCTGGTAGTAGGCCGCAGCGCCGCCGCTGTCGAAGCCCGCGAGGCGGCTGGCCGTGCCGGTGTGGCCGCTCGATGACCAGGTGAGAGCGGTCAGGTCATCGTGGGCGCTGACGCCGCCCCCGCTGGTGAGTGAGAAGACCTGCCCCGCCTCATCGACGAGCCGGAGCTGGCGGATCGTCGCGTCGAAGTAGAGGTCGATCTCGCCAGGACGAGAAGGGCCCGCCCGCCCCGATCTCCGCCGGAGCCTGACACGCTCAACGCCGCTCATGCGAATACCTCCGCCGACTGCGGGTAGACAAGCACCACCAGGCTCACACGGTTCGCGCCCCAGTCGGGGCTGACCTGCACCACGATCCCAGGTAGCAGGCCACCGGGCGGGGGAGCGATCCGCCCGCCGTACCAGGTCAGATCCAGCTCGACCTGATCCCCCGGCGCGAGCTGTGCCATCCGCATGCCGCCGCAGCTCAGCGCGTACCGCTCTGGGATGCGCTGGTGCGACTCGGCAACGCGGTCGACGATGCTGGCGAGCCACTGAGCCTCATCGCCCGACACGCCGTAGTCGAAGGCGAGATCGGCGAGGTCGTATTCCTGCCGGTAGACAGCGGGCAGGGTGGCCGGGTCTTCGCCGCCGGCGCTGGCGTCGGTGGTCGGACCGTAGGCGGTGACGTTGTAGACCTCCGACTCGTTGTCTTCGTCCCAGGCCTCGACCGTGCCGCTCTCGACATCGGCGTCAGTGATCACCAGCACCGTCTGACCGGCGCGGCTGGTGAGCATCCCGGTAGGCCTCCCCGACCGCAGCGCGCCCCGTACGGTGATCTTGCCCTGCCGGTTGGTGAGGTAGAATCCGCCCCGCGCCAAGATCGCCGACAGCCACGACCAGGGGTCGGTGATCTCGGCGTCGGCCATGACCTCCCACGTCATCGTCGCCAGGGTGGCGATCCGGTAGAGGTCGCAGTCGTCGTGATCCGTCCAGGCATCCGGCAGCCCGAGGCCCCAGTCGGCGGGCAGGGTGTCGTAGTCGCCGTTGCCGCCCCCGCCCGTCGAGTGAAGCACCTTGCGGGCGGTGTCGATCGGGTGGCCGGACACCATCAGCAGCGAGGCGACGACATCGCCTGTCGTCGCGTTGGTGCGCGTGGTGCCGTGCTGGTCGGTGCTGGGGTCGCTGAGGTTGAACGTGACGCCGCCGGAGGTCGAACCCCATCGCAGGATGAAGGGATCGTCGCCCGAGGACGGCGTGACGAGTACTGCGCCCGATCCGCCCGTCTCCTGCTCAAAATTGGCGGTGCTGACGACGTTGAGGGTGGTGTCGCCGGGGCTGTAGTCGGTGGCGACCGTCGTGCTGGTGACACTGTAGAACAGCGCGAGCTGCCCCGGCGAGAGCGTGGGCCGACAGCGCAGCGCCGAGAGCAGATCCCGTATGATCAGCGTCCCCAGCCTTCCCGGCTGGTTTACAAATTGCTGAACCTGCCCATAGCCCAAGACCTCGCGCGCCCACCGCGCCCCCGTCCATGCCTGGACGTACAGCACCACAAACGTCCCCCTCGTCACGGCATTGAGCAGGTCGTTCGCCTGCCCAACAATATCGACTTCCATCTGACCGAGCGTCGAGGACCAAGACCCCGCCGAGAGCGTCGAGCCGACCACGCGCACGCCGCGATCCCCGATCTGGCAGGTAGTGACTGAGCCCTCGCCGTAGCTGGTGATCGACCAGCCATTGACGCCAGGGGACGATCCGGCCTGCGTCACCTCCAGCTCGTAGCGCAGCCGGAGCGGGGTGGCCCGGTCGCTGATGGCGGCGATGAAGTCGTCTGACCAGGCCATCAGCGAGGCCGGGGCCGCTGGGTCGCCAGCGAGGCCGGCCCACCGGCGCCCACCTCGCGCAGCAGGCTCTCCAGGGTGGGGCGGGCGTTGCGGGCGCGGCCTGCGGTGCCGTCGGCGAGGGCGGTGATCTTGCCGCTGTTGCCCGCTGCCGGTGCATCGACATAGTGGATCTGTGGCTCGACCTCCAGGGTCAGGGAGACATCGGCCCACAGCCCGCGCTCGT
>RFQY01000251.1 GCA_009924775.1 Paracoccaceae bacterium | reverse complement strand
CGCCGCCCGCATTGGCGATCACCACGTCATAGGGCGTGTCGAACAGGGCCTGCACCTGCGCCTCGTCGGTCACATCAGTGGCGCGACACAGCATATCGAAGCCCTGCGCCGTGTCTTCCAGCGCGGGCAGGCGCCGCCCGGCGATGGTTACCCGGTCGCCCGCCGCCGCAAAGGCCCGCGCAATCGCGCGCCCGATACCCGAACCGCCACCAGTGACCAAAACGCGCCGCGTCATACCTTGCCCACCTGTTCGCCACCACGCTCGGCCAGCCGCATCGCCTGATCGCGCCCGGCCAAATAGGGCAATGGCCAGCGCACCGGATCATCGCCCAGCGCCACAGCGGCGTGCAATGTCCAGTACGGATCGGCCAGATGCGGCCGTGCAAGGCACACCAGATCGGCCCGCCCCGCCATCAGGATCGAGTTGACATGATCCGGCGCGTAGATGTTGCCCACCGCCATCGTCGCCAGCCCCGCCTCGTTGCGGATACGGTCGCTAAAGGGGGTCTGGAACATACGCCCGTAGACAGGGCGCGCCTGCGTAGACGTCTGCCCCGCTGACACGTCGATGATATCGACCCCCGCGGCGTGGAACATCCGCGCAATCGCGACCGCTTCGGCAGGGGTGACACCATCCTCGCCCACCCAGTCATTGGCCGAAATCCTGACCGACATCGGCTTGGCTGCAGGCCACGCAGCGCGCATCGCCGCGAAAACCTCTAGCGGCCAGCGCATTCGGTTTTCCAGACTGCCGCCGTAGTCATCGGTCCGTTGATTGGACAAGGGCGAGATGAAGGACGACACCAGATACCCATGCGCCGCGTGCAATTCGATCATGTCGAACCCCGCGCGATCGGCCATCTGCGTAGCTGCTACGAATTGCGCCGTCACACGGTCCATATCATCACGGGTCATCGCACGCGGCACGGCGTTATCTTTGGACCATGGGATCGCCGAGGCTGACATCACCTCCCAATTGCCCGCAGTCAAAGGCGCGTCCATTTTTTCCCAGCCCAGCTGTGTTGATCCCTTGCGCCCCGCATGCCCGATCTGGCAGCAGATCTTTGCCTCTGTCTCGGCATGGGTGAAATCGACCAGCCGCCGCCACGCAGCTTCGTGTTCGGGCGCATAAAGCCCCGGACAGCCCGGCGTGATGCGGCCATCGGCCGACACACAGGTCATTTCCGTATAGACCAGCCCCGCCCCCCCCTTGGCGCGTTCGGCGTAATGTACGAAATGCCAATCGGTCGGGCAGCCATCCACGGCCTTGTACTGCGCCATGGGCGACACGACGATCCGGTTGGTCAGCTGCATATCGCGCAAGCGGAACGGGGCAAACATTGGCGCGTGCAGCGGTGCATCGGCGGGCACACCCGCTTGGGTCTGGAACCATCGCTCGGCCGAGGCCAGCCATTCCGGGTCGCGCAGGCGCAGGTTTTCGTGGCTGATCCGCTGGCTGCGCGTCAACAGGGAATAGTTGAACTGCACCGGATCCAGATCGAGATAGCGCTCCACCTCTTCGAACCATTCCAACGAATTGCGCGCCGCAGATTGCAGGCGCAGCACGTCTAGGCGCCGCTCGTCTTGATATTTGACGAAAGCCTGTTCCAGCGTGGGTTCGGTATCAAGATAGGTCGCCAGCGCAATCGCGCTGTCCAAGGCAAGGCGCGACCCCGAGCCAATGGAAAAATGTGCCGTCGCCGCCGCATCCCCCATCAGTACCACATTCTGATGGTGCCAGTGTTCGCAATTCACGCGGGGGAAGTTGATCCAGACCGCCGAGCCCCGCAGGTGATTGGCATTCGACATCAGGTCATGCCCGCCCAGATGCCCCTCGAAAATCTGGCGGCAGGTTTCAACCGTCTGCTCTTTGGTCATGGCCGCAAACCCCCAGGCATCCCAGGTGGCCTGCGTGCATTCCACGATGAATGTTGCGGTATTTTCGTCGAATTGGTAGGCGTGGGCCCAGACCCATCCATGGGCAGTCTTTTCGAAGATAAAGGTGAACGCGTCGTCGAATTTCTGATGCGTTCCAAGCCAGATGAATTTGCACAGGCGCGTGTCTACATCGGGCTTGAAATGCGCCGCCCACTGGCTGCGCACACGCGAGTTCAAACCATCCGCCGCCACCACCAGATCGTAGGCGGCCGCGTAATCCTCGACCGGGCCCACCTCGGTTTCAAACAGCAGCTCTACGCCTAACGCGCGCGCACGCTCTTGCATGATCGTCAGCAATTTCATCCGCCCAATCCCCGCAAACCCATGCCCGCCAGACACGGTACGATGCCCGCCATGCACCACGGCGATATCGTCCCAATAGGCGAAATTCTGGCGGATCATGGCGGCGCTGACCGGGTCATTGGCCTCGAGGTTCTCAAGCGCATCGTCGGACAGGACCACACCCCAGCCGAAAGTGTCATTCGGGCGATTCCGCTCGAATACGGTGATGTGCGCGTCAGGCTGGCGCAGTTTCATCGAGATCGCGAAATAGAGCCCCGCCGGACCGCCCCCAAGACATGCAATCTTCATGCCGCGCCTCCCTCGATGATGTGACAGGCAAAGCCTATCTGGGCTGAATTATATTTCAAGCCTAAATGTTTTAAGCATGAAATAAATTACACCGCACCACCGGACCCAAAAGGATAAGAACCGCAGGGGCGCAAGCGCGATCGCTTTTGCCCATCAGCAGACCCTGCGCTGACGGGATGGCCGCCACGCAATTCCCATGAATATCATAGGGTTAGATTGCCCCACACAGGGGCCGCCAATCACGCGATGCAGAATACGCAGGACATTGGGCATGAACGCATCGCAGCGCCCGCCCGCAAGATGGTTTCGCCACAGGGCGGCCAGAACCCGATTTCGTGCCAACGGCCAACCCCGGGTTCGTTGAACAAGAGATCCCTGCTACGGTGCAAGCCAGCTTTGTCCGAATGGACACGATAGCCGTTCAGTTCTCATCGCAGAAGACCGTTCAGAAACCCAAGAATAGCTTCGGTAAGCTCGGTATGGATCTCTGACCGGGGCCGCCCGCCAGTGTCATGGCACAGAGGGTCGGCTTCACCTTCATTGAT
>RFQY01000026.1 GCA_009924775.1 Paracoccaceae bacterium | reverse complement strand
GCAGGCGAGACGCATAGCGCCAAAATGGCACGTTTGGGCGCCATGCTGCAGCAGGCAGGCCAAAGTGCAGCGGTGATCACGCTGCCCGATAGTTTGGCGTGGCTGTTCAACATCCGCGGCGCCGATATCCCACGCAACCCCATCCCCCACGGCTTTGCCATTCTAAGCAGCGCAGGCGATGCACAGCTGTTTGTCGACCCGCGCAAAACCAGCCCCGCGCTGGTGGCGCATTTGGGCGCAAGCGTGGCGTTGCGTGACGTGGCCGAATTTGGCCCCGCCTTGCAAGCATTGACAGGCCCTGTGCGCGTCGATCATGCCACCGCGCCTTGCTGGGTGTTAGAGCAGCTGGATCAGGCCGGGGTGGCGCATGTGGCGGGCCAAGACCCGTGCATTTTGCCAAAAGCCACAAAAACCGCCGCAGAAATTGCCGCCACCCGCGAGGCGCATTTGCGTGATGGCGCGGCGATGTGCGAATTCTTGTGCTGGTTTGATGCCCAGCCCAACGGCAGCTTATCTGAAATCGATGTGGTCAGCGCGCTCGAGGGGTTTCGCCGCGCCTCGAACGCCTTGTTGGATATCAGCTTTGACACCATCGCCGGCACCGGGCCACATGGCGCCATCATGCATTACCGCGTCACACAGAAGACCAACCGCAGCTTGGCCCCAGGCGATTTGATTGTGGTCGATTCGGGCGGGCAATATCTGGACGGCACCACCGACATCACCCGCACCCTGCCCGTGGGCGAGGTGGCGCTAGAGCCGCGCCAATGCTTCACCCGCGTGCTGAAAGGCATGATCGCCATATCGCGCCTGCGCTTTCCGCGCGGGCTGGCTGGGCGCGATCTGGATGCGATTGCCCGCTACCCGCTATGGGTGGCGGGGCAAGATTTCGATCATGGCACAGGCCATGGTGTGGGCGTTTACATGTGCGTCCACGAAGGGCCACAACGCTTGTCGCGGATCTCTGAGGTGGCGTTACAGCCGGGCATGATTTTGTCAAACGAGCCGGGGTATTACCGCGAAGGTGCCTTTGGCATTCGCCTTGAAAACCTGATCGTTGTGCAGCCTGCGGGTGATTTGCCAGGCGCCGACCCGCGCCCGATGTATGATTTCGAAACTCTTACCTTTGTGCCCATAGACCGGCGTTTGATCTGCGCCGAGATGCTGGATCAGGCAGAACGCGATTGGCTGAACCAATATCACGCTGCGTGCCGCGACAAACTCGGCCCTCGCCTCGGCGCACAGACGCAGGTATGGTTAGAAAAAGTAACTGCACCCGTTTGATGGCTTGGTGACATGAAACCGTCATCAACCGCCGGGATAAAAGCAAAAATATTCGAGGGAAAGAATGACGGATATCAAAATCCACAAGGCCGAGGGCACATGGGTTGTACGTGCCGGTGGCGCGGTATTGGGCGAATCTGATGCAGCGCTGGAACTGGTAGAAGACGGCCACACGCCCGTAATCTATTTTCCGCAATCGGATGTGGCCATGGCGTTTTTGGACCCATCCGAACAGCGCACAACCTGCCCTTTCAAGGGCGAGGCGCGCTATTTCTCGATCGTCACGAAAAGCACAACGCTAAAGAATGCCGCGTGGTGCTATGACACCCCGAAAGAGGCCGTGGCGCGCATTGCGGGCCATATCGCCTTTTATACCTCGGGCGCAGTAGCGGTCGAGCGCGTTTAGGGCGCGCCCGGCTTAGCTGTGCTCTTCTGCGGCTGTGGCGGCCAAGGCGCGGTTATAGGTGCGCAACGCATCCACATGCAGCAAGACCCCCAACAGCTGTGGCCCCTCTGGCGCCATGGTGACCACCGGCAAATGCGGCACGCCCGCCCGCTCGAACAGTGGCATTGCCTCTTCCAAGGTGGCGTTGAAATCAATCATGATGCCGTCTTCAATCATTTCGTCGCAGCTATTTTGGGCAGGAAAGCCCGGCTGATCTGCGGTGCGCATCAAGGTGCCGGCCCGAAACATCGCCAGCAAATACGCCTGCGGCCCTGCGGCCAGATGAATGTTGCGCCGCTCTAGCTGGGTTAAAAAGAACGAACGGTCCACGATCCGCGAGGCAATGGCGGTAGACAGCGACACGCTGACCATCACCGCCAAGCCGGTTTGCCAATCGCCCGTCATTTCAAACACGATCAGCGTGGTTGAAATAGGCGCCCCCAGCACAGCCGCCGCCACCGCCCCCATGCCGGCCAAGGCATAAAGCGTATGCGCACCCGATACATTGGGGAAAACCGATGTGGCAATCAGCCCAAAGGTAAGCCCGGTCAGCGCCCCCACCATCAACGAGGGTGAAAACACCCCGCCCCCCATGCGCCCGCCAATCGTAATGGCCACCGCCACCACCTTGAGCACCGCAAAAACCAACGCCTCGTGCAGCAGCAGCTTGCCGGTCAGCGCCGCCGATGTTGTCTCGTATCCGACGCCGATAATATGGGGAAACCCAATGGCCAAAGCCCCCAGCATCGCGCCCGCACAAACCGGGCGCAGCCAGCGGGGCATACCGGTGCGGGCCTGAATTTCGTTGCCCATATCCTCGGCGAAAAAGATGCCCCGCATCATCACCACCGCCACCACGCCGCAGACCGCGCCAAGGATCAAAAACGCCGGCAATTCCTGATAAAACCGCAGCGTATTCGTGACCGGCAAGGCAAATTCCGTCACATCGCCAAATTCCAGCCGGTTGATCACCGTGCCCGCCACGCTGGCAATGACAATCGGGGCAAACGCATGCACCGCGAAATGGCGCAGCACCACCTCGAGCGCAAAAAGCGCACCGGCAATCGGGGCGTTGAAGCTGGCCGAAACCGCAGCCGCCACCGCGCAGCCCAGCAAATCGCGCCCCGTGATTCCATCGGCATGGATCCATTTGCTGACCCATGTCGAAATCACCGCCGCCAAATGCACCACGGGGCCCTCGCGCCCAGAGGACCCGCCCGAGCCCAAGGTAATCAGCGAGGCGGCAGCCGATGCCAAGCCCGCCGTCACCTCGACCCGGCCATCGCGCATGGCGGCCCCTTCGATCACGTCGGCCACGCTGCGCACCCGGCCATCGGGGGTGAAAAAATGCAAGATCAGCCCCACAACCAGCCCCCCGGCCATGGGAATAGCCAAGACCCAATACCAAGGCAGGCTTTCGGCAAAACTGTGCAAATGTGCGGTATCTTCGGTGCCATAAACCGCCGCTTGCAGCGCATCGATGCCTTTGCGGAAAAACAGCGCGCCAAACCCCGCAGCGATCCCGATCAGCAGAGCGATGAACCAAAACTGCACTTTCGAGGGCCCCTGGCGCAGCATCACGCGCCAGCCCAGCAGCAGCGCCGCCACCAGACGGCCCCATTGTTCGCTCAGAAATTGCTGCACGCGCCTCTTTCCCCTGTTGCGGCCGTGGCATACCCTACACCACGCACCCGGCCCCACCGGAAAAAGGATATACCAGATGACTGTTCAGGCCGCGCTTGACGAATTGCACCTATTGTTAGGGGATCGTTTGTCCCGCTCCAAGAGCGAACTGGACCAACACGCCACATCGGAAACCTATTTTCCCCCAGCCCCGCCCGATGCGGTGGCCTTTCCGCAAACCACCGAAGAGGTCAGCGCATTGATGAAAATCTGCGCGCGCGCCCAGTGCCCCGTGGTGGGCTGGGGCGCCGGCACCTCGCTAGAGGGGCAGGCGCAAGCGTTTTCTGGCGGAGTGGTGGTGGATTTTCGCCTGATGAACAAGGTGTTAGCTGTATCAGCCGAAGACATGGATGTGCGCGTTCAGCCCGGCCTGACGCGCGAGGCGCTGAACGAAGAATTGCGCGCCACGGGGCTGTTTTTTCCGGTCGATCCGGGGGCCAATGCCAGCTTGGGTGGCATGGCCATGACGCGCGCCAGCGGCACGACAGCGGTGCGCTATGGCACGATGCGCGACAACGTGATGGGCCTAGAGGTGGTGCTGGCCGATGGCCGGGTTATTCGCACCGGCACACGGGCGCGCAAATCTAGCGCAGGGTATGACCTGACCGCCTTGATGGTGGGCTCAGAGGGCACATTGGGCTTGGTCACCGAATTGACGCTGCGCCTGCGGGGCCAACCCGAAGCCATCACCGCAGCTGTCTGCGCCTTTGACGCCATGAGCGGGGCCGTGGAAACCGTGATAGAGACCATTCAAATGGGCATACCGATGGCGCGGATCGAGTTTGTTGACGCTGCGATGGTGAGTATTTTTAACAAGGTGAATGGGGCCAGCCTGCCCGAAGGACCGCATTTGATGGTGGAATTTCACGGCGCGCAGGCAGAGGTGCGCGCGCAGGCCGAAAGCTTTGGCACCATCGCCAAGACCCATGGCGCGGTGGGCTTTGACTGGGCCACCCGCCCCGAGGACCGCACCCGCCTGTGGGACATGCGCCACCGCGCGCATTGGTCGACATTGGCCCATGCGCCGGGAAAACGCGCTTTGGTGACAGATATTTGCGTGCCCATTTCGCGCCTGGCGCAAGCCGTGGAAGACACCGCCGCCGATATTGCAAAAAGCATCGTGACCGGGCCGATT
Organism: Paracoccaceae bacterium; assembly: GCA_009924775.1. GTDB lineage: Bacteria > Pseudomonadota > Alphaproteobacteria > Rhodobacterales > Rhodobacteraceae > CAJXSO01. The sequence goes on along the minus strand of RFQY01000026.1, from coordinate 17,564 downwards.
TTGGGCCATGTGGGCGATGGCAATTTCCACGCAATTTTGCTGTTTGATCCCAGCGCGGCCGAGGAACTGGCCGCCGTCAAAGCGCTGTCGCACCGGATGGTAGAGCGGGCATTGGCCATGGGGGGCACGGCCACGGGCGAACATGGCATCGGCATTGGCAAGACCGCCTATATGCAGGCAGAGCATGGCGAGGGATGGCAGGTGATGGGCACGCTGAAAGCAGCGCTGGACCCGGCGGGCATTTTGAACCCGGGCAAGCTGGTGCCGAGGCGGGATTTGGGCCTGTAGGCGGCGCCTTCTGGCTTTCCCTTGGCGCGTGAATTCGCTAAGTCAGCCGGCAACAGCGGGATGACGAGGTGCCACATGGCGATGGAAAAGACATTTAACGCAGCCGAAGCCGAGCCGCGGCTTTACGCAAGCTGGACACAGGCAGGCGCGTTTCGCGCGGGCAAGCATGTGCAAAATGACGAGACGCGCAGTTTCTCGATCATGATCCCGCCGCCAAATGTCACCGGCGCGCTGCATGTGGGCCATGCGTTCAACAACACGCTTCAAGACATCTTGATCCGCTGGCACCGGATGCGCGGGTTCGACACTTTGTGGCAACCCGGCCAAGACCATGCAGGCATCGCCACCCAACTGCAGGTGGAAAAGATGCTGGCGGCCACGGGCCAACCCGGCCGGCGCAATTTGGGGCGGCAGGCGTTTCTGGGCAAGGTTTGGGAATGGAAAGGCCAATATGGCGGCACCATCGTGAAACAGTTGCAGCGTTTGGGCTGCAGCTGCGATTGGGAGCGTAACGCCTTTACCATGGCAGGCGCCCCCGGCGACCCGCGCGTGGGCCATGAAAACAGCCCCAATTTCCATGATGCCGTGATCAAGGTTTTCGTGGAAATGTATCGCAAAGGGTTGATTTACCGTGGCAAGCGGCTGGTCAACTGGGACCCGCATTTTGAAACCGCGATTTCCGATCTTGAGGTCGAGAATATCGAGGTGGACGGCCATATGTGGCATTTCAAATACCCGCTGGCCGATGGCAAAACCTATACCTATGTTGAAAAAGATGCCGATGGCTGCGTGATTTTTGAAGAAGAGCGCGACTATATCAGCATCGCCACCACCCGCCCCGAAACCATGCTGGGCGATGGTGCGGTGGCGGTGCATACATCCGATGAACGCTATGCGCCGATCGTTGGCAGCTTTTGCGAAATCCCGGTGGGCCCAAAAGAGCACCGCCGCCGGATCCCGATTATTACCGATGAATACCCCGACCCGACCTTTGGCTCGGGGGCGGTGAAGATCACCGGGGCGCATGATTTCAACGATTACCAAGTGGCCAAGCGCGGCGGCATTCCGATGTATCGTTTGATGGATACGCGCGGCGCGATGCGGGCCGATGGGGCCGATTATGCCGCAGCCGCAGGCCAGGCGCAGGCCTTTGCCCAAGGCGCCGACTTTACAGAAAAAACCGTGGATGTGCTGAACCTTGTGCCTGACCATTTGCGCGGCCTTGATCGGTTCGAGGCGCGCGCGCGTGTGGTGGCCGAGATCACCGCCGAGGGGCTTGCGGTGATGACGCGCGCCGATGATCCGCGGTTGGGGGGCAAACTGGGCGCCGATGACGACCCGGCGGCGCTGGTGCCGCTGGTCGAGGCAAAGAAGATCATGCAGCCCTTTGGCGACCGGTCCGGCGTGGTTATCGAACCGATGCTGACCGACCAGTGGTTCGTGGACGCTGAAAAGGTCGTCGGCCCGGCGCTGGATGCGGTGCGCACGGGCCGCGTGAAGATCATGCCGGAATCGGGCGAGAAAACCTATTACCACTGGCTGGAAAATATCGAGCCATGGTGCATCTCGCGCCAGCTGTGGTGGGGGCATCAAATTCCGGTTTGGTTTGATGATGCCGGGCGCGAATATTGCGCCGCAACCCAAGCCGAGGCGCAAGAGATGGCCGGGCCCGGCGTGGCGCTGACGCGTGACCCTGATGTGCTGGATACGTGGTTTTCCTCGGGGCTATGGCCCATTGGCACGCTGGGTTGGCCCGACGACACCGATGAGCTGCGCAAATATTTCCCCACCGATGTTTTGGTGACAGGCTTTGACATCTTGTTCTTCTGGGTGGCGCGGATGATGATGATGCAGCTGGCCGTGGTGGATAATATTCCCTTCCACACCGTCTATCTGCACCAGCTGGTGCGCGATGAGAAGGGGCAGAAAATGTCCAAGACCAAGGGCAATGTGATTGACCCCTTGGAAATTGTCGACGAATTCGGCGCCGATGCCTTGCGCTTTACCATGGCGCAGATGGCAGCCATTGGCGGGGTGTTGAAGCTAAGCCGCGAGCGTATCAAGGGCTATCGCAACTTTGGCACAAAGCTGTGGAATGCCTGCCGCTTTGCCGAAATGAACGACGTGTGGCAGGGCCACGCCACCACCACCACAGCGCCGATGGCGCAGGCCACCGTGAACCGCTGGATCATTGGTGAAACCGGGCTGGTGCGCGAGGCGGTGGATCAGGCCATGAGCGAATACCGCTTTAACGATGCCGCAAACGCGCTTTATGCCTTTGTTTGGGGCAAGGTGTGCGATTGGTATGTGGAATTTGCCAAACCCCTATTGGCCGAAGGGGCGCCCGAGCGTGCCGAAACCCAGCGCGTGATGGCATGGGTGCTGGATCAATGCATGATCTTGCTGCACCCGATCATGCCCTATGTCACCGAGGATCTGTGGGCGCAAACGGGCACCCGTGCCGCCATGCTGGCCCAAACCGAATGGCCAAGCTATGGGGCGGGGCTGGTGCAGGCGGATGCCGCGCGCGAAATGGGCTGGGTGATTGGCCTGATCGAAGAGGTGCGCTCGGTGCGGGCGCAGATGCATGTGCCCGCAGGCGCCTATGTGCAGCTGCTGGTGACCGCGATGGATGGCGATGCGCAGGCCGCATGGGCGCGCAACGAGGTGCTGATCAAGCGTTTGGCCCGGATCGAAGATCTGACGCATGTCGACAGCTTTCCCAAAGGCACAGCCACCATCGGCATGGGCGGGGGCACCTTTAGCCTGCCTTTGGCCGATATTATCGATGTGGCCGAAGAAAAAGCCCGCCTTGAAAAGACCTTGGGCAAATTGGGCAAAGAACTGGGTGGCCTGCGCGGGCGCCTGAACAACCCCAATTTCGTGGCCTCTGCCCCCGAAGAGGTTGTGGCCGAAACCCGCGAGGCGCTGGCCGTGAAAGAAGACGAAGAAGCCAAGCTGAAAGCGGCAGTCGCGCGGCTGGCCGAACTGGGCTAAGCCCCCGGCATGACACCAAAAAGGGGCCTAGATGGCCCCTTTTTTTACGCTTGTGCGCCGCTTAGAATTTGGGGGCGCGCCCTTGCATATTGGCCGCGATGATTTCCATTTGATGGGGCTTGCCAATCAGATCGGCCTGTTCGCGGCTTTCCTCAAACAGCACTTTTTGCGCCCCGGCGCCGCTTTCGGCCACGCCAATCAGGCGTTTTGCGGCGCGGGTGCCGCTGGGCGATTTACCTGCGATCACCGTGGCCAGCGCCTGCGCATCTTCCAGCGGGGTCTGGGTTAGCCGTGTCACCAGCCCCAGCCCCAGCCCTTCGGCGGCCGTGATCGGCTCGGCCGTATAGGTCAGCAGGCGCAGCACATCCGAGCGCATCAATTGCGGCCACAGCACCATACCGCCCATGTCGGGGACCAGCCCCCATTTGGCCTCCATGATGGTCAGTTTGGTTTCAGGATGGGCCAGCCGAATATCGGCCCCCATCGCCAGCTGCAGCCCGGCGCCAAAGGCCACCCCATGCATGGCGGCCACCACCGGCACGGGCACTTTGCGCCACACCATCGCCACCTCTTGCATCAGGTTGGCATCGCCATGGGTGCGCGGCATCACCCGCTCGACCGGGTCTTGGGCTGCGAATTTGGCAAAGCTGGCCACATCCAGCCCGGCGCAAAAGCCGCGCCCCTGCCCCGACAGCACAACCGCGCGGATATCGTCATTGTCAATCAGCTGGGTGCCAGCAGCCACAATCGCCTCGGCCATATCTGGATCGACCGCGTTCATCTTGTCGGCGCGGATCAGGGTGACATGGGCGATATGGTCTTTGATCTCGGTCTGAACGCGGGTCATTTTGGGGCTCCTGTTGGCTAGGCGCGCGGGGGCGCTTTGGCCATATACTGGCCGAAGCCCATGGCGCGGGGCAAGCATGCCCTTGCGTCGCCACGCCACATGCAATCTGGGCCATCGGTTGCCCCTTGCCGTTGGGCAAATGTTGCGCTTATCTCGGGCCATGAGCCAGTTTCGCATGACCCCGCTTGCCGCCACCCTGCCCGCCACCGTGCCCTTTGTGGGCCCCGAGGCGCAAGAGCGCGCGCTTGGCCGCCGCTTTGCCGCGCGGCTAGGTGCCAATGAAAACGTGTTTGGCCCCTCGCCCAAGGCGGTCGCGGCGATGCAACACGCCGCCGCCGAGATTTGGATGTATGGCGACCCCGAAAGCCACGATCTGCGCCACGCACTGGCCCAAGCCCATGGCGTTGGGCCCGACAACGTGATGGTGGGCGAGGGCATAGATGGCCTGCTGGGCTATTTGGTGCGCCTTATGGTTGGCCCCGGCGATGCTGTGGTCACATCCGATGGCGCCTATCCCACCTTCAACTACCACGTGGCAGGGTTTGGCGGGGTGTTGCACAAAGTGCCCTACCGCGACGACCACGAAGACCCGGCCGCGCTGTTTGCCAAAGCGGCCGAAGTTGGGGCAAAGCTGGTGTATCTGGCCAACCCCGATAACCCCATGGGCACTTGGCACAGCGGCGCCACGATCGCGCAGGCGCTGAAAGATCTGCCCCAAGACACGCTGTTGGTGCTGGACGAGGCCTATGTAGAATTCGCCCCCGAAGGCACCGCCGCCCCAATCGCGGCCGATGACCCGCGTGTCATCCGCATGCGCACCTTTTCCAAGGCCTATGGCATGGCGGGCGCGCGCGTCGGCTATGCCTTGGGTCACCCAACGCTGATCACCGCCTTTCACAAGGTGCGCAACCATTTTGGCATGAACCGCGCCGCCCAAGAGGGGGCGCTGGCTGCGTTGCACGATGGGGCATGGCTGGCACATACCTGTGCGCAAGTGGCACAAGCGCGCCTGCGCCTTTACGATATGGCCGCAGACCACGGGCTGCAGGCGCTGCCCTCGGCCACCAATTTCGTGGCCATCGATTGCGGCGGCGATGGCGCCTTGGCCAAGCGCGTGCTGCAGGAATTGGCCGCGCGCGGCATTTTTATCCGCATGCCGGGCGTCAGCCCCATGAACCGCTGCATTCGCATCAGCTGTGGCCAAAGCGCCGATCTGGATGCGCTGGCCACAGCCTTTGGGCCAGCGCTGGCCGCCGCCCGCGCCGCAGGCTAATCAGCGCGCCGCCGCAGCCGCGGCGGCAGCCGATGACGCGGGGGGCACAGCGGTTGCCTGCGCCACAACCTCGGTGGCGGCGGCCATTGCGCCGCTGCCATGGGGCAGGCCCAGTGCCTTTAGCCCGGCATCCACGGCGCCAAGCATGCCCAAAACCATATGGGCATTCACATGACCCATATGGCCAATGCGGAAGAAATCATCTGCCGCGGGGCTGCCCGGCTCGGCCATGCCAAGGCCGATACCCAAGGTAACACCCGCTTGGGTTTCGCACCATTTGCGCAGCTGCCCTGCCCCACCTTGGGGCAAGCATAGCGCGGTCACCGCGCGGGCGCGGTGGGCGGGGTTGGCCACATTCAGCCGCAGCGTGCCACCCCCCTGCCCCCATGCCTCGCACGCGGCCCAAACCGTGCGGGCCAGCGTTTCATGGCGCGCCCAAACCGCCTCGATCCCCTCGCCATGCAGCATGTCCAGCGCCACGCGCAGCCCATAAAGATGATGGGTGGGCGCCGTGCCCCCCCAGTATTGATAAAACTGCTCGGGCTGGGCGCGCGGCGCCCAATCCCAATAGCGGCTGACACGCGGCATGGCCGCGCGCACCTGGGCGGCTTTATCACTGAAAAACACAAACCCCAGCCCCGGCGGCACCATCAGCCCCTTTTGGCTGGCCGCCACCGCAACATCGACGCCCCATCCATCCATTTCAAAGCGGTCCACCGCCATCGAGGCCACGCAATCGGCCATCAAAAGTGCCGGGTGGCCCGCGCTATCCAAGGCCGCGCGCACTGCCGCCACATCATTAAGCACCGACGAGGCGGTATCCACATGCGTCACCAGCACCGCCTTGATCTTATGGCCCCCGTCCGCGCGCAGCGCCGCCTCGACGGCGGCGGGATCAAGCGGGGTGGATTTGCCAAAATCCAGCATGTGCACATCGGCCCCCAGCCCCTGCGCCATATCGGCCCAGCCATGGCCAAAGCGCCCCGTTGCGGGCACCAAAACGCTATCGCCCGGCGCCACGGTGTTGGCAAGCGCCGCCTCCCATGCCGCGTGGCCATTGCCAATATAGATGGCAACATGACCCTTGGTGCGGGCCACCGCGCGCAAATCGGGGATCAAACCTGCGGCCAATTCCACGATTTCGCCTTCGTAAATATTGGGGGCAGGCCGGTGCATGGCGGCCAAAACTGCGTCGGGCATTACAGATGGGCCGGGAATGGCCAGATAGGGGCGGCCTTGGGAAAGGGTCATGGGCATGTCCTGAAAACTGATGGCCAAAGCCTACGCCGCTTTTGGCCAAGGTCAACACCCCTTGCGCCGCCACCCCCTGCAAGCAACGCGGTGTCAGGCTTGCCACAGGGGGCGTGACACACTAGGACTGATCGAAAGAAACAACGGTGCCCCTGCCCATCTGGCAGGGCTGGGCCACGCCCCGCACCAAAGGACGGCATTCTATTGAGTAGCTCCGAACAGATCAAACACACCCCATCCTCTGTGCTGTTAAAATGGCTGTGGCGCGGCTACCTGCGCCATCAATGGCCATTGGTGATTGCCGCGCTTTTGTTCATGTCGCTGGAAGGCAGCATGCTGGGCGCGCTGAGCTATATGATGAAGCCGATGTTCGACGAGGTCTTCGTTGCCGGCCAATACGACGCGCTGTGGTGGGTGGGGATTGCGATTTTTGGCATCTTTACGCTGCGGGCGGTGGCCAGCATTTTACAAAAAGCGTTCTTGTCGGTCATATCGCAAAAAACCGCCGCCCAATTGCGCGGTGATCTGCTGGCCCATCTGATGACAATGGATGGCGCCTTTTACCAAACCCACCCACCGGGCTATTTGCTGCAGCGCGTGCAGGGCGATGTCGGCTCGATCAACGCAATCTGGAGCATGATTATTTCCGGCGCGGGGCGGGATCTGGTGTCGCTGGTGATCTTGTTTGGCGTCGCCATTTCGGTGGATTGGTATTGGACGCTGATCAGCTGCGTTGGCATTCCACTGCTGGTGGCGCCCTCGGCCCTGTTGCAAAAATTCGTGCGCGCCCGGGCGCTAGAGGCGCGCGATCTGGCCGCGCGGCTGGCCACCCGGCTGGACGAGGTGTTTCACGGCATTATTCAGGTAAAGCTGAACGGGCTGGAAAGCTATCAATCCAAACGCTACCGCATGCAAACCAAGGATTTGGTGCGCGCCGAGGTGCGCGCCAGCGTGGGCGCCGCCGCCATGCCCGGCATGATCGATGTGATGGCGGGTTTGGGGTTTATGGGCGTGCTCTATATGGGCGGCACCGAGATTATCGCGGGCGAGAAAACCGTGGGCGAATTCATGGCGTTTTTCACCGCCATTGGCTTGGCCTTTGATCCGCTGCGAAGGCTAAGCTCGATCAGCGCCACATGGCAGGCAGCCGCCGCGGCCATGGAACGGCTGAAAGAACTGCTAGACACCAAGCCCAGCGTGCTATCGCCCGCGCATCCGAAAACCGCCCCCCAAGGCTGCCCCGATGTGCGCTTGGAAAACGTGCGGCTGGATTACGGCGAAACGCCGGTATTGCGGGGCACGTCTTTTGTGGCCGAGGCGGGAAAAACCACCGCGCTTGTCGGGGCCTCGGGGGCTGGCAAATCGACGGTGTTCAACCTGTTGACACGGCTGATTGATACCACCGACGGGCGGGTGTTGATTGGCGGCACCGATGTGCGCCAGATCGATCTGCCAGATCTGCGCGCGCTGTTTTCGGTGGTGACCCAAGACAGCACATTGTTCGATGAAACCTTGCGCGAAAATATTTTGCTGGGGCGGGGCGATGTCAGCGCCGAGCAGCTTGATGACGTGTTGCAAGCCGCCCATGTGGCCGATTTCCTGCCCAACCTGCCCAATGGGCTAGATACCCATGTGGGCCCGCGCGGATCGGCCCTGTCGGGCGGTCAGCGTCAGCGCGTGGCCATCGCCCGCGCCCTGCTGCGCGACACGCCGCTTTTGCTGCTGGACGAGGCCACCAGCGCGCTGGATGCGCAATCGGAAAAAACCGTGCAGGCCGCGCTGGAAAAACTGTCGAAAGGGCGCACCACATTGGTGATTGCCCACCGGCTGTCTACCGTGCGCGAGGCTGATAAAATCGTGGTCATGGACCAAGGCCGCGTGGTCGACGAGGGCACGCACGAGGAACTGCTGGCGCGGGGTGGCATCTATGCCAACCTGCACGCCCTGCAATTTCGCACCGATGGCCCAACCGCCGACCAAGCCGCCAGCGCCCATATGATACGCACCCCACTGCCAGAAGACCCGCCAAAACGCGGGTTTTGGGCGCGGCTCTTTGGTGGCTAGGGGTTTGCCCACCGCAGCTGCGCGCCTATATGTGCCACAGGGTATGTGCCACAGGGCGGCGGCGGCAAAACCCAGCGCTTGCAAAGGAAGATCACCACACCATGGCACGCACAGTGTTAAAGATTTCGGGCAGCGACGCGATTGGCTTTTTGCAAGGGCTGATCACCAATGACATGGCAAAACTGGCCCAAGGCCCGGTTTACGCCGCACTGCTGACGCCGCAGGGCAAATATTTGGCAGATTTCATCGTGTCAGCCGCCCCCGGGGCCGATGCAGGGGTGCTGTTGGATGTAGACAGCAGCCTTGCCCCTATGCTGGCACAACGCCTGTCGATGTATAAGCTGCGCGCGGATGTCCAGATCACTGACAGCGGCTTGCAGGTGCGGCGCGGCACTGGCCCCGCCCCCGAAGGCGCCCTGCCCGACCCGCGCCACCCCGCGCTTGGCTGGCGGCTATATGGCACCGAGGCAGGCGAGGATGGCACCGATTTTCTGGCGCTGCGGGTGGCGCATATGGTGCCCGAAACCGGGATCGAGCTGGGTGCAGACAGCTATATCTTGGAAATGGGATTCGAGCGGCTGAACGGCGTTGATTTTCGCAAAGGCTGCTATGTGGGCCAAGAGGTGACCGCCCGCATGAAGCACAAGACCGAGCTGAAAAAAGGCTTGGCGCTGATCGCGCTAGATGGCGTGGCACAGCCCGGCACGGTGCTGACAGACGCAAACGGCAAAGAGGCCGGACAGGTGCACAGCGTGTGTGAAGACCGGGCGCTGGCCTATCTGCGCTTTGATCGCGCCACAGGGCCATTGCAGGCGGGCGGTGCCCATGCCCAGCTGCTAGAGCGGGGCTAAGCACCCCGCCCGCGGCTGGCCCATGGCGCGCAGCCAAAAGCCTTAGTTGAAAAACCGCCCGCGCGCCTGCACAAGCGACCGGCTGAGAATGGCCAAATAGGCCAAATCGATCACCACAAGCAACGTCCATGGGCGGGTGAACACCATCCCAATGACGATCACCATGGCAAAGATCATCACCGCGATCAGCTTGCGTGGCACCCTTAGCCCCTTGGGCGATAGGGTTTTGAGCGTCGAGATCATCAACAGCCCGACAAAGGCCACCCACAGCCCCACCAACAGCGGTGCATCGCTGTAGCGCGTGGTTTCGGACAGCACCAAGAACACCGGCAACAGCGCCAACAGTGAAACGCGCAAGGCGCAGGCAGGTTGCCGTGGCCAAAACCAACACAAAAATCCAGCCCAAATTGCCCAGCTGCGACAGGTGCGCCTGATACAGCAAAATACCCGGCGCCACGCCAAAGCACAGGAAATCTGACAGCGAATCCAGCTCGGAGCCCAGTTTCGACGAGGCATTCAACCGCCGCGCCAACAGGCCATCCAGCCCATCCATCAGCGCGGCCAGCATGATCAGCAGCACCGCGGTGCCGAAACGCTCGTCCATGGAATAACGCACCGATGTCAGGCCAAAACACATGCCTGCAAGCGTGACCATATTGGGCAATAATTGCACAAAGGGCACGCGTTCGGCGGCATCAGGATCGCGCAATATGGAAGAGCGGCGTGTCATGCGCTTAGCCCAATTCTGCGATCACGGTTTCGCCCGCGATCATGGTTTGCCCAATGCTGACAACGGGTGTGGCGCCTTGCGGCAGATAGATATCCAACCGCGAGCCAAACCGGATCAGGCCAAACCGTTCAGCAATGCCCAGCTGCTGGCCCTCTTGCGACCAGCACAAAATGCGCCGCGCCACCAGACCCGCAATTTGCACCACGCCATAGCGGCGCCCATCGGGCAATTCGATGGTCAGGCCATTACGCTCGTTATCCTCAGAGGCTTTGTCCAGCGAGGCGTTCAAAAATTTCCCGGGGCGGTAGGCCACGGTTGTAATCCGCCCAGCGGCGGGCGCGCGGTTCACGTGGCAATTGAACACCGACATGAACACCGACACCCGCATCATTGGCTGATCGCCCAAGCCCAGTTCTGCCGGCGGCACGGCTGGTTCTAGCAACGACACGATGCCATCGGCGGGGGAAACCATGATGCCCGCGCGCTGTGGCGTGACGCGCTCGGGGTCGCGGAAGAAATAGTAGACCCAAACAGTCAGCCCAGCGCCGAACCAGCCCAGTGGCTCCCACAGTAAAAACAGCAAAACCGACAGGCCCGCGGCAATGGCCACAAATTTGCGCCCCTCGGGGTGCATTGGTTTCACAAAGGTCGATAGCATAGAAACAGACATGGGACCCCCTTGATCACTTTGGCCTGTGCTTAGACGAATGCCCCTGCGTTTCAAGCAAAACCTGCCTGCCTGGGCCATTGCAACGCAAAAGGGCCACCCAGCAGGATGGCCCCAGCACAGGTTCCGTTACGTTATTAGGCGCGTTCCGAATATTCCATGGTTTCGGTATTCACGATGATTTTCTCGCCGCTGCCCACAAACGGGGGCACCATAACGCGCACGCCATTATCCAGCAGCGCGGGTTTGAAGCTGTTTGCCGCGGTCTGGCCTTTGACCACTGGTTCGGTTTCTTCGATGGTGCAGGTTACTTTTTGCGGCAAGGTCATGTTCAGCGCTTCGGCTTCGTAATATTCCACCACAACGGTCATGCCGTCTTGCAAGAATGGGCGGCGTTCGCCCAAAATGTCGGCGGGCAGTTCAACCTGTTCGTAGGTTTCTGTATCCATGAACACCAGCATCCCGTCGTTTTCATACAGGAATTGCTGGTCTTTCTGCTCTAGCCGGACGCGCTCGACCTTGTCGGCAGAGCGGAAGCGCTCGTTCAGTTTCGAACCGTTGCGCAGGTTTTTCATTTCAACTTGAGCAAAGGCGCCGCCCTTACCGGGTTTGACGTGATCCACCTTTACCGCAGCCCACAGGCCACCCTCGTGCTCGAGAACGTTGCCGGGGCGAATTTCGTTACCATTGATTTTGGGCATGTGTTTGAACCATGACAAAGGGTTGAATGAGGTTTTGCCGCCCCTATATCGTTGTCAGCCCCGAGAGGCAAGAACACGAAACACAGCAGCATTTTCAGGGCCGCATCGGCACAGCATTGCACCACACGCATAACAGCCATGCATCAACGCCCTATCCGAATCGGCTTCGATCTGCCAAAGAGGCCGCACTCCGGATATGCAAGAGCAATAAAATAACGCAAGGACGAAACATGAAAGATTTCGTTGACGGCACGGCCTTCAATAACGAACAAGGTAACCGCGCCCGCAAACTGTTTGCAGCCGTTGTGTTGGCTGCATTGGATGACGCGATTGCCGATGACAAGAAATATGGCAACGGCCCCGAACAAATCGCCCGTTGGGCACGCTCGCGCGATGGCCGCGAAGTGTTGACCTGCGCGGGTATCGACCCCAACGAACGGGTTGTCAAAGGGCTGATGGACTTCGTTGCAAAAGGTATTCGCACAAGCGTGGCCCTGTCGCGCGAAGAAAGCGAACGCCGCAATGCCGCGGCACAGGCCGAAGCGGCTTAATCATAGTCCCGAACGGGGATATGACGGGAAACAGGCGCGCCAGAATGGCGCGCTTTTTTCTTTTCTGCCGCAGATGATACGCACCACCACCGCGAAATGGCCTAGCTTGGGCACAGCAGGTTTGGCGGGCAATCAACCAAAAAGGGCACGGCCATGGCATTGGCAATCATGATACAGGGCACCGGTTCGAATGTGGGGAAATCCATGTTGGTGGCGGGTCTGGCCCGGGCGCTGCGGCGGCGGGGCATCAACTGCCTGCCGTTCAAGCCGCAAAACATGTCCAATAACGCCGCTGTCACCGAAGATGGCGGCGAGATCGGGCGCGCACAAGCGCTGCAGGCCCGTGCGGCTGGCGTGCCCCCCCACAGCGATATGAACCCGGTGCTGCTGAAGCCCGAAACCGAAACCGGGGCGCAGGTGATCGTGCAAGGCAAGCGTCTCGATATGGTCGAGGCGCGCGCCTATGGCAGCCTGAAGGATAAATTGATGCCAGCGGTTCTGGACAGTTTTCACAGGCTGGCCGCGCGGTGCGATCTGGTGTTGGTCGAGGGGGCGGGCAGCCCTGCCGAAGTGAACCTGCGCGCGCGCGACATTGCCAATATGGGCTTTGCCCAGGCCGCCAATGTGCCTGTGGTGCTGGTGGGCGATATCGACCGGGGCGGCGTCATCGCCCAACTGGTGGGCACGCATGCGGTGTTGGACGGCCCAGACAGGGCCAAGGTGGTGGGCTTTGCCATCAACAAGTTTCGCGGCGACCCACGGCTGTTTGACGATGGGTTGCCGGTGATTTCAAACGCCACGGGCTGGCCCTCGCTTGGGGTGGTGCCTTGGTTTGACGGGGCGTGGCGGTTGCCTGCCGAAGATGTGTTGGATATCGCCTCGCGCGGGGCGGGCAAAATAAAGGTCGCCGTGCCCAAATTGCCGCGCATTGCCAATTTCGACGATCTCGACCCGCTGTCAGCAGAACCCGATGTCAGCGTTCAAATTATCGAACGCGGCCGCCCCCTGCCCGGCGACGCCGATCTGGTTTTATTGCCCGGGTCAAAGGCCACTATCGCAGATCTGGCGGCCTTTCGTGCGGCGGGCTGGGATATCGACCTTGCTGCGCATCTGCGCCGGGGCGGGCATGTGCTGGGCATTTGCGGCGGCTACCAGATGTTGGGACGCGAGATTATCGACACCCACGGGATCGAGGGAATACCGGGGCGGCATGCTGGCTTGGGGCTGCTAGACATCAGCACAGAATTGCAGCCTGAAAAAGTTTTGGCACGGGTCGAGGGCACCCATAGCGCCACAGGCTGCCCCGTACAGGGCTACGAGATTCATCTTGGCCGCACCACCGGCCCGGATTGCCAGCGCGCCTGGCTTGCCCTGCCCAGCGGCCCTGACGGGGCCGCCAGCGCCGATGGGCGGGTGATGGGGTGCTATCTGCATGGGTTATTCGCGGCCGATGGCTTTCGCCAAAGCTACTTGGCGCGATTTGGCGCCGATGGCTCGGGCCTAGATTTTGACGCCAGCGTCGAAACCACGCTGGATGCGCTGGCCCAGCATTTGGAAACCCATCTGGATATCGAGGCACTGCTGAAACTGGCACGCCCCGTTTAGCGGGCAGATTATTCGAACTCGGCCGCAGAAAGGGCGCGGTGGATTTCACGGCGCACCAGTTTGCGCACGTTGCGTGTGATCCGCTCGCCCAAGGCGCCTTGCAGTTCTTGGCGCACGATATCTGCCACCAGTTCGCGCAGCATCTCTTCGTCGATCACGCCGTCTTCGGCCATCAAATCCAGCGTGTCTGGGGCTTGGTCGTTGTGATCCGCGGTATCGGCATCGGCCCCGGTTGACTGGCCATCGGGGCCATGGCCCGCCGGCGCTGTTATCTCGGGGGCGTCATCATGGGTGGCATCGTCATGGGGGGCATCATGATCAGCATGCAGCGCCTCATCTTGGGCTGCATTGGCATCCATCTCGACCCGATGCGCGGCGCGGTCATGCGTATTGTCCTGCGCATTGTCCTGCACTGGGGCGGCGGCGCTGTCGTGATCTTCCCATTCCAACACCGTGGTGTCTTCTACCGGCTCGATATCGGGGGTGGGGGCGTCATCGTCGGCACTGTGGTGGGGCGCGCCATCGGCGCCGGCCTGGGCTGGTGTGTCAGCTGCATCTTGCTGGGAAGGCGCGGGCGATTGCGCGGCTTCAGCGTGGGCTTGGGCTTGGGCCTCGCCAACACGCAAGGCCGGGGTCAGCACCAAACGATTCCCAGCCGCTGTGGCAGGGGCCTGCGCACCATCGGGCGTATCGGCCACAAGCCGCCGGATCGACGACAATACATCTTCAATATCGGCGGATTTCATCGGATCTGACATAGGGCTTTACCATTACTGCGACAGCGGGCAGCTTAACCGCCCGCTGCGTTTCACGCAACAACCCAGCGCAGAATTATTCTTTGCCCAGCCGCTGCAGCACCTTATCCAGCTTTTTGCCCTGTTTGCTTAGGGCGTTGGGGGCTTTGTGGACAAGGTTGTAATATTCTGCCGGATCGTAACGGGTGACTTTCAGGTTCAACTGATCTACCGTGAGCAGCCCCATCGAGGCCAGCAAGCTGTAATAGGCCACATATTCATTAGAGGCGGCCGAAATACGGTTGGCCTGTGCATCCAGCAGTTCCTGCTCGGCGTTCAGCACATCCAATGTGGTCCGCGAGCCAAGCGCCGCTTCTTCGCGCACACCCTGAAAGGCCACACGCGCGACGCGAATCTGCTCGTCCGTGGCGGCAAGCGCGGCTTGCGCCACTTTCACACGGGCAAATGCCCCGCCCACGTTCTGCCCGATCTCAGAGCGCGCATCGTGCAACGCCCCGCGCGCAGCATCGCGCTGCGCCATCGCCTTGCGTGTCAGTGCCCGCAACTGGCCACCTTGATAAATCACGCCGCTGGCGCGCAGGCCAACGGTGCCGGTATCCTGCCAATAAGGCGAATTCGCCCGCGAGCTGGACCCCAAAGTGCCGTTTAACGTCACGCGGGGCATGGTGGCGCGCTTGGCGATTTCAACGCCAATATCTGCCGCTGAAACCTGATGCTGCGCCTGTTTCAAGGTAGGGTGCAACTTCATCGCCTGCGCCTTTGCGGCGTCAACCGAGGCAACAGGCAGCTTCATCGCAGGCGGCGGCGCCAATTTGCCCGGCGCACGGCCAACATAGGCCTGATAGGCCTCGATCGCGATGCTGTAATCGCCTTGGGCCTGCGCCAACAGGCTGCGCGCCCCGGCCAAGCGGGCCTCGGTCAGGGCCACATCGGTGCGGGTCACCTCGCCCACTTCGAAACGGTCTTGCGCGGCGCGCAATTCTTCAGTGATCACGCGAATATTGTTCTGGCGCAGGGCCACAATCTCGGCGGTGGCGCGCACATCCATAAAGGCCTGAACCGCGCGCAGCAGGATAGATTGTTCGATCGACACCAGCGATTGACGGGTGGCCAGCACGGTTTCTTTGGCCGCGTCAGCCCCCAGCTTGGTGCGCCCGCCATCGTAAAGCAGAACCTCGGCCGACAGGCCAAGCGTGCTATCCAAACGCGCGATGCCCGCAGTGCCAGCCGGGCCTGTTGTTCCGAAGGAATAATTTTCGCCAAACGTGCGGGTGATATCACTGGACCACTGCAGCACCGGACGCAGGCGGGAAATAGCGACCGCCACATCCTCGTCAGCGGCCCGCAGCAACGCGCGGTTTTGATCCAACAACCCCGAATGGGTATAGGCGCCGGCCAAGGCATCTGCCAAGCTTTCGGCAACCGCCGCCACAGGGGCGCAAACCACACATATTGCCGCCGCACCGGCGGCCACGCGTTTTCGGATATTTTGACCTATGGAAAGAGAACGCATTCCCTGCCGCCTTTCAATTGCCTGTATATATGACAAGCGCGCCCGTTACAGGGTGAACGCCGCCTGTTTTTCAAAACCGGATGCCACCGGAGCACTGGCATTAAACGCGTGGCGCCAGCCGATCCGTCCGTCGATTTTTCGACCGATACGAACCGTACCAAGCGCCCCTTCTTGGAACAGGCAAATAATGCGCCCGTCCTCTTTCATTTGGGCCAGAATTGCCTCGGGCACAACCGCCACGGCACCTTCTACAAACACGACATCATAGGAGCCATGCTTCGCCGCCCCTTCGGCCAAGGGGCCTTGATGCAAAACCACGTTATCGGCCTCGACCGCCGCCAAAGCCGCCTGTGCCTCGGCTGCAAAAGCCGCGTTTTCCTCGACCGCCACAACAGCAACGGCCAAACGTGAAATCACAGCCGCAGAATAACCCAAACCACAACCAATATCCAGCACCAGCTCGTCGGGCTGTATATCTAGTGCATCCAGCATCTTGCCAAAGGTCCGCGGCTCGAACAGCACGCGCCCGGGCGCTAGGGGGATATTTTCGCTGACATAGGCCGCCTCGCGCCAGTTCTCTGGAACAAACTCTTCACGCGGGACATGCAGCAGCGCCTCGATCACGGGAAACTTGGTGATGTCATTGGGGCGGATCTGGCTATCCACCATAGTTGCGCGGCGCGTGGCAAAATCGGTCATTGAACTAAGCTCGTTGGTTCTGTGGTTATGGGTGGTTTTGTCATATCCTGCGCGCATCGGCAATGTCCAACGGCGTTGTTTTACCCCCGAAACCGCTTGGATGCCCCTTGCAAGGCACAAAACAATCCGATAATCCCCCCACACCACTGGCGGCGAGTTGGCGGAGTGGTGACGCAGCGGATTGCAAATCCGTGTACACCGGTTCGATTCCGGTACTCGCCTCCAACAAAATCAACGACTTAGCTGATTTTTTCTTCGCAAAATAGCGATACACACCTGATACACACTATACACACCGGGCGCTGCGCTGAATCGCTGTGTTGAACAGGGTGTTCGACTGGCTGCTGGAACGGGCTGTTTTTGGGCTGCTGCACCAACCAATTTGCTGTGCTGAGCCATGTTTTTTGTGGGCAAATTTGGGGCAGTTATCTGAGCAGTTTTCCTTTGGATTAAGCGGGTGTAAACTTGGCTTATGTCACAGGATGTCCAAACCATCCGCATCAGCGAATACGTGCGCTTGGACAAGCGCCCAAACAGTGTCAAATGGCAGGCACGTGTAAAGCTGGCGGACGGCAGCTGGCATAGGTTTTCCACAAAGACCGAAGACGTGGAGCGCGCGACAGATTTGGCGATGAAGTTTTTCTACACCGCTGAGGATCGCGCAAAGAACAACCTGCCCCAAAGCACCCGTAAGTTTAAGCGTGTGGCTGAGTTTGCGCGGGATCGCATGCAGGAAGAGTTGGATGCAGGTGGCGGGCACATCGTGTTCAAA